>DASWAA010000001.1:0-3387 GCA_036391385.1 Streptosporangiaceae bacterium
GCTGGAACGCCGCCGTCCCGACCTGGTCACGGCGGCCTGGTGGAAGGAGGAGCGGGGCCAGCGCGTGTTTGTCGACTACAACCAGAACGCTCCGCACAAGACCGTCTTCGGTGCCTGGTCGGTCCGTGCGCGCCCCGGCGCGCAGGTGTCCACGCCGATCGCCTGGGACGAGCTCGACGACATCCACCCGGATCAGTTCACGATCGCGTCCCTGCCGGCCAGGCTCGACTCGGTCGGTGACCCCTGGGCCGGGATGAACGACGACCCGCAGTCGCTTGAGCCGCTGCTGGAGATGAACGCGAGAGACCGGGCGAGCGGACTGCTCGATGCGCCGTGGCCGCCGGTCTACCCCAAGCAGCCCGACGAGCCGCCAAGGGTAGCTCCCAGCCGCGCCAAGAAGTCCTGACCGCCTCGCGGCCCGCGCGGCTCGCCCCGCGCCCGCTGCCGACCCCCAGCTGACCCCATCGATGGCCCATCGGTGGTGCTATAGGCCCATCGATGGGCCATCGATGGGCCTAGCGAGGAGGGCAATAGGGTCGGTAGCTGTGCCATTGAGCCTCTTCGGGCTAGCGTTAGCCGGGTAACGGTGATTTGGAGGCCTGATGGCGACCAGCCAGACCGACGCGGCGGTCATCGGCGGCGGTTCGCCGGCCTCCGCTAATCACCGCTCGCAGGGCAGGTGGTGGTTCCTCGTGGCCGGGTTCGTCCTGGCCGTGGGCATCACGCTCGCCGTGATCGCCGCCACCTACCAGCCGCTTCAGCTGTGGAATCTGGCCGGCGGCTTTCCGGGAATGCACCGGCCGCTCAACGCGCGAATCGTGAACAACGTCGGCGGCCAGATCGGCGACATCCTCATCCCGCCGCAGAAGGGCACGTTCGCGGTATCGGTCAGCCTGTTCGATCCCGGGCCGATGCCGGTCACGATCGAGGACGTCTCCCTGGCGCCTCCCAACCCGGACTACCCGTGGTCGCTCATCTCGGCAGGCCCGGTCAAGTACTGGACGGCCCGGATGTACAGCGGTATTCCTCTGGCGTCTGGCCGGCCGATCGCCGGGCTGACGCTGCGGCCGGGCGGCGAGAATGGCATCTATATCGGGGTCCCGGTCCGCATGCACGCGTGCTACATCCCGGGAGGTTTCCAGGTGCTGGACGGGTTCTACGTCAAGGAACGATTCGGGCCCTTCACCAAGTGGGTCAAGATTCCGCTGATGCAGCCGATTCTGGTGAACACTCCAGCGCCACCAGACCCCAGTCTTGACGATGTGTGCCTGGCCAGCTAGCCCGGCCAGCTAATCCAGGTGTCGTATTGATTCAGAAACATCCATGATCTTTGGGGACGGCGCCCTTGCCGTGTGCCAGGGGTACGTGTTGAGTGAGCAGATGACTCAAGGGACGGGCGCTCACCCCGACCAGCCAGCCGGAGTCGTCTTTCCCGTCGCCGCTGACGGCCGGCGCAGCACGTCGGCGCTTGGCCGGGCGGTGGTGGCGGACGCGCTCCGCCGGACGGACCCGGCCGGGGCGCTCGGCGCTGAGCAGGAGACGAACTGGCGCTCGGGTTACCTTACGCACTTCCGTCGGCTGATCGAGGCTGGCCTGGCATCCAGGGAAGCAGCACTGGCGATCGCCGCCGACGGGCTTGAGTCCGTGCACGGCCGGATGCGTGTGCTGCTCCCGGACGGGCAGGAGAACGAAGTCGGTGATCTGCTGACCCGAGCGGCGCTACGGCCGATCGGCACCATCACGGTGAGCGGCACCGGCGAGGCCGAGCGCGGGCTGACCGTGCCCTACCGCGGCGAGCGGCTGAGCGGTGACGACCTGGCCCGCAGGCTGGATGCCTGGGTGACGGGCGGCGTGATCGAGCCGTCCTGCGCGCAAGCCGTGCGGACCGTTGCCGCGCACCCGGAGTGGCTGAGCCTGCCCGGCCGGACCGTCGCCGTACTCGGCGCCGGATCGGAGATCGGGCCGCTGCCAGTGCTGTTGCGCTGGGGAGTGACGGTCGCAGGCATCGATCTGCCGGCGCCTGCGCTGTGGGAGCGGGTACTGCAGACCGCGCGGTCGACCGCCGGCACGCTCCTGGTCCCGGTCAGTGGGGCATCGGGCGCTGACCAGGCAGGCGACGCGGGCGTGAAGGGGCCAGGTGGCACCGCCGAGGTCGCCGGGCTCGACCTGACCAGCGAGGTGCCGGAAGCTGCCGACTGGATCGCCGGGCTGGACGGCCCGGTCGTCCTCGGCAACTACGTCTACGCCGACGGCGAGGCGAACGTGCGGGTCTGCGTCGCCGCCGACGCGCTGACGCTGCGGCTGCGGGCCGTACGGGATGACCTGGCGCTGGCCTTCCTGGCGACGCCGACGGACGTGTTCGCGGTGCCTGGCGATGCGGTCGCGCAGTCGGTGCGCGCCTATGCGGGCCGGTCGACGGCCGGCAAGCTGGCCGGCCGCCCGTTGCGGACGCTGTCCGGCGGGCGCCTGCTGCGCCGTGCCTACCTGCCCGGTACTGATCCCGGCATCAACGACAGCCTGGTGGCGCAGCAAGGACCCAATTACGCGCTCGCGAAGCGGATGCAGCGCTGGCGGGCAGCCGTGGCCCGCGATAGCGGGACGACGGTGTCGCTGAACGTGGCCCCGCCGACACGGACCAGGTCGGTGATCAAGAACCGGGCGCTCGCGGCGGCCTACGCGGGGGCGCACCGTTTCGGAGCCGAGGTATTCGAGCCGGACACGTGCCGGGTGCTGATGGCGGCGCTGCTCGTGCACGACCTGCAGACTGGTGGCGGCCCGCCGCACGCGCATCCCTGGCAGGACGAGGCCTATGCGGCGGCGCACGGCGGGCTGTGGCGGATCGCCTACGCGCCGCGCAGCGCGCTCGGCCTGGCCGCCCTGCTCGGATACGGCTCAGCGCGGACCTGACCGGCTCGCCGGGTAAGGTCGCGGCGCGGCTAGCCGGCCGAGGGCCGGCCGTCGCTGGCACGCGGCGGCCGGCCCGGTCTGCGCATTGTGCCGGCCTGGCTGGGGAGTCGGCCCGCGTCGGCGAGTGCACGCCTGAGCAGGAACTCGATCTGCGCGTTCGTGCTGCGCAACTCGTCGGCGGCCCACCTGGCCAGGGCATCGTGAACGGCCGGATCGAGCCGGAGCAGCACGCCCTTTCGCTCGCTCACCTGGCTGCCGTTCGCGGATCAGGAGTAGAGCGAGCCGGTGTTGACGACCTGCTGGGTGGCCTGCTCGCTGCACAGCACCACGAGCAGGTTTGACACCATCGCTGCCTTGCGCTCCTCGTCCAGTTCGACCACGCCGTCTTCCTCGAGCCGCTGCAAGGCTAGCTGGACCATGCCGACCGCGCCCTCGACGATGCGCTGCCGCGCGCCGACGATCGCGCTCGCCTGCTGCTGA
>DASWAA010000002.1:0-28476 GCA_036391385.1 Streptosporangiaceae bacterium
CTGGTTCACGAGAACCACGCCGGGTTCGCCCGCGAAGCTCGTAATGGACGCCCGAGGTACCGTGAAGGTAGGCCTGCCCGGTAGCTCGCGGGGAGGAGTCATGACGATGAAGCGCTGTGGCGCAGCGAGGACATCGCCGACCGGGTAGTGACCAGGCGGCTGCGAGCCCTGAGCGGAAGCCGGACAGGGCACGATCGGATACGAGGAAGAGGATCCGGGCGAGATGAGCGAGATCAGGTCAGATGGCGCTCGTGACTGGCTCGACGACGACGACCGGCCAGGTGACCCGGCCTGCCTGTTGCGGCGGGTCTGCCCCGACTGCGGCTCCGTCGCTGACACCGATCCGCCGACAACGTGCCCGCAGTGCGGCGCCGATCTACCGGGCCTGGAACTGGACTGACTTAAGGACACGACAGAAGTCAAGCTGGCCGAGGATTACTGAACCTCAGCCAACCCGCCACTGACGCGGGCAGGGCTCGGCGGACTCGCCGGGCCCGCTGGTGCCAGCAATGTGCCATCTGGAGGCACCGCTGATCTCTGAGACAGGCCAGGGAGCCTGCGCCGTAACGCAAACTCCCTGGTCAGGAGCGGAGGCTCGGGGATTTGAACCCCGGATGGGCGCGAACCCAAACCGCATTAGCAGTGCGGCGCCATAGACCGGACTAGGCGAAGCCTCCTCGGCGCTCTGGAGGCCAGAGTACCGTTTCACGCGGGCCGACCGGGCTTGCCGAGCAGGTTCCACGACGGCAGCCGGCCGACTGCTGACTCAGGGTACCGGCACCACCACGACCGTCGCAAAGCAGTCGGCAGTACCGGCCCCGCACGTCATCCCGGCGCGGTGAGCGCATGCTTGCCGTCTCGCTCAGCGCGCCTCGATCACCTCGTACTCGCCGCGCGCGTAGGAATCCCTGATCTTGGTCTTGGCGAACTTGCCGACACTGGTCTTCGGCACCTCGGAGATGAAGGACCAGCGCTCGGGCAGCTGCCAGCGCGGTACCCGACTGGCCAGGAAGTCGCGCAACTCGGCCACGGTCGTCGTCGCCCCAGCCGCGAGGACGACGGTTGCCAGCGGCCGCTCGCCCCAGCGGTCGTCGGCGACCCCGATCACCGCTGCCTCCACCACGCTGGGATGCGCCATGATCGCGTTCTCGAGTTCCATGGAGGAGATCCACTCACCGCCGGACTTGATCACGTCCTTGGCCCGGTCGGTCAGCACGACATAACCGAGCCGGTCGATCGTCCCGACATCGCCGGTCCGCAGCCAGCCGTCGCGGAACTTCTCCGGGTCGTCGTCCTTGTAGTACGCCCCGGTGATCCAGGGACCGCGCACCTCGACCTCGCCGACCGCCTCACCGTCGTTCGGCAGGATCGCGCCGCCGTCACCGACGAGCCTGGCCTCCACCTCGCAGATCAGCCTGCCCTGCGTGTCGCGGTATTTCCATGCCTCGTCGCCGGTGACTCCGACCGGCGCGTGGGCCACACTGCCGAGCGGCGAGGTTTCGGTCATGCCCCAGGCCTGCAGGATGTGGACGCCGAGTTCCTTCTCGTACGCCTGCATCAGCGCATGCGGGACCGCTGAACCGCCGCACGGGACGATACGCAGCGAACTCAGGTCGCCACCGTTGGCGCGGACGTGCTGGAGCAGGGCGTTCCAGATCGTCGGCACCGCGCCGGCGACCGTCGGCCGCTCGCCCTCGATCAGCCGTACCAGCGGCTCTGGCTGCAGGTATCTGTCCGGCATGACCAGGCTGGCGCCCGCCATCACGGCGGCATAGGGCAGTCCCCACGCGTTAGCGTGGAACATCGGGACGACCGGCAGCACCCGGTCGCGCTCCGACATCGCGAAGACCGAGCCGGTGTTGACCGCCATCGAGTGCAGGTGCATCGACCGGTGGCTGTAGACCACTCCCTTCGGATGACCAGTCGTGCCGCTCGTGTAGCACATGGCGGCCGCGGACCGCTCATCGACTTCTGGCCAGTCGAAGGTGTCAGGCTGCGCGGCGAGGAGTTCCTCGTACGAGTGCACCTCGCGGCCGGGGCCAGCCACGGACGCCAGTGCGTCGGCCGCCGCCTCGCCCTCGCCGCTCGTGACGATGACGTGGCGGATCGTCGCGGCGTGCGGCAGGACCTGCGCGAGCAGCGGAAGCAGGCTGGAGTCGACAATCACGACATCATCGGCCGCGTGCGTGGCGATGTAGCCGATGACCTCAGGCTCAAGCCGGAGGTTCAGCGTGTGCAGCACCGCACCCATCGACGGGATCGCGAGGTATGCCTCGAGGTGCTCGGCGTTGTTCCACATCAGCGTCGCTACCCGCTGGTCTGCGTCGACCCCGAGCGCGCGCAGCGCACCCGCGAGCCTGGCCGCCCTGGCGCCAGTCTGCGCATAGGTCTGGCGTCTGGTGCTGCTGCTGGTCAGGGTCACCACCTCACGGTCGCCGTAGACAGTGCTGCCGTACTGCATGATCCTCGTGACGGTCAGCGGGACATCCATCATCGTGCTGCGCACGGAAACCTCCTGCGGACTACTGCGTTACCCCCGCCGCCCATCTGGCCAGGCCGACCAGGCGCGCCGGAAATATCCATGGGTGGATGTTGCCACGTTGGAGGCGAAACGTCACTGGCAGCGCACTGTGATGTGCGGCGATCACTCGGCGAGCAAGTCCGCGTCTGTGCGCAGCTTGGCCACGGCACGCGAGACAGTGCTCTTCACCGTCCCCTGGCTTACCCCGAGCACGTCAGCGACCTCGGCCTCCGTCATGTCCTCGAAGAACCGCAGCACGACGGCGGCCCGCATGCGCTGCGGCAGCCGGTCGATGGCACGCTGCAGGGTGTCGTGCAGCTCGCTGTTACCCGAGGTGTCGGCCACGGGCACTTCGGGGATCTCGTCCGTCGGGTACTCGTCCAGCCGACGGTGGCGCCACCAGGAGATGTGCGTGTTCACCATCGCACGCCGCACGTAACCGTCCAGGGCCTTGCGGTCCTCGATCCTGCCCCAGGCCTGATAGGTCTTTGCCAGAGCGGACTGGACCAGGTCCTCGGCGTCCGCGAGGTTACCGGTCAGCAGGTACGCGGAGCGAAGCAGCGCCCGGCCGCGGGAGGTGACGAACTCGCGGAACTCGGCCTCGTCGACTCCGGCCGCGGCGCGCTGGCGCGGCACGGCCTCTGGAGTCGTTTCCGACCGGCTATGGCGAGCTGCTCTGGCGGCACGATAGGACTCATCGGGCTGCCGCTCATGCTCGTGCCCGGACACCTTGCCGCTGACCGGGGAGCCCCGTTCGCGTTTCCCCTGGTCACCGTGATCGCCCCCGACGCTCACCCCCTAACGGTACCTACGACACTCCGCTTCTGTCTCACTACCCTCGGTAACGAGTCCCTGGTCAGTACCATACTTACGAAACGCGGATCTCGATCCGCTCTGCCTCCCGCTGGTGTCCTCGTCAGACTTGACCATAAAAGATCGAAGAAATCGCTTGACGGCGAGTCTGATCGCTGCGCATGGTCGAGTGTTGCGAGGGGAGTTCTGCGAAAGCTGGTGTGCTGTGTTCGTGACTGGCGTGTGCTGTGACCGGTGCCCTGGGGCCACCGCGGGCAGCGCAAGTCGGTTCGCACGGCGCAGGCTGCTCAAGACGGCCGTCTTCCAGCCCTTGCCCGACGCGGCCAGCCTCGCGGGAGCGGCCGGCCAGCCCTACCCCGGCAGAACAGGGCTGACGAAGCGCCCGGGAAGCACTGCCGCGACGCGGCCGGGAGGTGCTGCCGCGACGCGGTCGGCGGGCTCAGGTGCCGCCCAGCTCTACCGTGCCGTGACCGGAGAGGTCCTCGACGCCAGCCCCCACCTGATCACGATCGGCAGCGCTGCGGGAGAACGACGCTACAACCTCACAGCCGATGCCACGGCCTGGCGCGGGGGGACCTTAGAGCCCGCGGCAGTCAACCCCGGTGACGAGGCCGTTATCCGGCTGCTTCCCGGAAAGTCCAATGTCGCCGACCGGGTGTGGGCCAGCATCGGGCGGGTGACGGGAACGATCGTGGAGTCCGGGCCCCATCACCTGATCGTCGACGAGGGAAAGACGAAAGGCCTGAAAGAGGTCGTCATCCCGCCGCAGGCGAATGGCCGGATCCAGGTAAGGTTCCCGAACCTGCGCGCGGGCTACCTGATCGACGTGATCGGGCTGCGGCGCAGGGGTTACCTGGAAGGGCTGATTCCCGCCACCTCGCAGCCGCCGTACCGTGCCGACCAGGTCCAGCGTCAGAGCCCGGCGGGCGGGCGGCCACCGGACGCCATCGGCGGCTCGGCCATCTGGCACGACCCGGGCTACGAGCCCTATGGCGTCCTCGGCCTGTTCTACCCGGCTGTCGACTCGGCGGCCAGGTGCGCGGAGGACGCCGCCGCCGGGTTCCCGCCCGGTCAGGCGCCGGCCTTCCGCGACCTGCCATACCTGGCGGTCGGCAGCATGCTGAGCGTGCGCAACGAGTGCACCGGTGACGCCATGACCATGCCCGTTACCGGGTGCGCGCCCATCGCGCGCCTCTTCAATGACCACTGCGTCACCTGTCAGACCTCACCCCGCGGGCGGGTAGCCGACCTCACGCTCGCCAGCTTCGTCGCGCTCGGCGGCGAGCTCGAGGCCGGCTGCTTCAACGCCACCCTCATGGTCCGCCGATGACATGCTGAGAGTTATCGGCGAAGTCCAGATACCGGTGCTGGCCCTGATGCTGCTCGGGGGGTGCGCGGCGAAGCTGGCGCGTACGGTGCGGCGCAAGTCCATCGACGCCGCGCTCGGGCCGACCGCGCTCTTCCCGGTCAGGCTGCGGCGCTGGGTCGCGGTCGCGCTGTGCGCGACCGAGTTCGCCTTCGGTGTCGGGCTGATCGTCACCTCCGGCTCGGCCGGCCAGGGCCCGCCAGCCGAGCTGGTGCGGCTCGGCACCAGCCTGCTCTTCATCGTCGCCACCTGCGCGCTGATCGAGCTCCGCAGCATCCGGCCGGACATCGGCTGCGGCTGTTTCGGCGAGTTCAGCGTGACTCCGATCACCGGCCGCACCCTGGCCAGATCCGCGCTGCTCGCCGCCGCCGCCCTGGGCGCCATCGACACGCCGCCGATACAGCTGCCGCGCACCGCCCGCGGAGCCCTGGCCGACCTGCTGCTCATCGGCATCGAGCTTGGCATCATCGGGCTGCTCTCTCCCGAGGTCCGCGACGTGCTGGTCAGGATCGGCTACTCGGCGCCCTGCGAGCTTCGCGTCATCAGCCCGGAGCAGACACTCGCCGCGCTCCAGCGAACCACGCAGTGGCGCAGGCACTCGGCCCTGATCGCTGATAATCAGCCCAGCGACATGTGGCGCGAGCTGTGCTGGCGGTACATCGCCTTTCCGAGCCGGCTAGCCGACCGTGACACCGAGCTCGTCTTCGGCGTGTACCTGCAGCACCGGCGGCCGATCGTGCTTTCGGTCCTTGTCGACGCCGCCACCGGCGCCGTGCTGCCATGGCCGGCCAGCGCCCCTCGCCCGGGATTCGCCTGGCGGATGCGCCTGCCGCGGCGGAGCCTGAGCAGGTCACCGCAGCCAACGGAGTCTGAGGCCTTCTAAGGCTGTCTAGTGCTCCAGCTAGATAGCCCTATAGAGCGCCAGAGAAGTCGCTCGCCCGGCTGACGACCCCGACCGGCTCCTGAGGTCAGACCGGCTGCGCGCGAAGGAAGCGCCCGAAGTGCGGCACCGTGAAAGCGATCAGGCCGCGCTCCGAGCTGTAGATCAGCCCTTTCTTGATCAGGCTGTCCCGGGAGGGCGAGACACTCGACGGCTTGCGGCCAAGCTCGTCGGCAACCTGCGCCGTCGGAACCGGGTCGTCGCCGAGCAGTGCCATGGCCCGCATGTACTCCCGCTCGGCGGGAGTGGCCCGCTCGTACCTGCTGCCAAAGAAGCCCACCGCGAGCTCGCTGGCGGCCAGCGGGGAGGCCACAGCCACGTCACCCGGGGTGACCGGGCTTGTCGCCGCGACATCCCAGGTCACCTTCCCGTAGGCCTGCACGAAATACGGATATCCGTCGGCGGCGGCGTAGAGCGCGTCGAGCGCGTCGGGCTGGAAGTCAGCGCCTTCCCGCCTAGCCGGCACGAGCAGCGCGATGTCGGCAGCCGCCCGGTCCAGGCGGTCAATGGACACATAGCGAAACAAGCGCTCGGAGTAGCTCTTGCTCGCCGACAGGACCGACGGCAGGTGCGGCAGCCCGGCGCCGACGACGATCAGCGGACCGCCGCTCTGTGACAGCTCGTGGCATGCCGCGCAGAGCGCGGAGACGTCCGCGGCGGGTACGTCCTGCATCTCGTCGATGAACAGCGCGATTCCCACCCCCAGGTCGCCAGCGACCGCCGCCGCGTCGGTCAGCAGTTCGGTGAGGTCGATCTCGAGGTCGCCGGAGTCCGCGCGGCCGCGTGCCATCGGCACGTCGATGCCGAGCTGGCTCAGCTGCGAGCCCTTGGCCGCCTTCGGGTCCCTGGCCAGGAACGCCTTCAGCACGCCGAGAAAATCGTCGATCCGGTCTGGTGCCCGGTGCCGTGGCGCGAGCTCGCGCACGGCCATGTGCAGCGCGCCGCCGATCGGCCTGCGGATCGACTGGTCCGGCCTGGCCTCGATCTTTCCGGTGCCCCACAGGTGCTGCATCGCCATCGAGCGGAACGTGTTGAGCAGCACGGTCTTGCCGACACCGCGCAGTCCGGTCAGCACCATGCTGCGCTCCGGCCTGGCGCGGGCAACGCGCTCGAGAACCACCTCGAACTGGGCAATCTCCCGGTCCCGCCCGGCCAGCTCAGGCGGACGCTGCCCGGCCCCGGGCGCGTAGGGATTTCGCACTGGATCCACGGGATAGCAGCCTATGGGCCGATCTAGCGCGAACCCTAGATTGGCGTAGAGAAGGCTAGGCCGGCGTGTCGCGACGCCGCGATGGCCTACCGCGGATGACCGCGGGGCCGCGTGTCGTTGAGCCGGCTGAGGTACTCGTTATAGGCAGCGAGCTGGTCGTCGTCGTCGTCGATGTCAGCGCTCGCGGCGGCGGTCCCGGGCGCGACGGCCGCGCGGCGGGCCTCCTCGAGCCAGCCATGGCTGCGCACCGACGACCGCGAGTCAGTGCTCCACATCCAGAACACGACCATCATCAGCGCGAACATGATGCCGTCGCCGGCGACCCACATCACCGCGCCGCCCGCGTGCAGGTCCGCGACGGCAGAACTGGCCCAGGACGGTCGCGGTCCGGCTGGCAGGCCCGGCGTGCCCCGGTTTCCGTATCCGAGCAGCAGGCCCGTGAAGGTATCCACCGGCATCACCAGGAACAGCAGGAGCAGCCTGGCCGGGTACGACAGCCGCCACCTGATCGGCTCGGAGCCGACGAGCGGCAGGAAGAACAGGTAGCCCACGACCAGGAACACCAGGTGCTCGGCCTGATGCGCCGCCTGATTACGTGCCGTCAGGTTCGCCGCCCCGGTCAGGTGCAGGACCACGATGGCGGCCGCGTAGGCGGCGAAGCCGTTGACCGGCCAGGTCAGGAAGCTGGCTACCGGCGAGCGCAGGACCCGCTTGACCCAGGTGTGCAGCGGATTGCGGCTCGCGTGCAGCAGCAGCGTGATCGGCTGCCCGACGATCAGCAGCGGCGGTGCGACCATGACCAGCATCAGATGCTGGATCATGTGGTCCCAGAACAGCACGTCGTCGTAGCTGCCCAGGCCGCTCTGGAGGGCGAGCACCACGACGGCGAGCCCGGCGAGGAACATCGCGGTCCGCCAGGCCGGCCATGGCCGGGCAGGATGCCGCCTCGCGACCCGGACGACCCCCCACAGGTACAAGGCGGCGGCAGCCACGACGCCGACAGTGACTGCGGGCGCGGCCTGCCACTGGGTGAGCACCGCCTGCCAGCCAAACGGGGGAAGCATCCGACCTCCTTCGCCTGTGAGCCTACCTACCAGCCCGGACTAGGCTTCCGGGCGCCGGGGAGGGTGAGTCCGCAATCCTGACATCCCGGCTGCCGCTATGGTTGAGTCGATCCACCGGGAGGGTTCGCATAGTGGACTAGTGCAGCCGCCTTGAAAGCGGCCAGGGCTGGTGACAGTCCTCGTGGGTTCGAATCCCACACCCTCCGCGCTTGTGATCTTTCAAGACATCGAGGACATCGCGAATCTGCGTTAGGGGCGCGGTGTTTGTCGTCTGGGGCCGGGTGGCTTGCCGGTGGGCTGGTAGTCGCGGCTGGGTCGAGGGTGAGCTCGCGGAGGAGCTCGCCGGTGGTCTTGCTGATGATCGGGATGTGCAGGTCCTGGGTGAGGATCAGTACTTCGGTTCCGGCGTGCTCGCGGCCGACGCCGATGTGGTGGAGCTTGCCGGCGTGGCGGAGGGTGACGGTGCCGGCGGCCCAGATCTTGTCGGTGCGGTCGCGGTCGTGGGTGTCGGCGGCGCGGTCGCCGGGGGCAGCCCTGGGGCGGGCGGCGCAGGCGGCTTCTTGAGGGTCTGCCCGGAATGGCGGCGCGAGCCGCTCGTGCCGCTTCAGCATATGAGGCCAGCCTCATATGCGACTATCACGGCTTGCACGCGATCGCGCAGGCCGAGTTTCATGAGCACTCGCGCGACATGGGTCTTCACGGTGGTCTCCGCTATCGACAGCTGCGCCGCGATTTCAGCGTTTGACAACGCGCGCGCCACCAGCCGGAGTACCTCAAGTTCGCGGGCGGTGAGGTCGCGAAGAGCTGCGGGTGGTACCCGCACCTTTTCCTGGCTGGCCGCGAACCGGTCGATGAGCCGCCGGGTCACCGCAGGCGCCAGGAGTGAGTCGGCTCCCCTGGCCGCCTGCCGGACGGCAGTGACGATGTCTTCGCCCGGCATGTCCTTGAGCAGGAAGCCCGAGGCACCCGCGCGCAGCGCGTCATACACGTATTCGTCGATGTCGAATGTCGTGAGCATGAGCACGCGGGTGCGGGTGCCGTGCGCGAGTATCTGCCTCGTCGCGGCGATGCCGTCCTCACCCGGCATCCTCACGTCCATGAGGAGCACGTCGGGCTCTTCCGTCGCGACCAGGTCGGCTGCTTCCTGGCCGTCGCGCGCCTCGCCCACCACCTGCATGTCGGGCTCGCCCTCGAGGATCATGCGAACACCGCTCCTGACAAGCTGCTGATCGTCGGCGATCACCACGCGGATCACGCTCTCACCACCTCGGAGGGGAACTCGGCCCGCACCTGAAAACCGCCGTCAGGTCGTCGGCCGGCCTCAAGCCGCCCGCCGCATGCCTCAACCCGCTGCCGCATGCTCCTCAGGCCCTGCGTGCGATCCCCGGACCGCGGCGGCGGGCGCTCGCCCCCGCTATTGGCCACGATGATCTCGATGCGCGCGCCCGCGTTCCTGACCGCGACCTGGGCCGTAGATGCAGGAGCGTGCCGCAGGACGTTTGTCAGCGCCTCTTGCACCACGCGGAACACCGCGAGTTCGGCGTCGGCGCCGAGGGCCAGCTCGCCGTCGTCGTCCATCTGACCGACGACGGACAATCCTGCCGCCCGCGCATCCGCGATCAGCGACTGGATGCGGGCCATGAGCCCGTCCCCCGCCTGTCCGTGATGGATCACGAACGGTCGCGAGCCGACGGCCATCCGCACCTCGCCGAGTCCCTCTCCAGCTATGCGGGCGATCGTCGCCAAGATGGCACCGGCCTTCTCCCTGTCAGTGGCCCAGATGCGCCGTGCGGCGCC
The DNA here is from genome assembly GCA_036391385.1 of Streptosporangiaceae bacterium. Classification (GTDB taxonomy): domain Bacteria; phylum Actinomycetota; class Actinomycetes; order Streptosporangiales; family Streptosporangiaceae; genus Chersky-822. Next base: position 9,712 of record DASWAA010000002.1, read on the forward strand.
CGCGTGCAGCGCGATGATGGTCAGGCTGTGGCCGATCGCGTCGTGCAGCTCGCGCGCCACAGTTGCCCGGTCTTCAAGCACCGCCTGGCGCGCGGAGGATTCGCTGTGCTCGGCCAGCCACGCGTTGTTCAGGCGCAGTTCTTCAGCCAGGCGTGACCTGGCGCGCAGCACACGACCGCCGCACCAGGCGATGACCAGCAGTACAGCGTGGTTGAGGGCCGTCGCAGGCCCATAGCACGCGAGCTCGCCAAGGCAGCAGACGGCGAGCCCGGTGAGGGCCGGGACCCTGTCTTTGAAGAAGGCGACCCAGAACGGTGCCAGGACCGACAGGCTGATCGCCGTGAAGAGGACGGTGAGCGGGGTTATGAATGAGGAGAAAAGCAGCGCGATCGCCCAGGCCGCCGCTGCCATGAGCAGGGGCCAGCGCCACGCCATGGCGATCGGCACCGCGATCACGAAGCAGCCAGCTATTGCGACTGGCAGGGGCTCCTGGGGGTTCCGGATGACCGTCACCTCTATGAGGAAGCCGACGCAGACCGCGGCCGCCGCGAGCGCCAGCCAGGGCAGCGCCGCGCTGTCGGCCAGGCGTTGGCCGTCTGGCTGTTTGCCAATCGCCGCAGGCGGGTCAGGGGGCATTCGGTTGTCATCTGGGTGAAATGAGGTGAGCGAGACAACGACCTCGCGCGTTCTGGCCAGGAGGGCTCGGGATGTCGTCTCGATGTCGGCCACCGCGTCAGACTGGCGGCGCTCACCTGGAGTCCGTGCGACAGCTACCAGATCGATCACGGAGTTCAGGCCGGCCACGAGCGTGTCCTGAAGCCGGCCGGCGAGTTGCAGGCGCTCAAGCGCCAGCGTGGCGCGAGTCTGGATCGCGTGCTCGGCCTCGATCTGGCGCCTCTGTTCCTCGAGCCGACCAATCATGCGATGCCGCGCCCGGACCAGACGGCCTGCCAGCACTGGCGCTGCAACGATGAAGACCGCGAAGAAGAGCAGCGCGCCGGGAACGGACCGGCTGCCTGGCGGGACAGTATCTACGACGACAACGAGCAGCAGCGGCTCAATCGCCCCCACCGTCAGTCCCATCGCGGTGGCATGGGCGCCTAGAGAATAACTTGCCACCATCAGCGCAAGGATCGGCACGACCAGATCTTGTGAGGCGGCTCCGGGCGCTATGAGGACCTGCAAGACCGAGGCAGCCGCCGCCAGCCCGGTCATGAGCGTCATCGCCAGCACAGGCCGGGCCCGGCGGATGGCGAGCGGGCCACCGACGGCCGGCCCCGACAGGGCGGCTAGGACGAGCATGACGGGCTCACCGCCGGCCTTCACCACGGCCTCGGCGTCCGCGGCCACCGCGAAGCACATGGCAAGGAGCACGTCAGCGGGGACTCGGGTGCTCAGCCGAGCGGCCACCCGCGCAACCCGCCCCGTGAACTCCATGGCCACCACGTAACGGTACGACGGCTTGGCTGGCCAGGTCATCCTCCTCAAGCAGGACTCCCCTGGACTACAAAAGATCGACCGCTAGGCAGACGACCCCGGGCCTGGCTCGCTCCTACCGTTTCAGGCACTGGACGCGCATGCGGCCAGAACTGCGAACTGAAAGGAGCTGGCTATGGAAACTGCCCGATGGGAGGACGGGCACCGCACGCTTACCGCCCGGCTGGCCGGCCTGGCCGGCGTCGCGTACGTGGCGTTGGCATTCGCGCCAGGAAGCCTGGGCGGGCCGCTCTTCCGCGACATCTCGTCCGCGCAGATCGTAAACTGGGCCGCTCGTAATACGAGCGCCCTGTCCGTCGACGGCTACATCAGCGGCCTAAGCGGCAGCGTGCTAGCGCTGCTGATCATCCTCTTGATCAGCGTCGTACGCGGGCGCGGGCTGCTGGCCGTCGTCGCCACAAGCTCGATCGCGGCCGCGATGGCAGTGGACTGGGTTCGGGCCGGTGCCTATTACGCGCTGGCAGACGCGAGCCAGCGCGGGCACGCGGACGCAGCGGTCGTCGCGCTGTTCAGCCTCGTCAAGACCCTGACCTATGCCGACGGCCTGGCATTCGGGCTGGCGGTCGCCGCGGTGTGCCTGCTCGCCATGCGCTCCTTGACACTGCCCAGGCCACTGAGCTGGCTGGGCATGGCACTGAGCGCCTACTTCATCACGAGTACCCCAGTCCAGCTCGCAGTCACCCGCGGTCCTGGCGGCGCTACCGGGCCGATCGGCGTGGTGCTCGGGCTCTTCTGGATCCTCGCAGTGGCTGCGCTCCTGCTGATCAAGCCCGCCCGGGGCACGCGGTCGCAGCCACAAGACCCCGCCAGGACCGTGGCGGCAACCGCCGGCTGACCCGCGTTCATCTCATCCGATACCCAGCGAACAGCAGACAGCCACGACCCGGCACCAGGGAGGGGTCTTCCTCCCCGGCACGGCCCTGGCGAACTGCGTCCTCGACGCCGACTCGACCGCCGACGTCATGGCGGTCAACAGGCAGGCCCAGTGCCCTTTGCGGAGGTGCCGGAGGCCATCGACCTGCGTCCCGCCAGGCCCTAACCCAAGGCCCGGCCACCCAGCTAAGGAGGAACTCATCATGCTCAAGCACCGCAGGAAGCTGCTCGCCGCCGCGGCCGCCGCCCTGGCCGCCGGAACCATCGCCGTAACCGGCATCACCGCCGCCATCGCCACCCCGGTTACCGGGCCAGCCATCTCCGGAACCGAGCACTTCCAGCTCATGTCCACGTCGGCGACCTCATCAACCTCCCACGCCATCGCCTATGGGATCTTCACCGCCGGAGGGCTCGATCACCAAGGCGCCAAGATCGACACCGTCGTCTTCCCCGGCGGCACCATCAAGTTCCGGCATTCACCCGGCACCGGCCCGCAGACATTCAACCCGAAGACCTGCCTGCTCACCATCAGCAAGCAGGGCACCTACAAGCTGCTCAGCGGCACCGGCAAATATGCCGGGATCAGCGGCCACGGCAGCTACAAGCTGAGCATCCTCGCTATCGGGGCACGCTCAGGCGGCAACTGCACCAAGACCAGGCCGCCGGTCGCCTTCCAGCTCATCATCCGCGCATCCGGGCCCGCGCACCTATAACGGCCACCACAGCCGAATCTCGCCGCCGGGTCCAGAACGGGTGGGCTCAGGACGGCCCCTGCCACCCCTGAGCCCACCCAAGCCGACCGCCTTCTCCCGGCCCGGTCACCTGGAGCCGCCGGCGTTCACCCGGCAAGTGGTGAACCCCCTGGTGGCGAGGCTTCAAATCGGCGGTGCTGCCACGCTGACCGCTTCCGGCCGGCGCCTGCCTGACAATCCCTGGCCGGGTTCATCTTGCCGATGCGCAGAATTTCGGCCCCCGCACTCCGCTGGGCTGTCCCGACGACTGCCACAATTATTCGGCCTGCCTGCCACTGACCTGGTCTGGTTCGGCTTCTTCAAGGCGACGGCGGGCTGTCTGCTGGAGTCGGTCAGGCATTTGGCGTACACGCGGAGGAGAACCGGGACGCTGTTGCGAGCCGAGGAAAGCCCGGCACATGGGGAAGGGCGGCAGTGGCAGTGGCAAGGGAAGGAGGCTGCAATGCCGCAAGACGCGCCGCCGAACAGCGGTGCCAGCGAGGACGCCCAAGAAGGGCCGTACTCGAAGGTAACGGGGATACAGGCCAAGCTTCACCGCTGGGCGGCGGCTGATCCTGGCCGCCGGTTCGATGACCCGTTCAAACTTCGCGTGCGGCCGGGCGACGCTGGTGGTGGCGTTCGCCCGAGTCGCGGGCAACAAGGGCGCGAATCTGCCCGGTGATCGACCTTGTCCCGGCCGGAGACGGCACGATCGTTCGCCTGCGTCCGCTGCCTGGCCTGGTTGACGACCACCGTGCGCTGGTCGAGCGGGCGCCGGCCAGCTAGCTGCAGTCCTCGCCTGCGACGCTCGTTCTGTTCCGTGCGGAACCTGTGCGGAACGCTGCCGCGTTGTCGGCGCGCAGGTGCGCTTCTCGACAGTGACGGCAGTGATGACCAGGCGGGCCTTCGACATCCCGCGAGCGTCACGACGACCCGGCCGCTATCTCGTCAGCCACGCCGGCCGGCTGTCCTCGATGTCTTGACGCTGGACACCACACCCTCCGCGCTTTCTGGCTGACGATGTCGCAGCTCTTCGGCCGGCGTCTTGACGGCTCAGCGGGGACGGGCATACGTTCGGAGATCGTCGGGACCGACACAGCGCCGTGGGGCGTCCGCGGTCGATTCGCCGTCATGCACCTGCGGGCCAGTGTCGAGTCTGAATGTGTCCGTCAGAGTTTCGTGTACCAGTCGCGGCGGTGACAGCGCCCGCCAGGGCATCGACGCCAGGGGCAACGGCTTGCCAGTACTGGAGTCTTCCGGGCCAGGATCGTAGGCCCGAGAGGTTAGTGGCGAATCTGAGCGTGACCCATGAATCAACATGGGGGACAAATGGGCTCAAGAGCCTTTCATCGCATACGAGTCATTCTGATAGCAGGTCTCTCGACGATAACGGCGGCCACGATGTTGTTCGCCGTCGCCGGGACAGCCGGACCAGCATCGGCCGCCACCAGCGGTGCCTGCCCGAGCAGCGGGTCACTCAAGAACTTCAAGGCCGACAGCAATGTGGCGGCCTCCTTCACGAACAGCGGAAGTACGACCACGTACAGGTTCGCCTCGCTTCGGAACGAGCACCCGGTCGACGGAGTGCCGGGCCTGATCAAGTACTGCGTCTACCCGAAGCCGCCTACGCAGCCGAAGGTTGTGGATGCGACAGCGAAGGGTGCGAACGGAGACAAATGGATCGCGCGCGAGGGATCCGGCAGCTTCTCGTTCGGCCGGCCGGGTGGAAACCCGAGCAACATCCCGCTCAACGGGAAGTCCACGACGATGGGCACCGCGACCTGGGTCAGTCTCCCGACTACTCAGACCATCCTGCTCCACATCAACGACCCCAGGGAGTGCACGAGGCTCTACGGCAGCGGCACGTCGGGTACCTGCTTCGTCAAGCCGAGTACGGGACCGATCTGCAACCACGGCAACACGGGGGTCGCTTACAACGCGATGCCGTTCGGGGTGGTCAACTGCTACACCGCCGCCCAGGCCTTCGAGGCCACCCAGACGAATGAGTTCGGGGACGAGGTGAAGCTCGCTTCGGGTACCGGAACCCAGCTCGCTTCGCTGAAGGTGATGTTCGCGAGTTACGGCTGCAGCGTGAGCGGCCACTGGAACACCGGCGCGACAGACCCGTGCGTGACCGCCCCAGGGGCCACCTTCAGCCACGACATCACGGCGAACATCTACGATCCGGGTAACCTCACCAAGCCAATCGCGACCGTGACCGTGAACCAGACGATCCCGTTCCGGCCATCAGCCAGCGCGAACTGCACCGGAGCAGACGTGGGCAAGTGGTTCAACTCGGTCGCCGGCAGATGCCAGAACTCGATCGGGACAGTGCTCACGTTCAACTTCCCGACCGCGGTCTCGCTTCCCAGCGTGGTCGTCTGGACGGTCGCGTTCAACACCACGCACTTCGGCACGACACCGATTGGCGAGGGCGCGACCTGCTTCAGCAGCGCCGGCGGCTGCGGGTACGACTCGCTCAACGTCGGAGCGACTAGCTTCCCTGGCGCGCCCTATGCCGGAACCGACGTGAGCGAGGCTGAGGCCTTCCAGAGCGTCGGCCAGCCTCCGGGCCCGCTCCACGCGGTCACCGATTACACCGGCTTCAGGCCGCTGGGCGAGGTCATCACCAAGTAGGCACCGAGCCGAGTACGCGTTGTCCATGGCCTGGCGGTCCTGACCGAATCGGCTAAGGACCGCCAGGTCACGTCCGCGCCTGGCAGCTATCGGGGAGCGGAGCCGTTAAGGTCCTCGTAAGTCATTCCGCGACACGAGGGGCTGACGTGCCCGAGCTGACCTGCCTGGAGATCTGCGCGGGCGCCGGCGGCCAGGCGCTCGGCCTGGAGCAAGCGGGCTTTGTCCATGCGGCGGCCGTCGAGATCGACGAAGATGCCTGCGACACGCTGGAACTGAACCGCCCGGGGTGGAAGGTCATCAGGAAGGACGTTCACGACTTCTCCGGTGCCGACTATCCCCAGGTGGACCTCCTCGCCGGTGGCGTGCCGTGCCCACCGTTCTCTATCGCCGGCCGGCAACTCGGCGCCGACGACGAGCGCGACTTGTTCCCGCAGGCTCTGCGCCTGGTCCAGGAGTGCGACCCGGCCGCCGTCATGCTCGAGAACGTGCGCGGGCTGTCCACCGCGCGCTTCGCTGGATATCGCGCTCAGGTGCTCGGCTGGCTGAGCCAGCTCGGCTACGAGGCTGACTGGCAGATGCTGAACGCCTGCGAATTCGGAGTCCCGCAGCTTCGACCTCGTTTCATCCTGGTTGCCATGAAGCCGGGCGTCTACCAGCATTTCCGGTGGCCGGAGGCGATTTCCGCGCAGGTGACCGTCGGCCAGGCCCTTCGGGACCTGATGGCCGAGGACGGCTGGCAAGGCGCCGACGGCTGGGCACTCAGGGCCAACGGCATCGGCCCGACGCTGGTCGGCGGCTCGCGCAAGCATGGCGGGCCTGACCTTGGCCCGACGCGGGCCCGTGCGGCGTGGCTCAGGCTCCACGTCGACGGCAAGGGCCTCGCCGATGCGCCGCCGGCGGCGTCCGACCCCGTCGACTACCTTCCGCGCCTGACCCTGCCGATGGCCGCGGTGATCCAGGGCTTCCCGCCAGGCTGGCAGTTCTCCGGGCGCAAGACGGCCGCGTACCGGCAGATAGGCAACGCATTTCCCCCGCCAGTCGCGCGAGCCGTGGGCCGCAGCATCCGCGCAGCGATCGAGACCAGCCGGACGGCCGAGACCAGCCGGGCGGCCGACGGCAGCGCGGCGCCGAGAGCCGGAAACTGGGAACCACTACAGCAAGCGGTCTGAGCGGGCGTCAGCTGCTATTGCCGCCTGGCCCGGGCGCGGCGCTTGCCCTCGTGCATCGCCTGCACGCGGGCGACGGGGATCGTATGGCCCTGCTCGATCAGGTCGGCCGGGAGCGACCGCGGCGCTGGCATCAGCTCGGCCCACGGATCGCCGCCCGCGATCAGCCGGGGCACGCTGTGCACCGTGAAGTCCGCCGGGACCACGCGGTCAAGCTCGTCCCACGGCACCGGAAAGGACACCGGCACGCCAGGCCGCACCCGCGGGCTGTAGGCGGCGGCGACCGTCGCCCCGCCTGCCCTGGTCGAGTCGATGAACACCTTGCCGTCTCGGTCCTCGATGATGAACGCGGTGGTGGCGAGCGCGGGGTCTAGCCGCTCGGCGCGAGCCGCGAGCGCGCGGGTAGCGGCAGCGACGTCCTCGGTGGCCGCCGTCCCGTCCAGCGGCACGAAGACATGCAGGCCCTTCGCCCCGCTGGTCTTGACGGCGCCGGCCAGCCCGGAGTCGGCCAGGGCCTGCCGGACAAGCAGGACAGCCCTGACCGCGAGGCCGAACGCGTCATCCCCTGGCGGCGGGTCGATGTCGAGCACGAGATGGGACGGGCTGTCCCAGTGCTCGGCTCGGACCAGGGCCGGGTGGTACTCGACCGCTCGCTGGTTGGCGAACCACAGCAGCGTGCGGCGGTCGTCACACAGGGCGTACCGCACCTCACGCCCCGATCCCTGGGTCCGCTGCGAGACAGTCCTGACCCAGGGCGGGGCGTACCCGGGCACGTTCTTCTGCATGAAGGGTGCCTGACCGCGCAGCACCCGGATGACCGACAGCGGCCGTCTGGCGAGCACGCCGATGATCGGGTCCGCGACGGCGTCGAGGTAGTCCACCAGGTCGCGCTTGCTGGCATCGGCACCGTCGAACAGCGGCTGATCGAGATTGGTGAGCGCGACTCCGTCTCGTTCCGCACCGGAAGTGATGGCACTGCCCTCCTCGCTTCCGTCCCGTCCTGCTGTTTCGATCACGGCGAGCGACGGGATAACGAACCTGGTACCGGCCAATTCTGACCGGGCATCTAGCAACCGGGGGGACATGATGCAGGCAGCAATGGTAGTCACCTGGACGCATCCGGTCGTCGGACGCGAAGGCAAGGCACTGGCGTACGGCGCCGAGGTCAGCGACTTCTGGGGTGCCCGGGCGCGGGAAGGCAAGTGCACCGAGCCAGAGCTCTTCTTCACCGACGCCGGCTCTGGCATGTGGATGGTCAAAGGCGACCGGGACGTCCTGATGCAGATTCATGACAGCGACGCGGCCCGGATGCTCACCCTGAAGGGCGAGATCCTGCTCGAGAACTTCTGCCTCGAGATCTTCTACGCCGGCGACAGCGCGGCCGACTACATGATGCGCTACCAGTCCGCGCTCACGGCCATCGGCTAGGCACCGTAGTCGAACAGCAGGGCGAGGGCATCGTCGAGCTTGCGCAGCGTGCTCGCCGAGACTCTCCCCACCGGATCGGCGCCTAGCCGGTCCCGGCGGACCCGCACCACGGAATACGACTCCAGGTGCCCGGTCACCTGGTCAGCGTTCGTCAGGGCGACGACATACGGGGTCTCGGTGAGATCGGGGCGATCGCTGACCCGGACCACGACCGGGTGACCGGTGACGGCGCTGAAGCCGTCATTACTGACGATGACGACGAATCCGTGACGGCTTAGCCCCTGATGTGCGAATACGTCGCCGCGATTCACGCAGCGCCCTTCCCCGCCTCCGGGGTCCCGAAATCCTGCTCGCTGGCCTCGGTCCAGCTGGCCCAGGCCTGGCCGGTGCCGCGATCGCACTCGGCGACCGCGATCGCCGCGTCGCGCTGCACCTTCTCTCTGGCCGACCGTGACATCCAGGTCGACATCGGCATCCCGGCGCGGTCAGCTGCCGCCTTAGCCTGCCGGTAGGTGCGCTCGTCCATGCTGATGCTGATGGTCTTCACAGCCATGCTGATAACTTTAACAACATCGTTACTGTGCGCAGGCGTGATAGTGCCAGGTTATTCGGCACCTCAGTCTCCGGCGGATCGCCGGACCGGGACAATCGATGCATGCGCGCTATCACGATCACCTCGCCTGGCGGGCCTGAGGCCCTCGAGATCGCCGAGGTCCCTGATCCTGTCGCAGCCCCCGGCGAGGTGATCATCGACATCACGGCCGCCGGTGTCAACCGAGCTGACCTGCTGCAACGGCAGGGCCTGTACCCGCCGCCGCCCGGCGCGCCGCCCTACCCAGGGCTGGAGTGCTCGGGCCGGATCGCCTCGCTAGGCGACGGCGTCACCGGCTGGCGGCAGGGCGACGAGGTCTGCGCGCTGCTCTCCGGCGGCGGGTACGCCGAGAAGGTCGCCGTCCCGTCCGGGCAACTGCTTCCCGTGCCCGACGGCGTGAGCGTGACCGACGCCGCCGGCCTTCCCGAGGTCGCTTGCACCGTCTACTCCAACGTGGTCACGCTGGCCGGCCTCGCGCCCGGCGAGACGCTGCTTGTCCATGGTGGCGCGAGCGGCATCGGCACGATGGCGATCCAGCTTGGCCGTGCCCTCGGCGCCCGGGTGGCGTGCACGGCGGGCTCTTCGGCCAAGCTCGAGCGGTGCCGTGAGCTCGGAGCCGAGCTCACGATCTCCTACCGCGACGAGGATTTCGTGACCGCGATATCGGAGTTCACCGGCGGGCGCGGTGCCGACGTCATCCTGGACATCATGGGTGCCTCCTACCTGCAGCGGAACGTCGCGGCACTGGCTCCGGGCGGGCGGTGCGTGGTAATCGGGCTGCAGGGCGGCACCAGGGCCGAGCTTGACCTCAACGCGCTGCTGCGCAAGCGGGCCAGCGTGCACGCGACGTCTTTGCGCGCCCGGCCGGCCGACGAGAAGGCGGCAATCGTCAGCAGCGTGATCGAGCACGTCTGGCCCTTGGTCGCCTCCGGGCGGGTCCGGCCGGTCATCGAGACGGTCCTGCCGCTCGCCGACGCCGGGCAGGCGCACCGGCTCATGGAGACCGGCGATCACGTCGGAAAAATACTTCTCGCCGCATAACACACCGCCCCGGTGATGCGCGCAAGCCCCCGCACCGACAGACTAGGGGGCATGAACGAGGAAAGGGAGCCAGCTCAGGAGTCGCTGGGCAAGGTCGTCGTAGTTGGCCCGGATGGCGTCGCGATCGAGAGTGAGTCCGGCGACGCTGGTTCGGAGCGCCCGGTTACCGAGATGGTCGAGCAGCCGGCGAAGGTCATGCGGGTCGGCAGCATGATCCGCCAGCTGCTCGAGGAGGTCAGGGCGGCCCCGCTGGACGAGAAGAGCCGGGCCAGGCTGCGCGAGATCCACACGAGCTCCATCAAGGAACTCGAGGACGGGCTGGCTCCTGAACTCGTCGAGGAGCTCGAGCGGCTGTCCCTGCCGTTCGCCGAGGACGAGGTCCCGAGCGAGGCCGAGCTGCGCGTCGCGCAGGCTCAGCTAGTTGGCTGGCTCGAAGGGCTGTTCCACGGAATCCAGACCACGCTCTTCGCGCAGCAGATGGCCGCGCGAGCGCAGCTCGAGCAGATGCGCCGGGCTCTGCCCGCGGGGATGATTCCGCCCCCTGAGGACTCGCAGCAGCAGCAGCAGCGCGCCTCCGGCCCCTATCTGTAGCCGGGCCTGCCGTCGGCGGTGGCCCCGGGGCCTGGCGCACAGGCATCTGAGCGCTGGCCGGCCTGCCGCCACGGCTGCCGAACCGCGAGTGCCCGTGCGACATCGGCGAGCTGATGTGCGCGGTGCAGCTGCGCTCGCAGGTCCCGGCCCGTGGCCCGGTGCGCCAGCGGCACCTGCACCTCGACGATCCGCATCCCCTTGCGCATCAGGTCGATCGTCAGGGCCGTCTCCACACCCCAGCCGGGCGCCAGCGGCCGTGCGGCCTCGAAGGCCGCTCTGGTCAGGCATCGCTGGCCGTTCAGCGGCTCGGCCGGCCGCCAGCCGGTCAGCCGCTCGATGCCCGCTCCGGACAGGCCGCGCACCAGGCCGTGGCCACCGCGCCGTACCCGGTTCGCGAAGACCGCGATCGTCATGTCCGCGTGGCCGGCCAGGACCGGCTCGGCGAGCGGATAGGCGTGCGCGGCTGTCTCCGCCAGGTCGGCGTCGAGAAAGAGCAGATGGCGGGACGCCGCGGCTCCGCCCGCACCGCCCTGCCTGGCTTCGATAGCCAGGACGGCGCCGGCGCCGGTCTCCATCGCCGCGGCCTTGCCGCGATTGCGGGCATGGCGGGCGACGATCGCGCCCGCGGCGGCAGCCTCGGCGCCAGTTCCGTCGACTGAGCCGTCGTCGACCACCAGCACGATGTCAGCGCCGGGAATCAGCGCCGCGGCGCGCACGGTCGCACCGATCCGGTCGGCTTCGTTCCTGGCGGGGATCACGACGGCCAGGCCGCTACGAGGCGACATGGCAGCGATAGTAATGGCAGCTACGAACTGCCAACGGCCTGTGCCGGATTGTCGGTCACGGTGAAGACCGCTTCCAGCCCGGTCACCTGAAGGATCTTCCGTACCGCCGGACGCGGTGCGGCCAGCTCCAGATCGCCCCCCGCCTCACGTGCCTGACGATGAGCCGCAAGCAGAACGTTGACCCCCGTCGAGTCGCAGAAGTCCACGCCGGACAAGTCGACGACCAGGCGCACCGGGTCACCGGCAGCCAGCACGCTCGTTAGCTCGCGCTGCAGCCGGGGAACCGTGTACAGGTCGATCTCCCCCTGGACCGACATGACGACGTATTCCCCCTGGGGTCGGCATGTGACCTTTAGCTCCACCTCCTGCACATTACTCGTCCCCGTCGCGATCCACCAGCCACCCCCGGCCTGCTGATAGCAGGGGCGCCACCTTATCCGCGTACCGTAAGAACATGGCACGCGTCATTGTGTTCAGCGTCGCTGCAGCGGCAATCCTGCTTGTGCTGTGGATGCTGTTCTGGAGCATTTTGCACGCACTCGTGATCGGCTTCTGGATTGTCGCAGTCGGCCTGCTCGGGATCGGGATGTTCCGGATTGGCCGCCGGTCTGGCTCGCGGCGATAGCCGCTATCCCGGCCGCGAGCAGGGGTCCCGCGGAGTCCGGCGCGTCCCTCCGGGCGAGTCCCGTGCCGCTGTTATCGCGTGGGGGCAAGCTCCCCGAGCCGGTTCGGTTCCCCGTCGGGCTGGCTGGCGGGCTCGGGCTGCCGGGAACCGCCGATGACAGCAGGCTCGCCGCGCGGCGGGTCCGCAGCAAGCGGAGGCTCATCAGGCACCTGACCGGCTCCTGGCGTCGCCGGGGCATCTCTGCTGATCGGTGAGCACATGCAGCGTGGGCCGCCTCTCATGCCACCAAGCTCGCCCGCCGGCACGGTGATGACCTCGAAGCCCGCTGCCGCGAGCCTCGCGTTGGTCTCGACGTTCCGCTCGCTGCACACGGTCACTCCCTGGCCGACGGCCAGCGTGTTGGCGCCGTCGTCCCAGGGGCCCGACAGCCCGGCAAGCGAGTCGAGGCCGGTGTCGATCACCGTGAGCCGGTCTACTCCGATCGCCCCGGCGGCTGCCTCGAGGAAAGGCCGTGGCCGGGACACCCGGAGCCCGTCACCGCTGGCCGTGATCGTGAGAGCGGTCAGCGTGAAGGCGAGCGCGGGGACCATCAGCACGATCGCGTGCCCGACCACCGTGCAGACCCGGTCCAGATGGCTGCCCTGAGCCGCCTGGTTCATCGGCAGGGCCAGCACGGTGTGCGCGACGCCAGTGCCGAGCAGATGCCTCGCCAGCAGTTCGGCGCTGGCCGGCGTGGTGCGCACGCCGACGCCTATCGCGACCACTCCCGGCGCGAGCAGCACGACATCACCGCCATCGAGCCGGCTGCCCGCCGTCAGGTGGCAGTGGGTGGAGCCGGCGAAGCGCGGATGATGCCGGTAGACGACGGCTATCAGGTCGGTCTCCCTGTGCCTCGGGCCAGGCAGGCTGGCCACCACAGCCTGATCACCGATCCAGATGCTGGAGTCCCGGCTGAAAACGAGGTTGGGCAGCGGCTCGACGACGAAGTCGTGCGGACCGAGCAGATCATAGACAAGGCCGCGACCTGATTCGATCTCGGCCGGAGTCAGGCCCGCGACCAGGGCAGCGGCCAGGTCCTCGGGCGGCAGCGACCGCAGGTGCCCGGCTACCTGGGGCCCGAGCTCGTCGCCCAGGTCCGCGGCGGCCAGGACCGACCCGATCGCCTCTTCCCTCGCGCAGGCATATTCCAGGACGTCCTGCAATAGCTCGGTGACGTAGAGGACCTCGGTCCCGTGGTCCCTCAGCACGTCGGTGAGCGCGTCATGTTCCTGCTGCGCGCGCGTGAGCCAGGGCAGGCCGTCAAACGCGAGGCGGCTCCTCGTCCTGGGCGTGACGCGCCGTAGCTCGAGACCAGGCCGGTGCACCAGCACGGTCCTGAGGTGACCAACCTCGCTGTCCGTGCCGATGCCGTGGCTCACGATTCCCCCGCGCTGCCCTTCGCCGCACCCCAGGACGGCGACCACTCAAGGCAGTATCACCGCTCTCGGCCGGCTTACGCCTCACGGCAGGGTTGGGGACGGATTCATCTCCATCGCGGGCAGCCATGATCCGGACAGGTCCGCGTCCTGCCCGCGGCCGGCCGGGCTGGCGGGCTCATCGCCGTCAGCCGCGGCGTGGTCATACCGGGGTGCCGGGAGCACGGCCCAGACGGTCAGCCCGACCTCTTCGGTCCGCACGCCCCAGGCCTGGCAGAGATGCGTGACGATGCTCAGCCCCCGTCCGCTGACCGCCGAAAGCGACGGATGACCCGCGTGCGGCATGGTCGCGCTGCCCCCGTCGCTGACCGCGACCTCGACCGAGCTGCCGTTGACCGCCCAGGCGACCTGCAGGCGCTCACCGGGGAGCGGATACGCGTGCAGGATGGCGTTGCTCAGCAGCTCGCTGATCACGAGGGCGGCGTCGCTCACCGCGTAGTCGAAGACACCGGCCGCCCGGAGTTCGTCCGATAGCGCCCGTCGTGCGAGGGCTACGCTCGCCGGTGCGCAGGGCAGGTGCACGACGCTCGACGCACCCACCTCCCTGGCATCCGGCATGGCGTATCCGCGCCATTGCCTGCACAACAACCGCGGACGGGAGATGCCCGTACTGGCTGGGCCGGAAACCGCCCGTCTGTGAGGCGCGCGTCACAAATCCCGCGGCAGGGAGCGGCTGGGAGCACCCCGCTAGCGGGGAGACCCAAGCCAGGCAAGGGATTGCGTGTTGCTGAATCACCGTTGAATATCGCTTGACGTTACAAGATCGTTATCATTGCCATCCGGCCGGCCTTACGCGCAGAGGCGGCGCAACCCAAGCATCGGCGTCTTGTTGACCAGGAAGCAGGGCAATGCCCTTCCTCGGGTACAGTCAGCGCCGTGATAATCGCGCGCGATGGACGTCGGCCGTGTCCGGATCCCGCCGCATGAGAGCGGCCCGGGTCAGCTCGCCTGGCCAGGTGCTCGACAGCGTGGGGCAAGAGGCCGAGACCAGCGGAGCCGTGGCCGGGCTGCCCGACGGCTCGCTCGCCGGACTCGCCGCACAGTATGGCCTGCGGCCGAGCGCACAGCGGCCCACCCTCGGCAGGTACCTGCGGGAGCTAGCCCGCCGGTGGAGCTTCATCATGGGCTTCGCCACGGCGCGCAACGTCGCCATGTACACCGAGGCCAAGCTCGGCCAGCTCTGGCAGATCCTGGCGCCGCTGCTCAACGCCGGCGTGTACTTCCTGATCTTCGGCCTGATCATCAAGGGCGTCAGCCGGGGCGTACCGGACTACCTGGCGTTCCTGGTAACCGGGGTCTTCGTCTTCAGCTTCACCCAGCGCACGTTCATCTCCACGTCGAAGGTAATCACCGACAGCCTGCCGCTGATCAGGGCGCTGCAGTTCCCGAGGGCGTCACTGCCGCTCGCCTACGTCATGATCGAGCTGCAGCAGATGCTGCTGTCCGTGGTCGTGCTCTTCGCGCTGATCCCGATCACCGGCGAGCCGGTGACCTGGCACTGGCTGCTGATCATCCCGGCCATCGCGCTGCTGACCCTTTTCAACGCCGGGATCGGGATGTTCGCCGCGAGGACGGGAGCGCGGATCAACGACTTCGCCCAGCTGCTGCCGTTCCTGATGCGGACCTGGCTGTACCTGTCGGGCGTCATCTACAGCGTGCAGCTATTCGTGGCTCAGCATTCGTACAACTACCGCTGGGTGACCACGCTGATCCAGCTCAACCCCGCGGCCATCTTCATCACGCTGGTCAGGAACGCGCTCTTGACCCAGCAGCGGGCCAGCGCGTTCGGCGCCAGGTCATACGACGCGGCTAAGTGCGTCGCCTGGGCGTTCCAGGGCGCGACCGAGCGACCGAAGGCGATCAGCCCGGCGCTGTGGTCCGCCGCACAGGCGCAGCGCCTCAATCGCCCGTCCAGTCATCCGCTGAAGACATACGGGAGCGCCTACTGCCATCCGACGGTGATCTCCGGCCACCTGTGGCTCTTCGCCGTCGGCTGGGCTGTCGTCGCGCTGCTTCTCGGCTTCTGGTACTTCTGGCGCAAGGAGGTGTTCTACGGCCGTGGCTGAGCCCACCGTGATCGTCGACGACCTCCACGTCGTCTACCGGGTCTACGGCGCCGGCGGCGACCGGGGCACCGCATCGACCGCGCTGTTCCGGATCATCGGCCGCAAGACCCGGCCCGCCATCCGCGAGGTGCACGCCATCCGCGGGATGAGCTTCGTGGCCAGCCGCGGCGACGCGATCGGCATCATCGGCCGGAACGGGTCAGGCAAGTCGACCCTGCTGCGCGCGATCGCCGGCCTGCTGCCACCTGAGCAGGGCGTGGTCTACACGATCTGCGACGCCTCGCTGCTCGGCGTCAACGCGGCGCTGCTGGAAGACCTGACCGGCGAGCGCAACGTCGTGCTCGGGTGCCTGGCGATGGGGATGACCAAGAAGGAGATCAAGGCCAAGTACGCCGAGATCGTGGACTTCTCCGGCGTCGGCGACTTCATCAACCTGCCGATGAAGACCTACTCCTCGGGCATGGGATCGCGGCTGCGCTTTGCCATCGCGGCGGCCAAGGACTACGAGATCCTGCTGATCGACGAGGCGCTCGCCACCGGCGACGCCGAGTTCCGGGTCAAGAGCCACGCCAGGATCGACGAACTCCGCAACAAGGCGGGCACAGTCTTCCTGGTCGCGCACGACCTCGAGGAAGTGGAAGACACCTGCAATCGCGTGATCTGGCTGGACCGGGGCGAGATCATCGAGCAGGGCGAGGACGTCATCGCCATCATCGACCGGTACATCGAGGCCTCAGGCGGTGAGAAGGTCACCAGGGACCCAGCGACCAGGAAGCGAATCAGCGCTCCGGACCCGGCGTAGCTGACTACCCGATTCCGTCCTGCCCGGCCCCGTCCTGCCCGGCTCCGTCCTGCCCGGCTCCGTCCTGCCCGGCTCCGTCGCTGGGCTTCCTGGGCTTAGGCAGTACGGCCCGGCGCAGCGCCGACGGCAGCATCGGCCACGACGTGCCCGAACCAGCGGACGGCGCATCCGCCGATTCCTTCCTGGGTGGGCGGGGCTTGTCCGAGGATCGGCCGGAGCCGCGCCCGCTTCGTCCGCTGGACCCGCTCGCCGCATTAGCCCCGCTCGCCGCGTTAGCCCCGTTGGCCGCGTTAGCCCCGCTCTTACCGTTAGCCCCGCTCGGATCAACGGCTCCGCTCGGACCAACCGCCCCGCTCGCCTCGTCCGGAGCGTCAGCGGCGGCCTGCTCCTCGCAGGGCTCGGCCCGCCGCAGCGTCAGCCGCATCACCGTTCCGCGGTCTTCCGCCGGATGGGCGGTGACCTCGCCACCCTGCGCTCGCGCGAGCTGACGCACTATGTACAGGCCCAGCCCGATGCCGCCGAACCGCCTCCGGTCCCCGGTCTCGCCCTGCACGAAACGCTCGAAGACCCGCTCGAGGTCGGCAGCGTCGATCCCGATGCCCTCGTCCCGTATCGTCACCTCGATCTCCCCGCACCCGGCGCCGTCGGAGGCGGCACCGGCGGGTGCCTCGCCGCCGCCGCCGGCGTCAGCGATCCGGGCCGCGATGGTGACGGTGCCGCCGTCGGGTGAGTACTTGAACGCGTTCTCGATCAGCTGACTGACGATGCTGTCGGTCGCGGCAGCGTCACCGCGGGCGTACGGCAGGTCATCGGGGACATCGGTGACGAGGACGTGCTTGTCCGACAACGGCTGGAACACGGTGGCCGCCTCCCGCAGCAGCCTGGCGAGGTCGAACGGCGCGCTGTTCACGGTGAGCCGGTTGGCGCCGGCCCGGGAGCCGAGCAGCAGCTGGTCCACGAGCCTGGCCAGCGCCTCGGCTCGCTCGGCGATCGTCTGGACGGCCCTGCGCCGGTCCGTGTCGAGCAGCTTGTCCCAGCGGCTGGCCAGGGTGCTCGCGTAGCCCTGCACCACCGTGATCGGCGTGCGCAGCTCGTGGCTGGTTGTCGCCAGGAAGAGGTCCTTTGCCTCCTCGAGCTTCTTGGCCGCGGTGACATCGCGGAAGTCGATCACCTGCTCGTCGCGGCCGTCAAGTACTGTGCGCAGCACGCCGATCCAGCGCTCGTTCGGCAGCTGAATGGTCAGCATGGCCCCGGGCTCGGGCAGCGGGAACGGCGGCGGCTTGCCAGTCGCCTGGGCCGCCGGGACTCCGGTCAGCATGTGCGCCGCCGGGTTCCACTGCCGGACCAGGCCGGTCCCGTCCAGCACGGCGATCCCGTCCGCACTGCCGTCGATCACGGCCCGCTCGTGCGCCCGCTGCATCTTGACCTCGGCGAACGCGGTGGCGTTCGAGAGCGCCACGCTGGCATGGCCGGCCAGCAGCTCGAGCAGCTCAAGGTCGATGTGGCCGGTGACACGCCTGCTGTACAGGGCGTACAGGGCGCCGTACGGCTTGCCTCCAACGTAAGACAGGCTGAGCGTGATGGTGTGCAGGCCAGGAAGGGCCGACCAGATCAGGTCGGCGAAGAGCCCGGAGTCGCCGGTCCGCATCAGCACGCTCTTGCCGGAGCGCATGAGCTCGCCCACCAGGCTGCTCGGCATGTCGGCGGTCCTTCCGCGCAGCTCCGCAGGCAGCCCGTCCATCGACACCAGCCGGAGCCGGTCACCCTCGATCAGCACGAAGCCGCCCGCGTCCGCCCGGGTGAGCTCCCGCAGGCTGGCCGCGATCCGGTCGAGCACCGCCTCAAGCTCCAGCTGGGCCGTCATGTCCGCTACCACGTCGCCCAGCCTGCGCACGAGCCGCGCCCGCTCGGCCATGTAATGCCGGACGGCTGCGTCCTCCTGCGCCCGGTGGCAGACGATGATCCAGCCAAGCTGCTCGCCGGCCTGGTCAGTCAGGCTGCTCGTCTCGGTCCGGACGTCGATGACATCGCCCGCCTTGCACATCCGTCTCGTCGCGAGCGAGACCTGCCCGCCGCTGGCGACCCGCTCGAGCACGGCGCCGTGCTCGGCACGCAGGTCCCGCGGGATGATCGGCGGCTCGAGGCCGAGTACCTCAGCGGCGGTCCAGCCGAACATGCGCTCGGCCGCCGGGTTCCACAGGCAGACGGTACGGTCCCGGCCGAGCGCGATGATCGGTTCTGCCGCGCATGTGATGACCGCCTGCGCTGTCGCATCGATCCGTGCCTGGTCCGGCTCCTTCGCTACCGCCCGCCTGCGCCACACGCCCCTATGGTGACACCGAAACGCCGCCGGGCATCGCCAAAGAGCCAGCTAAGCCGCGCAGTGATCGCTCACACAGGCACACAACGCATCAAGATAACGGTGCTGCGGGCGCTCGTCCCGGCTGGCGGGCGGC
>DASWAA010000003.1:0-8530 GCA_036391385.1 Streptosporangiaceae bacterium
CGGCGACAACGTCACCGAGTGCGTCGGCGGCAGTCACGAGATCGTCGCCGGCGACCTGTACCAGCGCTACGAGACGGCCTGCGACCCGCGCCTGAACCGCGGCCAGGCCCTGGACCTGGCCTTCACCGTCGCCGAGAGCTATCGCACCTAGCCAGGGCGGCGCGCCCTTTGCCTGAGCGCGCCAGCGTGCTCGGGCTGCAGGACTGCTTCGGGGGCCGGATCGGGTACGAGCCCGATCTGGCCCTGACATAGCCCGCTGGCACGCGCAGCCGCGAGATCGTCACGCTCAGGCAGCCGGCGGCTCCCATTCCGGGCGCAGGGACATCCCGGACCGGCCGTCGGCGTCCAGCTTGACGCCCAGGATCTGGTGCAGCTGGATCTGGTTCTGCTCGAAGCCGAGCCGCGATCCCGCCATGTAGAGCCGCCAGACCCGGGCTGTCGCCTGGCCGACCTCGGCCACCGCGTCGTCCCAGCGCGCGTCGAGGTTGGCGCACCAGGCCGCCAGCGTCATCGCGTAATGCTCGCGCAGGTTCTCCTCGTGCCTGACCTCGAAGCCCGCGTCGTGCATCTGCGAGAGGAGGTAGCCCGGACCTTCGAGCTCGCCGTCAGGGAACACGTACCGGTAGATGAATCCGTCGGTGACCCGGGCGGGCCCGTGGTTGTCAGGCCTGGTGATGCAGTGGTTCAGCAGCCGCCCGCCGGTGTTCAGCTTGCCGTAAAGGAAGCCAAAGTAGCCGGGGAGCTGGGCCTTGCCGATGTGCTCGGTCAGGCCGATCGAGCTGATGGCGTCGAAGCCGGTCTCGGGGACCTCACGGTAGTCCAGGTGCCGCACCTCGGCCAGGTCCTCAAGGCCGGCCTCCTTGATCGCCCGCTGCGCCCAGGCTGCCTGCTGCTCGGACAGCGTGACACCGAGAGCGCGAACGCCGTAGTTCCTGGCGGCGTGCATCACCATGCCGCCCCAGCCGCAGCCGACGTCGAGCAGCCGCATCCCAGGGGCGAGCGCGATCTTCCTGGCGACCAGGTCGAACTTGTACTCCTGAGCCCGCTCGAGCGAAGCGGCGGCACTGGGATAACAGGCGCACGTGTAGGCCATCGACGGGCCGAGCACCCACTCGTAGAAGGTGTTGGATACGTCGTAGTGGTGCGAGATCGCGCTGGCATCACGTCCCTTGGAGTGCCGGCGCCCTGACAGCCACCGGCGGTTGACCCGGACCTCCTGCGGCGGCGGCGCGACGCGGCGGAGCAGCAGTCCAGGCCCGCCAAGCTCGGACAGTATGGACAGCCTCTCCGACAGCGGCAGGTCGATCCGCTGCGCGCCGGCCAGCCGTGCCAGCGCGGTGTACATGTCACCGTCGATGTCCAGGTGCCCGGTCACGTAGGCCCGGGCAAGGCCGAGTGCGCCCGGCGCTTGCGCCAGGTAGGACACGGCGACCGGACTCTTGACCGAGATCTTGATATCGGAGCCCTGCTTGCCTGCAGTGCTGCCGTCGTAGGCTGCGAACTCGACGTCCGCACTAGCGCCAGCGACCCGCTCGAATACCTCAGCTAGCGGCATGTGCCGTCTCCTTCCTCACTTACCGCTCACGCACTTGTCGTACAGCGTGGCCAGGCGGCCATCCGGGTCGTACTCCTGCTTCAGCCCGGCATAGGCGGCGCCGTTGTAGAGCCGCCCGAACTCTTCCCGCGAGTAGAACGAGGTCGAGTACAGGCCCTTGTGTCCGCCGAGTTCGGTTACCTTGCCCTCGACCTGCCGGTTGTAATAGCCGTCCGAGGCACCCGGCGGCAGCGCCACGTTGCCCCAGAAGCCGAAGTTCACGTAGATCTCGCCGGGAGCCAGCGGGTACAGCGGCCAGGCCCGCTCGGCGCGCAGCCGCAGCGGGCACAGCCATACCGGGCTCATGCCCACGGCACCGGCGAAGAACTCGTAGAAGTCGGCGCTGCGCTCGACCGGGATCTCGACGTCCTGGATCACGGCTTCGTGCGCCGACCTGCCGCGCCTGGCATCCAGCGCGCTGCTCAGCCCGTGCCGCCGGTCGAACGCGACCAGCTTGCGGTACACATCCGAGCGCCGGTACCGGCTCGGCCACAGGCGGCGGATCACAGGCTGCTGGACGCCGAACGGCCGCGAGCACCAGAACCAGTCGGTGTCCCAGCGCCACAGGTAGTCACGGATCGTCAGGAAGTCCTCCGCCGGACCGCGGATCGACTGGTAGTAGATCTGCTGGCCGGTGTAGTCGCTGAGCCACGGAGCGACCTCGCTGTAAGCGCCGACAGTCAGGTAGATCTCCTCCGGGCTGAACGCCGTGCCGTCGACGAAATCGGCCCGGTGACCACCGTAGCTGCCGTCGCGCCCGATCTCGGCGATCGCCGTCATGACCTCGGCGGGACTGCCGAACCGGAAATGCCGCAGGTGCACGTACGGGCTGACCGGCTCGAGTTCGATCGTCAGCCATAGGGCGTAGCCGAGGGTGCCGTAGGAGTTGGGGAACCCCCAGTACAGCGACTGATGCTCGTTGTCCGGCGCCGCCGTGATCAGCCGTCCGTCCCCGGTCAGGATCTCCATCTCCAGGACGGACTCGTGCGGCAGGCCGTTGCGCAGGGACGTCGACTCGATCCCAAGGCCCGACACCGCCCCGCCGAGAGTGATGGTCTTGAGCTGCGGGACCACTAGCGGAATCAGGCCGTGGCGCAGCGTCGCATCGGCCAGGTCCTCATAGGTGGTCATTCCGCCGACGACCGCGGTCCGCGCCTCCTGGTCGATGTGCAGCACTCCGGAAAAGGCAGAGACATCGAGCGTGACGAGCCCGGATGACTCCCTATCGCGGAACCTGAACAGATTGGACGTCGACTTGCCAAGCCGGACGGAGGTGCCAGGCGGGATCGCGGCGTAATCGTGCCTGAGCCTGGCTGCCGCGGCGTGCCTGCTGGCCAGCCGAGGACTCTCGTGCTGCCCGGGATGAGCCAGCTCCGTCACTCAGCCTCCCCTGGACTGGCGCCGGCGGCCGTTACCCCCGGCGGACCTAGCCATCGCACGGCTGCGGCGCAATCCGCGCTCAGCGGCCAGAACGACAGGTAGCAGCCCAATCTTACCGCCCGGTAGCGTCCGTTTCCTTGATCGGGTCCGTACGTCGTCCGGACGATCGGGGCATGTCATCAGGAGGCCCGCCATCGCCGGCGAAGCGCGCAGGCGGGACCATGGAGCGAGCGGCGCCAGCCCCGCCCTTGTCAGCCGAGCCAGCAGGAGCGTGCACGTGGGCCAGGTCTATCCCGAGCTTGACGAGAGGCTGATGCAGTTCATCCGCAGCCAGCCGATGTTCTTCGTGGCAACGGCGCCATGCCTTGGCGCCGACGGTAGCGGAGGACACGTGAACGTGTCGCCGAAGGGTTACCGCGACACCTTCGTCATCCTCGGTCCGCGGCGGGTCGCCTACGTCGACCTCACAGGCAGCGGCGCGGAGACCATCGCGCACCTGCGGCAGAACGGCCAGATCACGCTCATGTTCTGCTCGTTCGACCGGACGCCCAAGATCGTGCGGATCCACGGCACAGGCCGCGTCGTGCTCCCGGCCGATCCGGACTGGCCCGAGCTGATCTCGCGCTTCGGTGCCGGGCCGGACGGTGCCGGGCCGGACGGTGCCGGGCGGGCCATTACAGGCGGCGCCGACCTGGGCGACAAGCGGGCGGTGATCGTAGTGACGGCCGGCCGCATTTCCGACTCCTGCGGCTACGCGGTGCCGGTCATGGAACTGACGCAGGAGCGCGACCTGCTCACCCGCTGGGCCGAGCGCAAGACGCCAGCGGGCCTGGCCGCCTACAGGATCGAGCGCAACAAGGTGAGCATCGACGGCCTGCCCGCTATCGACTAGGAGATCACCGGGACATTGCCCCAACCGGGACGAAGGCTTTAACCTGCCGGTAACCCGGACATCGCCGCGATCTCATACAGTTAGGCATGCGATTCGCGCTGCTCAATTCCGGGCTCGGTCTGCTTGCCGCGGCCAGCGAGCTGCATAAGCTGCGCCCGGACGCTGATCTCGTCATCGCTATGGACCCGGACGGCATGCCATGGGGGCCGCGGACGCCGCAGGACATCGCGGAGCGCTCCCTCGCCATCGCCAGGGCGGCGGCTAGCTACGAGCCCGACGTGATCGTGATGGCCTGCAACACGGGCAGCGTCCATGCCCTGGACGCGCTGCGAGCGGAGTTCGAGCCAGACATCCCGATCGTCGGCACGGTTCCCGCGATCAAGCCCGCCGCCGCTGTCGCAGGCTCGGTGGCGATCTGGGCGACGGTCGCCACCACAGCCAGCGCCTACCAGCGCAGGCTGATCCAGGACTTCGGCGCTCAGGCGACGGTAACCCCGGTCGCCTGCCCCGGCCTGGCTTCGGCCATCGACTCCGGAGACGACGAGGCTATCTCGGCCGCGATCGCCGACGCGGCCGGGCGGACACCGCAGGAATGCGGTGCCATCGTCATGGGCTGCACTGAGTACGAGCTTGCGGCCGACCAGATCAGCGTCGCCATCCCCGGCGCCGCGCTGTTCGGCTCCGCCGCCGCCGTCGCCGCGCAGGCGCTGCGCCGGGCAGTGCCACCGGGCGGCGCCGTCAGCCCCGTCCCCGACGGCGTGACCGGGACGCTCAGCGTGCTGCTCAGTGGTCGGCCATCGAGCCTTCCGCCGAAGGCCCTGCAGTACCGGCAGGGCCGCGAGCTCGCCCGGCTCGCTCCTGGCTACGAGCTTGATAATGACCCTTCGGCGGACCTCGTCGGCTAGCGGTCGGCTAGCGGTCCCCGGAGCGCACTGCCCGCGCGGGCAATGTCTGGGAGGGCAGTGTCCGCGCCTCAGCACGCCCGGCGTGACTCGCCCGGGCCGGGTCTGCCCGTCCGCCTCCTCGCGTAGCTCGCCGCGACCTGCTTCGGGGTCATCGGCAGCCGGGCAGCCGACGGCGGCAGACCCGCATGCAGTGCCTCGGCGACCAGCAGCGCCATCGAGTACTCGGGATCGGCGTCCAGCGCGCGCTCGATCGCGATGCTGGCCAGGGCTCCGTCGCCGGCCTGCCATGCGGTGAAAGCGAGCAGCGCGGCCGGGGCGGGCACGAGCTCGGCGGGCAGGAGACGCACCAGGTCGGTCCACAAGCGCAGGTGAGCGACGGTGCAGGACGGGTCCATCCTGGCCCAGGCGTCGTCCCTGACCCGAAGGTCGGTCAAGGTCAGGCCCAGCCAGGCGATCTCGTCATGGTCGGTCAGCGCGCCCTCCCGCCGGTACCTGGCCACCGCCTTGCGCACCGACCGCCGTCCGGCATCGGCCACTGGCTGGAAGACGTCGCAGGCGCCGGAGACCGCGATGGTGTCCTCGATCAGCTGCGCGGCGCGGCGGCGCGCACGGTCGACGGCGCGGGCCATGGACTGCGCGGACTCCGCGGCCGGGGCGAGAGTGCCGGCCAGCTCTGCCCGGTCGCTGCGAACGGTCAGGCCAGCCTCGGACAGCGCACTGGCGGCCGGATGCGCCGCCGGATCGAAAGGCACGCCTTCGGGCGGGCAGCAGGCCGGGTCGCCGCACACATATGACCAGTACCGGCGGTCCTCGACCCGCAGCACGTCATGGACGATGACGCCGGCCTCAAGCAGAGCCGGGATTACGACATCGACCACCGGAGTGACCACCGCGCCGCGGCCGTACCCGATGACGACGGCGATCGTCAGGGCCTGCCGGGCCAGGACGCTGGCGGCATGCGCGGCGATGTCCGCGGCCAGCTCGCTATCGGGCGGCTCAGGCAGGTCGTAGCGGAACGTGACCCTGATCCGCGCGTGCGGACCGCCGATGCCGAGCACGACCAGGCTGTCAGCAGGATTGAAGCCCAGCAGATGCGGGACGATCGCCAGAACGCCGTCGGCCGACCCGACCCGCACCCGGCACCGCAGGCCCGGTGCCGGGCCGGGCGCCGGATCCGGCGTGTCGCCCGGCGCCGGGCCGGGCGCCGGGCGTGCGAGGGGTGCGTCGGGGTCGGGGTCGGGGTCGGGGTCGGGGTCATGCAAATGATCCGGGTGAGATTCAGTCATGGCGGCCACGTTTGCCTGCCAGGGACGGTGGCGCGAATGTGCGACTGCCGCCTGTGGATGATCGGAGGCGGTTCTCCACAAGGACCAGCACGCAATTTGACAGTGCATGTGCCTCGGCCCGCGCATCCCGGTCCCGCGGGTCTTACGGGACGGGTCCCGCTACAGCGCGATGCCGAGGATGGCGTCGACCGCGTCCCTGACCAGCCGGGCCGAACTGGCCGGATCGGCATCGGCCCGGCCAGCCGATGCCGACAGGACGCTCTCGGCCCAGGCATCGACGGCCGTCAGCGCGCCGGGTGCGTCCAGGTCGTCAGCGATGCGCTCGCGGATGGACGCGAGCACCTCCTGGCCGCTGCGGGCGCCGCCCTGCCCGCCGAGGCCGCCCTGCACTGCCGCGCGCCAGCGGCCGAGCCGCAGCGACGCCGTCACCAGGCCCTGGTCGGTCCAGTCCCAGTCGCTCCGGTAGTGGTGCGCGAGAATCGCCAGCCTGATCGCCATCGGGTCGATGTCCGACTCCCGCAGCACGGACACGAAGACCAGGTTGCCCAGCGACTTGGACATCTTCTCGCCGTCGAGACGCACCATCCCGGCATGCGCGTACCGCCGCGCGAAGACCTCGCCGCCGGCGTCGGCGCACGCCACCCGCGCGTGTGAAGCGCTCAGCTCGTGGTGCGGGAAGATGAGGTCGCAGCCGCCGGCCTGAACGTCGAACGCGACGCCAAGGTAATGCGTCGCGATCGCCGCGCACTCGACGTGCCAGCCGGGTCTGCCCCGGCCGAACCGCGAATCCCAGAACGGCTCGCCGGGTCGCCTGGCCTGCCACACGATCGGGTCGAGCGGGTCTTTCTTGCCTGGCCTGCCTGGGTCGCCGCCGCGCTCGGACGAGAGCCTGACCATAAGCTCCGTGTCGTAACCGGAGACCGAGCCGAACGCCTGATCGGCCGACCGGCAGAAGTAGACGTCGCCGTCGAGTTCGTAAAGCGAGCCCCGGTCGGCGAGCGTCCCGTTGAACTCCTCGATGATCGGCAGCGCCTCGACGGCACCGACGAGGTAGTCAGGCGGCAGCACCCGCAGTGCCGTCATGTCCGACCGGTAGCGATCGATTTCTCGGTCGGCCAGTTCGCGCCAGTCGTCGCTGTCCCTCGCCGCGCGCTCGAGAAGCGGATCGTCAATGTCAGTGACATTTTGTGCATAACGCACGTGCTGCCCGGCATCCCGCCACGCCCGGCCGAGCAGGTCCCACGCGATGTACGTCGCCGCATGACCGATGTGCGTCGCGTCGTAAGGCGTGATGCCGCAGGCATACAGCGTCGCCTGCGGGCCCGGTGCGGCGACGGCGAGTCCGCGGCTCGCCGTATCCCAGACCATGATCGCAGGAGCCTGTCCGGGCAGGCTGGGGACGCTCGCGGCGGGCCAGGTGTCCATGGCGGCTAGGTTATCGCTCCCGTTGCGTGCTACCGGCCCTCGGGACTGGAGCGGCCCGGTGCAGGCCGGGTCTGCTCGAAGGCGTAGGCCAGGGCGATCAGCCGGGGCTCGGACCAGGCAGGTCCCATGAAAGAGACTCCGACTGGAAGGCCGCTGACCAGCCCGGCCGGGACAGTGATCGCCGGATAGCCGGCGACGGCGGCTGGCGAGGACGTCCCCGCGCTGTAGTGGTCGCCGAGCACATAATCGGTCAGCCAGGCAGGATTGCCGCTCAGCGCGAGCACCGCGTCGAGCCGGTGCCCGGTCAGCGCGCCGTCGAGACCGGATCGGGCCAGGCTGCGCGCCTGCTCACGCGCGGGCTGCCAGGCGGGATCGGCGCGGCCGCCGGTTGCCTGCGCCTGCTCGAAGATCTGCTGGCCGAAGTGAGCAAGCACGCGGTCCTCGTTAGCGATATTGAAGGCGATAAGCTCCGCCAGCGACTTCGGGTGATCGCCGCCGAGACCGCCGAGGTAGGCGTTGAGGTCGTCCCTGAACTCGTGCCGCAGGGCAAGGAACTCAGGCTCGTCTATCCCCTCGGCCCCGGCGAGATCGACCGGGTCGATGATCTCGGCGCCGTGCGCGCGGAGCTGGGCGACCACGCCGTCGAGCACGGCGGCCGCCGCGGCCGTCGCCTCCGCCGAGCCCTGGCGCCAGACGCCGATCCTGGCGCCGGCCAGGGCCGTAGCGTCGAGGAAGCGGGTGTAGTCGGGCGGCTGAGCGGTCGCCTCGCCGGTGACGGGATCGGCCGGGTCGGCGCCGGCAAGTACGCCGAGCAGGCAGGCAGCGTCGGCTACGCTGCGGGTCATCGGCCCGGCGGTGTCCTGCTCCGCTGAGATCGGCACGATTCCGGTCCGGCTAACCAGCCCGTGAGTCGGCTTGATGCCGACGATGCCGCAGGCGTGGGACGGGCTGATGATCGAGCCGTCGGTCTCCGTCCCCACCGCCAGCGGCGCGAGCCCGGCGGCGACGGCTACGGCCGATCCCGAGCTCGAACCGGACGGGTTGCGGC
>DASWAA010000004.1:0-15480 GCA_036391385.1 Streptosporangiaceae bacterium
GCGTGCGACTGCAGGTTGGTGGCCGCCTTGATCACATCGTCCGGCCCGATCATCCAGCCGACCCGCCAGCCGGTCATCGCGTAGGTCTTGGCGACACCGTTCAGGACGACGCACCGGTCCGCGAGCCGCGGAGCGGCAACCAGGATCGAGGAGAACCTCGCCGTTCCGTAGACCAGATGCTCGTAGATCTCGTCGGTGACCACCCAGATGCCCTGGTCGGCGGCCCACTCGCCGATCTCGGCGACAAGCTCAGGCGGGTAGACCGCCCCGGTCGGGTTCGACGGGGAGACGAAGACCAGCAGCTTGGTGCGGTCGGTGCGGTGCGCCTCCAGGTCGGCCACACTGGTCAGGTAGCCGGAGGTCTCGTCGGTACTGACCGGCACGGTGGTCCCGCCGGCCAGCGCGATCGCCTCGGGGTAGGTGGTCCAGTACGGTGCCGGCAGCAGCACCTCGTCGCCTGGGTCGAGCAGGGTCGCGAAGGCCTGGTAGACGGCCTGCTTCCCGCCGTTGGTGACGAGCACCTGCCCCGGCGAGACGACCAGGCCGGAGTCACGCCGGGTCTTGGCCGCGATGGCCTCGCGCAGCTCGGGCAGGCCAGGAGTCGGCGAGTACTTGTGGAACCTGGGCTCGGCGCAGGCTCGCTGTGCCGCCGCCACGATGTAGTCAGGGGTGGGGAAATCAGGCTCGCCAGCGCCGAAGCCGATCACCGGCCGGCCCGCCGCCTTCAGCGCCTTGGCCTTGGCGTCGACCGCCAGCGTGGCCGATTCGGCGATGGCGGATATCCGTGCGGAGAGTCTCGGCTTGGTGAGTTCCATGGTTAGCATCCTGCCATCCGCACGGCCCGGGCCGGCCTGACGCCCCGGCAGCGCCAATCCGGACGGGCAATATCGATCGCAGTTCGACGCGAGGGCGGTCGGCAACGTACACTTCAACATCTGGTGGTAATCCGTCAGGCTGCGGAAGCGTGCCTGCGGTGCCGCGCAGAGGGCAGTAGCTCAATTGGCTAGAGTCCCGGTCTCCAAAACCGGCGGTTGGGGGTTCGAGTCCCTCCTGCCCTGCGAGCTGGCTCGTAACCCGCGGGCCCGCACCGGCGCGAGCCGGCCGTTGACCAGCACTAACAGGTGAGGACATGGCGACTCAGGTACGTGGCCCACAGGCCAGGAAGCCGGCGAAATCGTCCGGGCCTTCGTCGCCGGACCGGACCACACCGGCCGTTTTCCTGCGCGAGATCAGGGCTGAGCTGAGGAAGGTCATCTGGCCGACCCGCAAGGAACTGATGACCTACACGTCTGTCTCCGTGATCTTCATCCTGATCATGGTGGCGATCGTGACCGGTGTGGACAACGCCTTCTGGTACCTGGTCCTGAAGATCT
This sequence comes from Streptosporangiaceae bacterium, assembly GCA_036391385.1. Classification (GTDB taxonomy): domain Bacteria; phylum Actinomycetota; class Actinomycetes; order Streptosporangiales; family Streptosporangiaceae; genus Chersky-822. The sequence goes on from DASWAA010000004.1 coordinate 1,374, forward strand.
TCGCCTGAGGCTGCGGGCCGCCTTCCCCCTTGCGAGGGACTAGGCGGTATTTGTGCGCGGAGCGTGGCAGCATGATCACGGTGAGCCGCGCAGGAACGAGCAGAGAGAAAGAGCTATCGTGTCCGACTTCGATCAGGTCGGTGGGCCGCTGGCCGAGCCTACCGATGACGACCAGGCCGAGGTGCTCAGCGAACCGAGTGCCACGGTGCAGCATGCCGCCGACGAGGCCGACGTAGCGCAGGAGACCGACATACCGCAGGAGACGGACGTAGCGCAGGAGACGGACGTAGCGCAGGAGACCGAGCAGGAAGCCGAGGAGACAGACCCGGTTGCCGCGTTCGAGGCCGAGCTACGCAGGCTGCCGGGCGAGTGGTATGTCGTGCATTCCTACGCCGGATACGAGAACCGGGTCAGGGCGAACCTTGAGAGCCGCACCCAGTCCCTCAACATGGAGGATTTCATCTTCCAGATCGAGGTTCCCACGCACGAGGTGATCGAGGTCAAGGGCGGCAAGCGGCAGCAGGTGCAGGAGAAGGTGCTGCCCGGCTACATCCTGGTCCGGATGGAGCTGACCGACGAGTCGTGGGCCGCGGTGCGCAACACCCCGGGCGTGACCGGCTTCGTCGGGCTGTCCAGCCGTCCCTCGCCGCTGAGCCTGCACGAGGTGACGTCGCTGCTCGCTCCGGTGCCGGAGGAGAAGAAGGCCAAGAAGGCCGAGACCATGCGGGCGGCCGCGGTGGACTTCGAGATAAACCAGTCCGTTACCGTTATGGAGGGCCCGTTCGCCACGCTTCCCGCTACGGTGAGCGAGATCAATCCGGATACCCAGAAGCTCAAGGTGCTGGTGTCGATCTTCGGCCGCGAGACTCCGGTCGAGCTCTCCTTCGACCAGGTCAGCAAGATCTGACCGGCAGCGCAACAGGCGGAAAGCGTCACTTAGCACGACGCGGACACGACGCGGATAGGCACGACGAGAATAGGACTGACAGGCAGATGGCTCCGAGGAAGAAGAAGATCGCTGCGATCGTGAAGGTCCAGCTGAACGCTGGCGCGGCAACCCCGGCCCCGCCGGTCGGCACGGCGCTCGGCCCGCACGGCGTGAACATCATGGACTTCGTCAAGCAGTACAACGCCGCGACCGAGTCGCAGCGCGGGAACATCATCCCGGTCGAGATCACGATCTACGAAGACCGGTCGTTCTCCTTCGTGACGAAGACCCCGCCGGCCGCCGAGCTGATCAAGAAGGCAGCGGGCGTCCAGAAGGGCAGCAGCGAGCCGCACAAGACGAAGGTCGGCAAGATGTCGATGGCCCAGGTGCGGGACATCGCGCAGGCGAAGATGCCGGACCTGAACGCGACGAGCATCGAAGCGGCGGAGAAGATCATCGCGGGCACGGCCCGGTCGATGGGAATCACCGTCGAGGGCTGAGCCGAGACGATCCCTCCGGGATTTCTCTGCCAGCACGCACGTCGACCGGGCGTCCGGCGGATCCGGGCTCCCGGCAGTGGCAGGACCAGCGCTGGTCCGACGACCACGACCTCCGCGCAGAATCAGGGAGACAGCACATGAAGCGCAGCAAGGCCTACCGCAAGGCCAACGACCTCATCGACGACACCAGGCTGTACGGCCCGGTGCAGGCCGTCGACCTCGCCAAGAAGACGTCCACGACCAAGTTCGACTCGACCGTTGAGGTCGCGATCAGGCTCGGTGTCGACCCGCGCAAGGCGGACCAGATGGTGCGCGGCACGGTGAACCTCCCGAACGGGACCGGCAAGACCGCCCGCGTCCTGGTGTTCGCGGCCGGCGAGCGGGCCGAGGAGGCTCGGGCCGCCGGTGCCGACATCGTCGGCTCGGACGAACTGATCGAGCGGGTCCAGGGCGGATTCCTCGACTTCGACGCCGTCGTCGCCACGCCTGATCTGATGGGCAAGGTCGGTCGGCTCGGCCGGGTGCTCGGCCCGCGCGGACTGATGCCTAACCCGAAGACCGGTACGGTCACCGCGGACGTGGCCAAGGCGGTGACGGACATCAAGGGCGGCAAGATCGAGTTCCGCGTGGACCGGCACGGCAGCCTGCACTTCATCATCGGCAAGGCGTCCTTCGCGGACCGGGCACTGGTCGAGAACTATGCCGCGGCGATCGACGAGGTCATCAGGCTCAAGCCGGCCGCCGCCAAGGGACGCTACCTCCAGAAGATCACCTTCTCGACGACAATGGGCCCCGGCGTTCCCGTCGATCCGGGCATCACCAGGGGCCTGACCAGCGAGTTCGAGGAAGCCGCCGCGAACTGACTGCCACCAGCCAGCCCGCCGATTTGGCGGGCGCGCGGCTGGCAACGTAAGCTAGCAACGCCAAAGACCGTCGGCTGCCGCCATGCCATGAGCAAGGCGGCCGAAGGCCCGGGTACCCGGGCGGCCCGCGCAGGTGAGCTGAGCTGTACCGCACCGCCACATGAGATTTCATGCTGGCCGCGGTTCCGCCCCGGTGCGCCTGCGCCCGGGGCGTTCGTCGTCTCTGGGGCTCTTCCGGCGGCACCGATATTTCACTCGGAGCGGCTCGCCCTGCGGGCTGGCTCCCAGAGGCAGGAGGGATGCCCATGGCGAGGGCTGTAAAGGAGGCGACGGTCGCCGAGCTGACCGAGCGGTTCCAGAACTCCTCGGGTGCCGTACTCACCGAGTATCGCGGGCTTACCGTGGCACAGGTCAAGGAGCTGCGGCAGGCACTCGGCTCGGATGCCTCGTTCTCAGTGGTGAAGAACACCCTCACCAGGATCGCGGCTAAGGACGCCGGGCTCAGCGAAGAGTTCTCGCAGCTGCTCGTCGGCCCGTCAGCGATCGCGTTTGTCGGCGGTGACGTTGTCCAGGCCGCGAAGGGGCTGCGGGAGTTCTCGAAGGCGAACCCGCTGCTGGTGGTCAAGGGCGGCGTCCTCGACGGGAAGGTGCTCACCTCCGCCGAGGTCGGCAAGCTCGCCGATCTCGAGCCGCGTGACGTCCTGCTGGCCAAGCTGGCAGGGGCGATGAAGGCCTCGATGGCCGGTGCGGCCGCTACCTTCGCCGCGCTGCCCACTCAGATGGCCCGCCTGCTGGCGGCGCTTGAGCAGAAGAAGGCGGCCGAGGCGCCGGACGGCGGATCGGTGTCGATGGCGAAGGACACCGCTGCGCAGGCTCCGGCGGACGAGGCCGAGACGGGGGCCGAGGCCGAGACAGGGGCCGAGGCGGCCGACAGCGAGTAGGGCTGAGCGAGCGGGGCCTGACTGCCAGGCTCCGAGCGCCGACCAGACCTGGCGACTGACCCGACGGGAGTCGCCGCAAGGTTAAGGAAAAGAAAGAGGAAAAGTCACGATGGCGAAGATCAGTTCAACGGACCTGCTCGATGCGTTCAAGGAGATGACGCTCATCGAGCTGTCGGAGTTCGTGAAGGCGTTCGAGGAGACCTTCGACGTCAAGGCGGCGGCCCCGGTGGCCGTCGCTGGCCCGGCAGCGACCGGCGATGGCGGCGGGGCCGCCGCCGAGGTCGAGGAGCAGGATGAGTTCGACGTCATCCTCGAGGCGGCCGGGGACAAGAAGATCCAGGTCATCAAGGAAGTCCGGCCGCTGACTGGCCTGGGCCTCAAGGAGGCCAAGGACGCGGTCGACTCCGCACCGGTGAAGATCCTTGAGAAGGTCAACAAGGAGACCGCGGAGAAGGCGAAGGCCGTTCTCGAGGGCGTCGGCGCCACGGTCACGGTTAAGTAAGCAGCGTTCCTGCGTCACGCTGGCGCCGGGCGGGAAGTTACCGCCCGGCGCCAGCGCCGTTTCAAGGACCTAGTCAGCCCGCCCGCTGACCCGAGCGCACCCCGCGCGCTGGCCCGACGCACCCGCCCGCCTACCCGAACGCACATAGCGCGCTTTTGGTAGCCGCAAAAGGTACTAGCCGGGCGTTCACCTGACTCAAACGCGCACCGAGTGGCGGGAGTGGCGACGGTGACCGGATGAGGGCGGATCGGGGGTCGTCTAGGCGCGAACTAGAGGATGTACCCCCGTCATGACAAGGGTAAACGCACTAGTCGCTGTGATTTTCGTCACGTCGTCCAACTTGCCGACACGGCGGCCCGGGCTCTTGACGTTTCGCCGTTAAGGAGCGATGCTGCCATCAGCCGTGAGTAATCAGGGTGGTTGGGGGTTGACCAGCGGTGTGTCCGTCGACTACACTGCCAATTTGCGCTGCACCCACATGTCCTCGGCTATCTGGTAACCCACAGGTTCGTCACCCTTAGGGGCGAAGCCGAAGGGCGTTCTGCGTGCGCGCGGTCACCGTTCAGCCACGAGCTCGGAAGGACCCCTGTTGGCAGCCTCGCGCAGCGCCTCAGCTATCGCTCCTGGTCCACATCGCATCTCCTTCGCCCGCATCAAGGAACCGTTCGAGGTTCCCAGCCTTCTCGCCCTGCAGACAGACTCGTTCGACTGGCTGCTCGGTAACGAGAAGTGGCGGGCTCGGATTGAAGCCGAGCGTCAGCTCGGCCGCAGGGACCTGCCGGAGCAGTCCGGCCTCGAAGAAATCTTCGAGGAGATCAGCCCGATCGAGGACTTCACCGGAACGATGTCGCTCTCGTTCCGTGATCATCGGTTTGAGCCTCCGAAGTACTCAGACGACGAGTGCAAGGAGAAGGACATGACCTTCTCCGCACCGATGTTCGTCACGGCAGAGTTCATCAACAACTCGACTGGCGAGATCAAGAGCCAGACCGTCTTCATGGGCGACTTTCCGCTGATGTCTCCCAAGGGCACCTTCATCATCAACGGCACCGAGCGTGTCGTGGTCAGCCAGCTTGTCCGCTCTCCGGGGGTCTACTTCGACCGGCAGGTGGACAAGGCGTCGGACAAGGACATCTACAGCTGCAAGGTGATCCCGTCCCGCGGTGCCTGGCTGGAATTCGAGATCGACAAGCGGGACAGCGTCGGCGTCCGGATCGACCGCAAGCGCAAGCAGAGCGTCACCGTCCTGCTCAAGGCGCTCGGCTGGGACGACGCCAAGATCCGCGAGCGGTTCGGCGCCTACGAGTCGATGCTCGCCACCCTGGACAAGGACCACACCACGGGCCAGGACGACGCCCTGCTCGACATCTACCGCAAGCTCCGCCCGGGCGAGCCGCCGACGCGGGAATCCGCGCAGGCCCTGCTTGAGAATCTCTACTTCAACCCCAAGCGTTACGACCTTGCCAAGGTCGGCCGCTACAAGGTGAACAAGAAGCTCGGCCTGGCCCAGCCGATCACCCAGGGCACGCTGACCGAGGAAGACATCGTCGCCACCATCGAGTACCTCGTCAAGCTGCACGTCGGCGAGGACGAGATGAAGGCCGCCGACTCGCTCATCCCGATCGAGACCGACGACATCGACCACTTCGGCAACCGGCGGTTGCGCACCGTTGGTGAGCTGATCCAGAACCAGGTCAGGCTCGGCCTGGCCAGGATGGAGCGAGTGGTCAGGGAGCGGATGACGACTCAGGACGTCGAGGCGATCACGCCGCAGACCCTGATCAACATCCGGCCGGTGGTCGCATCGATCAAGGAGTTCTTCGGCACCAGCCAGCTCTCCCAGTTCATGGACCAGACAAACCCGCTGGCTGGCCTGACCCACAAGCGCCGCCTGTCGGCGCTTGGCCCGGGCGGTCTGTCCCGCGAGCGGGCCGGCTTCGAGGTCCGTGACGTGCACCCCAGCCACTACGGCCGGATGTGCCCGATCGAGACTCCGGAAGGCCCGAACATCGGCCTGATCGGCTCGCTGTCCTCCTACGGCCGGGTCAACGCGTTCGGCTTCGTCGAGACGCCGTACCGCAAGGTCAAGGGCGGCAAGGTCAGCGAGCAGGTGGACTACCTGACTGCCGACGAGGAAGACCGGCACGTCATCGCCCAGGCCAACGAGCCGATCAACGACGACGGCAGCTTCGTCGGCGAGCGCGTGCTGGTGCGCCGCAAGGGCGGCGAGGTCGACTACATCAAGCCGGACGAGGTCGACTACATCGACGTCTCGCCGCGTCAGATGGTGTCGGTCGCCACGGCGATGATCCCGTTCCTCGAGCACGACGACGCCAACCGTGCGCTGATGGGCTCGAACATGCAGCGCCAGTCCGTGCCGCTGCTGCGCAGCGAGGCGCCGCTGGTCGGTACCGGCATGGAGTACCGGGCCGCGACCGACGCGGGTGACGTCATCCTGGCCGACAAGGCCGGCGTGGTCGAGGAGGTCAGCGCCGACGAGATCACGATCATGAACGACGACGGGACAAGGACGACCTACCGGATCGCCAAGTTCGAGCGCTCAAACCAGGGCACCTGCTTCAACCAGAAGCCGGTCGTCACTGGCGGCCAGCGGATCGAGGTCAACCAGGTGATCGCCGACGGGCCATGCACCGACAGGGGCGAGATGGCGCTCGGCAAGAACCTGCTGGTCGCCTTCATGCCCTGGGAAGGTCACAACTACGAGGACGCGATCATCCTTTCCCAGCGGCTCGTGCAGGACGACGTGCTCTCCTCGATCCACATCGAGGAGCATGAGGTCGACGCACGTGACACGAAGCTGGGCCCGGAGGAGATCACCAGGGACATCCCGAACGTCTCCGAGGAAGTGCTCGCTGACCTCGACGATCGCGGCATCATCAGGATCGGCGCCGAGGTCGTCACCGGTGACATCCTGGTCGGGAAGGTCACGCCCAAGGGCGAGACCGAGCTGACCCCGGAGGAGCGGCTGCTGCGCGCGATCTTCGGCGAGAAGGCCCGCGAGGTCAGGGACACGTCCCTGAAGGTGCCGCACGGTGAGTCCGGGCGCGTCATCGGCGTCCGGGTGTTCTCTCGCGAGGAAGGCGACGAGCTGCCGCCAGGCGTCAACGAGCTTGTTCGCGTCTACGTCGCCGCCAAGCGGAAGATCACCGACGGAGACAAGCTGGCCGGACGGCACGGGAACAAGGGCGTCATCGCCAAGATCCTGCCGGTCGAGGACATGCCGTTCCTCCAGGACGGTACGCCGGTCGACATCGTGCTCAACCCGCTGGGCGTGCCCGGCCGGATGAACGTCGGCCAGGTGCTCGAGACCCACCTGGGCTGGGTCGCGGCAACCGGCTGGCAGGTCGACGGCACCGACGACGAGTGGAAGAACCGGCTGCGCCAGATCGGCGCCGACGCGTCCGTGCCGGGCACCAAGGTGGCCACGCCGGTGTTCGACGGCGCGCGCGAGGAGGAGATCACCGGCCTGCTCAGCTCGACGCTGCCGAACCGCGACGGCGTCCAGCTTGTCGGGGCCAGCGGCAAGGCGCGGCTGTTCGACGGCCGCACCGGTGAGCCGTTCAAGGACCCGATCTCGGTCGGCTACATCTACATACTCAAGCTGCTGCACCTGGTCGACGACAAGATCCACGCCAGGTCCACCGGCCCGTACTCGATGATCACCCAGCAGCCGCTCGGCGGTAAGGCACAGTTCGGCGGCCAGCGGTTCGGCGAGATGGAGGTCTGGGCGCTTGAGGCCTACGGCGCCGCGTACGCGCTGCAGGAGCTGCTCACGATCAAGTCGGACGACATCCTCGGCCGGGTGAAGGTCTACGAGGCCATCGTCAAGGGCGAGAACATCCCCGAGCCAGGCATCCCTGAGTCGTTCAAGGTGCTGATCAAGGAGATGCAGTCGCTCTGCCTGAACGTCGAGGTGCTGTCAAGCGACGGCGCGGCGATCGAGATGCGCGATACCGACGAAGACGTCTTCCGTGCTGCGGAGGAACTGGGAATCGACCTGTCCCGGCGCGAGCCGAGCAGCGTCGAAGAGGTCTGATCCGCACGCCACGAGGGATTAGGGGACTAACACAGTGCTAGACGTCAACTTCTTCGACGACCTGCGGATCGGACTGGCCACAGCTGACGACATCAGGCTGTGGTCACACGGCGAGGTCAAGAAGCCAGAGACGATCAACTACCGCACGCTCAAGCCAGAGAAGGACGGGCTCTTCTGCGAGAAGATCTTCGGTCCGACCCGCGACTGGGAGTGCTACTGCGGCAAGTACAAGCGGGTCAGGTTCAAGGGCATCATCTGCGAGCGCTGCGGCGTCGAGGTCACCAGGGCCAAGGTCCGGCGGGAGCGGATGGGCCACATCGAGCTCGCCGCTCCGGTGACCCACATCTGGTACTTCAAGGGCGTGCCCAGCCGGCTCGGCTACCTGCTCGACCTGGCGCCGAAGGACCTGGAGAAGGTCATCTACTTCGCCGCTTACATGATCACGCACGTCGACACCGAGGCGCGGGATCGTGACCTGCCCTCGCTCGAGGCCAAGATCACCAACGAGAAGGCACAGCTCGAGCAGCGGCGCGACGTCGACATCGAGGCCCGTCAGGCCAAGCTGGAGAAGGACCTGGCCGAGCTCGAGGCGGCCGGCGCCAAGGGCGACGCTCGTCGCAAGGTCAGGGAGGCCAGCGACCGCGAGTGCAAGCAGATCCGCGATCGCGCGCAGCGCGAGATCGACCGGATCGAGGAGGTCTGGAGCAGGTTCCGCAACCTCAAGGTCCAGGACCTCGAGGGCGACGAGCTGCTCTACCGCGAGATGCGGGACCGGTTCGGCCGGTACTTCCGCGGCGGCATGGGCGCCCAGGCCATCCAGGAGCGGGTCGGCAACTTCGACCTCGAGGCCGAGGCCGCCAGCCTGCGCGAGACGATCAGGACCGGCAAGGGCCAGCGCAAGGCGCGGGCGCTCAAGCGGCTCAAGGTCGTCTCCGCCTTCCTCAACACCACCAACAGCCCGCTGGGCATGGTGCTCGACTGCATCCCGGTGATCCCGCCGGACCTGCGGCCGATGGTTCAGCTCGACGGTGGCAGGTTCGCCACCTCGGACCTGAACGACCTGTACCGGCGTGTCATCAACAGGAACAACCGGCTCAAGAGGCTGCTCGACCTGGGTGCGCCCGAGATCATCGTTAACAATGAGAAGCGGATGCTCCAGGAGGCCGTCGACTCGCTGTTCGACAACGGCCGCCGCGGCCGTCCCGTCACCGGGCCCGGCAACCGTCCGCTCAAGTCGCTGTCCGACATGCTCAAGGGCAAGCAGGGCCGATTCAGGCAGAACCTGCTCGGCAAGCGCGTCGACTACTCCGGCCGTTCGGTCATCGTCGTCGGCCCGCAGCTGAAGCTGCACCAGTGCGGGCTGCCCAAGGAGATGGCGGTCGAGCTGTTCAAGCCGTTCGTGATGAAGCGGCTGGTCGACCTGAACCATGCGCAGAACATCAAGTCGGCCAAGCGGATGGTGGAGCGGGCTCGGCCAGTGGTCTGGGACGTGCTCGAAGAGGTCATTCGCGAGCACCCGGTGCTGCTCAACCGCGCGCCGACCCTGCACAGGCTCGGCATCCAGGCGTTCGAGCCGCAGCTGGTCGAGGGCAAGGCGATCCAGATCCACCCGCTGGTCTGCACCGCGTTCAACGCGGACTTCGACGGTGACCAGATGGCCGTGCACGTGCCGCTGTCCGCCGAGGCGCAGGCCGAGGCCCGGATCCTGATGCTGTCGACCAACAACATCCTCAAGCCGGCCGACGGCAAGCCGGTGACCATGCCCACCCAGGACATGATCATCGGGATCTACTGCCTGACCAGGATGACTCCGGATGTGCCAGGTACCGGCCGGATCTTCGGCGGGCTGTCCGAGGCCCTGATGGCCTACGACCGGGGCGATCTCGACCTGCAGGCCGAGATCACGATCCGGCTGCGCGACGTGGCGCCCCCGGTCAGCTTCGTGCCGCAGGACGGCTGGGAGCCTGGTCAGCAGTTCCGGCTGACCACGACCCTCGGCCGGTGCCTGTTCAACGAGACGCTGCCCGGCGACTACCCGTTCGTCAACTACGAGGTAGGCAAGAAGCAGCTCTCCGTGATCGTCAACGAACTCGCCGAGAAGTACCCGAAGGTGGAGGTCGCTGGCGCGCTGGACAAGCTCAAGGACGCTGGGTTCCACTGGGCTACCAGGGCAGGCGTGACGATCGCGATCGAGGACGTGGTCGCTCCGCCGAACAAGCGCGAGATCCTGGACACCTACGAGAAGCGGGCGGACAAGGTCCAGCGTGAGTACGAGCGCGGTCTGATCACCGACGACGAGCGGCGCCAGGAGCTGATCGAGATCTGGACGCACGCCACGGCCGACGTGGCGCAGGACATGGAAAAGGCCTTCCCCGAGACCAACCCGGTCTGGATGATGGTCAACTCCGGTGCCCGAGGCAACCAGATGCAGGTCAGGCAGATCGCCGGTATGCGAGGCCTGGTCTCCAACCCCAAGGGCGAGACCATCCCGCGGCCGATCAAGGCCAGCTTCCGCGAGGGCCTGTCCGTGCTCGAGTACTTCATCTCCACGCACGGTGCCCGCAAGGGACTGGCGGACACCGCGCTGCGTACCGCCGACTCCGGGTACCTGACCCGACGGCTGGTGGACGTGGCGCAGGACGTGATCGTGCGCGAGGAGGACTGCGGCACCGATCGCTCGCTGGCGATGCGGATCGCGGACCGCGACTCCGCCGGCACGCTGCGCAAGCTGCCCAACATCGAGAACACGGGCACCGGGCGGACGCTGTCGGAGGACGTGACCGACACCGACGGCAACGTCATCGCTACGGCCGAGACGGATCTGACCGAGTCACTGATCGAGGCGATGGTCAACGCCGGCGTGGAGTCGGTGCGCACCTACAGCGTGCTCGTCTGCCAGGCCAAGGTCGGTGTCTGCGCCAAGTGCTACGGGCGGTCGCTGGCCACGGGCAAGCGCGTCGACGTCGGCGAGGCGGTCGGCATCATCGCCGCCCAGTCGATCGGCGAGCCTGGTACTCAGCTGACGATGCGTACCTTCCACACCGGTGGTGTGGCCGGCCTGGACATCACCCACGGTCTGCCGCGTATCCAGGAGCTTTTCGAGGCCAGGATCCCCAAGGGCATGGCGCCGATCAGCGAGGTGGAGGGCACGGTCAGGATCGAGGAGCCTGAGAAGGCGCGGAAGATCATCATCGTTCCCGACGATGGCTCCGAAGAGGTGCCGTATCAGGTGTCCATCCGATCGCGGATGCTCGTCGCCGACGGCGACCACGTCACGGTCGGCCAGCAGCTGATCGCCGGCGCCGTCAACCCGCACGAGGTGCTGCGCATCCTCGGATCCCGTGAGGTGCAGCTGCACCTGGTCCACGAGGTCCAGGAGGTGTACCGGTCGCAGGGCGTGTCGATCCACGACAAGCACATCGAGATCATCATCCGCCAGATGCTCAAGCGGGTGAACGTGCTCGAGTCCGGTGACACGGACCTGCTGCCTGGCGAGCTGGTCGAGCGGCCGAGGTTCGAGGAGATCAACCGCGCGGTCGTGGAGGCCGGCGGTACCTCGGCGGCTGGCCGCCCGGTGCTGATGGGGATCACGAAGGCGTCGCTGGCCACCGAATCGTGGCTGTCGGCGGCCTCGTTCCAGGAGACGACGAGGGTCCTGACCGATGCGGCGATCCACGCCAGGTCGGACTCGCTGGTCGGCCTCAAGGAGAACGTGATCATCGGCAAGCTGATCCCGGCAGGCACCGGCATGCAGCGGTACCGGTCGCTGCGGGTCGAGCCAAAGGACGACGCGAGGGCAGCGGCCTACCCGGCCGCGACGTACTCCGCCGACGTGAACTACCCGTTCGGCGCGCCAGGGGAGTCGGTGCCGCTGGAGGAGTACGATTTCGGCGCCTACCACAGGTAACCAGCGCGAGCGTCACGAGGGCGCGGTCCCGTTCGCGGGGCCGCGCCCTCGTGTGCGAGTGCCTGCCGCCGGAGCCGGGACCGGGTGGGGCAGAGTCCGGGGGAAGCGTACGCCGCGCTGCCGGGATCGGCTATCATTGAGCGTTCGCTGAGTCCGGGAACCGACCCGCTTTGACCATTGCGGTCAGCGTTCGGTATTCTGGTCTCTCGTGCCTGTGGCTACAGGCACGCGCGTCTGCGAACCGGGATCTGGCCGCCGTCACGGTAGCCGATCCCTGGCGCGGACGCGTGCGAGCTTCCCTCCCCGTCATCCGGGCCGCTTCTGGTGGCCCAGGTGCGCCGTGAAAACGACGACACGCCCGAGCGCGGGGGTCGGGCCAAACAGACCACAGTCTGTGCAAGCCACGCTGGCCGTCACCCTGCCTCGGCAGGACCGGCCGCGGAGCGGAGCAGGCGCGAGAGAAGAAGACCGAAAGAAAACGGAGACGCGGTGCCCACGATCCAGCAGCTGGTCCGCAAGGGCCGCCAGGACAAGGTAGCCAAGAACAAGACCCCGGCGCTCAAGGGGAGCCCGCAGCGTCGCGGCGTCTGCACGCGCGTCTACACGACGACACCCAAGAAGCCGAACTCGGCCCTGCGCAAGGTCGCGCGCGTCCGGCTCACCAGCCACGTCGAGGTGACGGCCTACATCCCGGGTGTCGGCCACAACCTCCAGGAGCACTCCATCGTGCTGGTCAGGGGCGGCCGGGTGCGCGACCTTCCCGGTGTCCGCTACAAGATCATCCGCGGCTCGCTCGACACCCAGGGCGTGCGCAACCGCAAGCAGGCCCGTAGTCGTTACGGCGCGAAGAAGGAGAAGAGCTGAGATGCCGCGTAAGGGCCCCGCGACCAAGCGTCAGCTGGTCACCGATCCGGTCTACGGCTCGCCGCTTGTCACCGCCCTGGTGAACAAGGTGCTGCGCAGCGGCAAGCGGTCGCTCGCCGAGCGCATCGTCTACGGCGCGCTCGAAGGCTGCCGGGAGAAGACCGGTAACGACCCGGTGGTGACGCTCAAGCGCGCACTGGACAACGTGAAGCCGACCCTCGAGGTCCGCAGCCGCCGCGTCGGTGGCGCGACCTACCAGGTGCCGGTCGAGGTCCGGGCGTCGCGCAGCACCACCCTGGCGCTGCGCTGGCTCGTCTCCTACTCGCGCTCACGTCGGGAGAAGACGATGACCGAGCGGCTGATGAACGAGTTGCTGGATGCCAGCAACGGCCTCGGGGCAAGTGTCAAGCGCCGCGAGGACACCCACAAGATGGCCGAGTCCAACAAGGCATTCGCGCACTACCGCTGGTAGTGCGAAGAAATTACGCAGATCGAGCAGGGAACGAGGATCGACACAGTGGCCGCCACAGCTACCGCCACCGAGCTGGCCAGGGTCCGGAACATCGGGATCATGGCTCATATCGACGCGGGCAAAACGACGACGACCGAGCGGATCCTGTTCTACACCGGCATCAACTACAAGATCGGCGAGGTCCACGAGGGCGCTGCCACCATGGACTGGATGGAGCAGGAGCAGGAGCGCGGCATCACGATCACGTCCGCCGCGACGACCTGCATCTGGCGTGACCACACCATCAACATCATCGACACGCCCGGTCACGTCGACTTCACGGTCGAGGTGGAGCGCTCGCTGCGCGTGCTTGACGGCGCCGTCGCGGTATTCGACGGCGTAGCCGGAGTAGAGCCGCAGTCCGAGACTGTGTGGCGCCAGGCCGACAGGTACGGCGTGCCGAGGGTGTGCTTCGTCAACAAGATGGACCGCGTCGGCGCCGAATTCCACCGCTGCGTCGACATGATCACCGATCGCCTGGGCGCCACGCCGCTGGTCATCCAGCTTCCGTGGGGCGTCGAGTCCGACTTCCGCGGCGTCATCGACCTGATCAGGATGCGCGCTCTGCTCTGGGCAGGCGAGGGCAAGGGCGAGGCGTACGAGGTCACCGACATCCCGGCCGACCATGTCGAGGCGGCGCGCGAGTGGCGGGACAACCTGCTCGAGGCGATCTCCGAGAACGACGAGGAGATGATGGAGCTGTACCTCGAGGGCGCCGAGCCCACCGAGGAGCAGCTCGTCGCCGCCATCCGGCGGGCCACCGTCGCCAGCGCGGTCACCCCGGTGCTCTGCGGCAGTGCCTTCAAGAACAAGGGCGTCCAGCCGATGCTCGACGCGATCGTGGAGTTCCTGCCGAGCCCGGTCGACATTCCGGCCATCCACGGGCATTCGCTGGGCGCGGACGCGACCGACATCGAGCGGCACGCGGATCCGGCCGAGCCGTTCTCCGCCCTGGCCTTCAAGATCATGTCCGACCAGCACCTGGGCAAGCTGACCTACCTGCGGATCTACTCCGGCACGCTGGAGGCCGGCAC
>DASWAA010000005.1:0-2968 GCA_036391385.1 Streptosporangiaceae bacterium
ACAGCGGCGTGGATCACTCTCGGGATGATCGCGCTGGTGATGATCACGCTGCTCGGCTACCGGGCGGCTCAGGTCAACACCGGTGACTTTCCTTACGGTCACGCCGCGTTCGCGTCCTACGCGGTGGCCGCCATGCTCCGCCCGCTCGGCACCGGCGCGAACTCCGTGATCGAGACGGTCATGCTGCTGGCGAACGTCGCGGTGGTGATGGGATTCGGCGTCTTCGTCACCTACTCCAAGCACCTGCACATCGTGATGGCGCCGCTGAACGTCGCGTTCTCCCGGCGGCCGAGGGCGCTCGGCGCGCTCGGTGAGCTTCCGGCCGCCGCCCCGGCGCAGACGCCGCAGCTGGAGCTGCTGACCTGGAAGCAGCGGCTTGACACGCTGACCTGCACCGAGTGCGGGCGGTGCCAGTCCGCCTGCCCGGCCTGGAACAGTGGCCAGCCGCTCTCGCCCAAGCTGCTGATCATGGGCCTGCGGGACGGCCTGATGGCCTCGGCTGACGGGAACGGTCACGGGAATGGCAGCGGCGAGCCTGCGGCGGCGCTTATCGGCAAGGACGTGCTCTGGTCCTGCACCACCTGCGGCGCCTGCGTCGAGCAGTGCCCGGTGGACATCGAGCACGTCGATACGATCGTGCACCTGCGCCGTCAGCTCGTCGATGCCGGCGAGCTGGAGCCGGCCGTGCAGCAGGTGCTGCAGAACGATGCGACGCAGGGCAACTCGTTCGGCAAGTCGGGCCGGATGCGCGCCCGGTGGACCAAGGAGCTCGGCTTCGCGGTCAAGGACGCACGCAAGGAGCCGGTGAAGTCGCTGTGGTTCGTGGGCGACTTCGCCTCGTTCGACGAGCGGCTGCAGGTGCTCTCCCGCAGCCTGGCGCACATCCTGCGGGACGCCGGCGTCGACTTCGGGATGCTCTTCGACGGCGAGCGCGACGACGGCAACGACGTGCGCAGGATCGGCGAGGAAGGGCTGTTCCAGATGCTCGCCGAGCAGAACATGGAATCGTTCCGCGCCGCCAGCTTCGACGAGATCTTCACAACGGACCCGCATTCGTTCAACACGCTGCGCAACGAGTATCCGGCCTTCGGGCTGGACAAGCCCGTGCTGCACTACTCGCAGCTGCTCGGCCGGCTGCTGGCCGACGGTTCCATCCCGGTCGATCCGCTTGGCATGCGGGTCACCTACCACGACCCGTGTTACCTCGCCAGGCACAACCGGCTGACCGATCCGCCCCGGCAGGTCCTCGCCGCGCTCGGCTGCGAGCTCGCGGAAATGCCGAGGAACGGGCTGAACACCTTCTGCTGCGGTGCGGGCGGCGGGCGGATCTGGATGACCGAGCCAGCGCAGACCGAGCGACCGAGCGAGAGCCGGATCCGCGAGGCCGTCGCGCTCGGCGTCGACCATTTCGTCGTGGCCTGCCCGAAGGACTTCGTCATGTACAGCGACGCGGTGAAGACCACCGGCAACGAGGACCGGATCACGGTCATCGACCTCGTCCAGCTTGTCGACCGGGCCAGGCGCCCGGTGGCGGCACTCGAGACGGTCTGAGGAGGCGGCAGGCATGCGGTGCCCGTGGTGCGACTTCACAGCCGGTCCGCGGGCGCTGCATGCTCATCTCGGCCAGGAGCATTCAGGCGAGGTCCGCACCGTCGAGCGCAACGAGCGGTTCTTCTACGAGATCATCTGCCCGATCTGCGGGGCGAGATACGAGCACCTCGTACGCAAGGCCGCGCGCGACCCGGAGTTTGTCGAGGGCTTCGGGCGCGAGATCGCGATGGTAGCCCTCGACATGCTTGTCCATCACCTGTTGGCCGAGCACGAGCAATCAGAGCCCGAACAATCCGAGCACGGCGTTCCTGAGCATCAGGGGACGGGAGACTGAACAGGTGGCCCTGGTCAACAACTGCAACATTCCCGACGACCTGCTGTACGTCATCGACAAGCACGTATGGGCCCGCAGGGACGGCGACCTGGTGACGGTCGGGATGACGGACGTCGCGCAGCACCTGGCGAAGTCGATCATCTCGGTCACGCTCAAGAAGCCGGGCAAGACGATCGTACGCGGCCGTAGCATCGCCACCGTCGAGAGCGGCAAATGGGTCGGGCCGGTGCCGGCACCGGTTACGGGCGAGATCGTCGAGGTCAACTCCGAGCTGGAGAACTCGCCAGGGCTTATGAACAGCGATCCCTACGGCGCCGGCTGGGTGGCGAAGCTGCGGCCGACCGACTGGGACGCCGAGGTCAGTGACCTGGCGTCCGGCGCGGACGGGGTCGAAGCCTACCGCCAGTTCCTCGACGCGGAAGGGATCGCCTGCGGCGGGTGACGTTGGATGGCCGACCAGATCTGGTATGGCTGCGTGGTACCGGACGACCTGCTTTACGACGTTGACATGAACGTGTGGGTCCGTCTGGCTGGTGACGTCGCCGAACTCGGCATGACCGACGTGGCCCAGACCATGGGCGGCCGGATGGTCCAGGTCAGCTGGAAGCGCGTCGGCCGCAGCTACGCCCGCGGGAAGTCGCTGGCGGTCATCGAGAGCGCCAAGTGGGTCGGGCCGTTCCCCACGCCGCTCTCCGGCGAACTGCTGGAAGTCAACGAGGTGGCGTTCGCCGCCGACATCGCCGTGGCCAACCGGGACCCTTACGGGGCTGGCTGGCTGGCCCGGCTCGCCCCGGCTGACCTGGCCGGGGAACGCCACCACCTGGTCGACGGTACTGCCGCCTTCGCGGCCTACCAGGAACTGATCGACGAGCGCGATATCCGCTGTTTCCGCTGTGCCGACTGACAACCCCCCGAAAGAGAGACAGTCATGCAGACCTCTGACATTTCCGCCGCCGCGCAGGCCATGCAGGACGAGAGCGTCAAGCGAATGGCCATGATCTGCTGGAGCAACGACCTAGACAAGGTGTGGCCCACGCTCATCCTCGCCACTACCGGAGCGGCCTCCGGGCTCGAGGTCGACGT
>DASWAA010000006.1:0-5202 GCA_036391385.1 Streptosporangiaceae bacterium
ACCGAGCAGGGCAGCGACCGCAAGCCCTGACGGTGTGCTGGCTCGGCTGACCCGGCTACGGGTGATTCGGCGGGATCGGGTGCGGCGGGACCGTGTGAGCGAGGTGAAGGAAGAAGTCGACGCCGGCGATGAGCGCGACCACGGAGAGGATGGTCAGCAGCAGGCCGGCGTAGCCGAGGATCAGTCCGGTCATGGCCAGCCCGGCGCCCTGCTGGCCAGTCCTGCGGATCTGATTCCTGGCGATGTGCCCGCAGATGATCGCCGGGATTCCGGTGACCAGCCAGAACGGAAACTGCAAGACCCCGCAGACCATCGAGGTGATGGCGAGCGGATTGGTGCCGCCCTGGTCGGAAGCGAATGCCGGATACGGCTGGTACGGCGCGGGCACGTGCAGGTCGGCGGTCAGCGGGCTGAGCTCGCCGTAGGTCTTGGACGCAATCAGCGCCGCCGTCCGGGACTCGAACTCCTCCCAGGTCAGCCTGCCGTCCGCGTAGGCGGACTGGAGCATGGCGTGGACCTTCTCCCGGTCTGCGTCGGTCGCCCGCAGCTGCCCGTGGCCGCTCATGGTCATCCGCACGTTCCCATCTGACTGCCAGCTCCGCCGAACCGCGCGGGGATTCCCGATTCCCAGGGTAACCCCGGAGTCGGCTAGCCTGCGGGAGTGGGGAGCGCGCGCATTATCTCGGTCAATGCCGGCCGGGCGGCTGACCTGATGATCGGCACCCGCCCGGGGCGCACCGCCATCGACAAGCGACCGGTCAGCGGGCCGGTAGCGGTCGGCAGGCTGGGCCTGGCCGGGGACGAGCAGGCCGACCTTGAGAACCACGGCGGCGCCGAGCAGGCCGTCTACGCCTACGCCAGGGAAGACCTGGACTGGTGGACCGAGCAGCTCGGCCGCGAGCTGCGCAACGGCGCGTTCGGCGAGAACCTGACCACGTCCGGGCTTGATGTCACCTCGGCGCTGATCGGCGAGATCTGGCGGACCGGCGAGGTGATGCTCCAGGTCACCTCGCCGCGCATCCCGTGCGTGGTCTTCCAGTCCTGGACCGGCGAGGACCACTGGGTGCGCCGGTTCGCCGCCGCCGGGCGGCCCGGAGCCTACCTGAGGGTCCTGGCCGAGGGCGAGGTCAGTCCCGGCGCCGGTATCGAGGTGGTCTCGAGGCCTGACCAGCGGGTCACCATCGCCGAGTCGATGCGCGCGTACTACGGCGACACCGATCTGATGGCGGCGGTGCTGACGGTGCCGGGCCGGAGCAGCAAGTGGGACGAGATCGGCGCGTCGGTGCTCGGCCGGGTCCGGGCATGACGAGCCTGACCGGGCCCGGGGCGAGCTGAGCATGGCAGGCACTCCGCTGGACGGCGCGCCGATGCCAGCGGACGGGCGGCTCGCGGCTGCCGCAGTCGAGCGGCTGGCCGGAACCCCGTTCGGAATCTATGTTCACGTGCCGTTCTGCCGGACTCGGTGCGGTTACTGCGACTTCAACACCTATACCGCCGCGGAGCTGGCAGGCGGCGGATCGAGGGACAGCTACGCGGGCGCGGCGATCGAGGAGATCCGGTTCGCGCGCCGAGTGCTCGGCGCGGGCGCTCCCCCCGTCAGCACGGTCTTCTTCGGCGGGGGAACGCCGACGCTGCTGCCGCCCGCTGACCTGACGTCGATCCTGCGTGCGATCGATGGCGAGTTCGGGCTGGCAGCCGGCGCCGAGGTGACCACGGAGGCGAATCCGGAGAGCGTGGACCAGCGGGCGCTCGCTGAGCTGCGGGCGGGCGGGTTCACCCGGGTCTCGCTCGGCATGCAGAGCTCGGCGGGCCACGTGCTCGCCGTCCTCGACCGGTCGCACTCGCCCGGCCGGGCCGGGCAGTGCGTGGCGTGGGCCAGGTCCGCTGGCTTCGAGCACGTGAGCCTGGACCTGATCTACGGCACTCCGGGGGAGAGCGCGGCCGACTGGGAGGACTCGGTGCGCACCGCCATCGACGCCGGCCCCGACCACATCTCGGCCTATGCGCTGATCGTCGAGGAGGGCACCAGGCTGGCGGCGAGGATCAGGCGAGGTGAGCTCGCGCCGCCCGACGACGACGAGATGGCCGACCGATATCTGGCCGCTGACGACCTCTTCGCCGCGGCCGGGCTGAGCTGGTACGAGATCTCCAACTGGGCGAACGGGCCACAGGCGGCCTGCCGGCATAACCTGCTCTACTGGACCGGCGGCAACTGGTGGGGTGCTGGCCCCGGCGCGCACAGCCATGTCGGAGGCACCCGGTGGTGGAATGTCAGGCACCCGACCGCCTACGCCGCACGGATCGCGGCCGGCGCGAGCCCAGGGCAGGCGATGGAGGTGCTGACCGCCGCAGAGCGCCAGACCGAGCGGATCATGCTGGAGACAAGGCTGGCGACCGGCTGCCCGGTCAGCCAGCTTGGCCCTGCAGGCCGGCGGGCCGCGACCTCGGCGGTCGCTGACGGCCTGGCCGACCCGGCCAGCTTCGAGTCTGGCCGCCTGGTGCTGACCAGGTCTGGCCGTCTGCTGGCCGACGCCGTCATTCGCGACCTGACCGGTTAACTCCGCTTCCCTGGGGCAGTTTGCCGGGCGGATTGCCGGAGCCGATGCGGTTTGCGTCGTGACTTGACGGGGGTGTCCAAGTATCGTTCGGCCATAGACTTGGCACTCAGGTGTGCTGAGTGCCAGGGGAGGTGTACGCGTGCTAGACGATAGGAAACTCGAGGTGCTGCGGGCCATCGTCGAGGACTACGTCTCCACCAACGAGCCGGTCGGCTCGCGTGCGCTGGTAGACAGGCATAACCTCGACGTCTCGCCGGCGACCATCCGCAACGACATGGCCGTGCTCGAGGAGCAGGGCTACATCGTCCAGCCGCATACCAGCGCGGGGCGGATCCCGACCGACAAGGGCTACCGGCTGTTCGTCGACCGGCTGTCGGCGATCAAGCCCCTCTCGGCGGCCGAGCGCAGGGCGATCGAGACGTTCCTGGCGGGCGCGTACGACCTGGACGACGTGGTCATGCGCACCGTCCGGCTGCTGGCTCAGCTGACCCGCCAGGTGGCGGTGGTGCAGTACCCGTCGCTCAGCAAGTCGACCGTCCGGCACGTCGAGCTCGTGCCGCTGCACGATCGGCGGCTGCTGCTCGTGATCATCACCGACACCGGCCGCGTGGAGCAGCGAGTCGTCGAGATGCCCGCTACCTTCGACGAGGACTCGATCACGCAGCTACGTGCGGTGCTCAACACCTGCCTGGACGGGCGTAAGCTCACCGACGTCGCGTCGGTGGCGGCCGAGTTGCCTGAGCGCGTCGACCCCAGGGAGCGGCCGAATGCCGCGGCGGTGTTCTCGGTGATACTGGAGACGCTGGTCGCCCGGCATGAGGAGAGAATCGTCGTGGCCGGTGCCTCGAACCTGACAGTCGCGGACTTCTCACAGGGACTGCGCGAGGTCCTCGAGGCGCTGGAGGAGCAGGTCGTCCTGATGCGGCTGCTCGGCGAGACCGACGACCGGTCGGCGGTCACGGTGACGATCGGTGCGGAGAATGATGTGCTTGGCCTGCGAAGTACGTCCGTGGTAGCGGCGGGCTACGGCTCGCCTGACCGGTCGCTTGCCAAGCTGGGCGTCGTTGGCCCGACAAGGATGGACTACCCGACAGCGATGGGAGCGGTACGCGCTGTGGCACGGTATACAGGCCAGATCCTGGCGGAGTCGTAGAGGTGAGTGTGGCAACCGATTACTACGGCGCTCTCGGCGTGCGCCGGGACGCGAGCGCCGACGAGATCAAGAAGGCCTACCGCCGGCTCGCGCGTGAACTGCACCCGGACGTCAATCCTGACCCGGTTACCCAGGAGCGGTTCAAGGAGATCACGCAGGCCTACGAGGTCCTGTCCGATCCGCAGAAGCGCCAGATGTACGACCTCGGCGCTGACCCGTTCGCACCGAGCGGCGGGGCCGGCGGCTTCGGCGCCGGGTTCTCCCCGTTCAGCGACATCATGGACGCGTTCTTCGGCGGCGGCGCGGGCCGCGGCCCGCGCAGCCGGGCCCGCAGGGGCCGTAACGCCACCATCCGGGTCGACCTTGACCTGGCCGAGTGCGCCTTCGGCGCGACCAGGGACCTCACCGTGGACACGGCGGTGGTCTGCCCGACCTGCTCCGGCGAGGGGACTGCTCCGGGCACCCACCCGACGACCTGTGACGTCTGCAACGGCCGCGGCGAGATCAGCCAGGTGACCCGGTCCTTCCTCGGCCAGGTGATGACCTCGCGGCCATGCCCTGGCTGCGGCGGGTTCGGCACGGTCATCCAGCGGCCGTGCCCGGAGTGCGATTCGGACGGCCGGGTCAGGACCCGCCGCACCGTCAAGGTCAGGATCCCGGCCGGCGTCGAGGACGGGACGCATATCCAGCTGGCCGGCGAGGGTGAGGTCGGTCCCGGCGGCGGGCCGCCGGGAGACCTGTTCCTGGAGATCGTGCAGCAGCCGCATCCCATCTTCGAGCGGCACGGCGACGACCTGCACTGCACGCTCACGATCCCGATGACCGCGGCGGCACTCGGCGCGAGCTTGCCGATCCAGACCCTGGACGGTCCGGCCACCATCGACATCAGGCCGGGAACGCAGTCCGGTCAGGCGATTCCCCTGTTCGGCCAGGGTTCCACGCACCTGCACAGCCCCGGACGTGGCGACCTGGTGATCCACGTGACGGTCGAGACGCCGACGAAGCTCGATCCCGATCAGGAGGAGCTGCTGCGGCAGCTGTCCAGGCTGCGCGCCGAGGAGTCACCGCCTGGCCGGTTCGCGCCGGGGGAGCAGGGATTCTTCTCCAGGCTGCGTGACGCCTTCAACGGACGCTGAGCGGTTGACTCCGCCGGTCTTCGTCTGTGCCGCAGGGCAGCTTGAGAGCGACCGGATCACGCTGGCTGGCCCGGAGGGCCGGCATGCCACGACGGTGCGCAGGCTCGCGCCCGGCGAGCGAGTTGACGTAACCGACGGGGCCGGGCTGCTCGCCCGGTGCGAGGTGCTCGCCGCGCGGCCAGGTCAGGGTGAACTCGACCTGCTCGTGCTCGAGCGGCGAGCCGAGGCCGAGCCGGCCTGCCGGGTCGTGGTGGTGCAGGCGATCGTGAAGGGCGACCGGGGTGAGCTCGCGGTCGAGCTGATGACCGAGGCCGGCGTCGACGAGATCGTCCCCTGGGCCGCCGAGCGATGCGTG
>DASWAA010000007.1:0-3550 GCA_036391385.1 Streptosporangiaceae bacterium
GTCGTAGAGCTGGTCGTAGTGGTAGAACTGGGTGCCGGTCGGCCAGGCGACATCGTCCTCGGGGCTGTCGCTCACGGTGCGCCAGCCGGCCTTGTCGAAGGCGTCGCTGAGGGTGAACCGGCGGCTGGCGACCAGCTCGGCATACCGCTGCGGGTTGTTGACCCACAGCCCTGACTGCAAGGTGGAGTGGGCGAACCAGCTGATGCCGCCAAAGGTCGGGGAGGTGAGCCAGGCGCTCCGCGCGGACCAGCCGTCGCTGGCCAGCGAGGCGGTGCGCTGGCGCAGTACGGCGTCGATGCCGGGGGACAAGCTTGTGCCCTGGACCGCGACCTGACCGTAGCCTTCGACGAAGGCGATGATGACATCCTTCCCGCGCAACCTGGTGAGCAGATCCGCAACCGGGACGCTGGCTTGCGGGTCGGCGCCATGGATCGAACGCTCGAATCGGCGCTGGTCGCGGAGCGCTGCCTCGGCGTCGCGCACCCGCGCCATGGCCAGCCTGACGGCACTGGTCGAGGCGACCGGAGAACCCGGGACGAGCTGCACCGACAGGCCCGCGCACAGCGCCCAGACAGCTGTGAGGGCGACCAGCACCTGCACCGCGGCGCGGGGATGCCGGGCGGCCACGCTGGTGATGTGAATCGCTGACGCGATGATTGCGCCGAAGACCAGGATGAGCCCGAGCCAGAGCCCGGCGAGCGCGATGTTAGTGAGCGTGGCGCCGATCGTGTCGCGCACCACGCCAATAGCCGGGCTGATGTCGCCCAGGTCGAGTACCGGGTTGAACGCTCGCCCGATCTGCTGGTAGAAGGCCAGGTTGAGGATCTTGTCGAGAGTGAGCAGGGCGAACAGCAGTCCAGCGACGGCGGCCACGATCCGCCGCGGCCGGGCAGGCAGCACCAGCGCGACGGCAATCAGGGCCAGCCCCTCCAGGGGGATGCGGACAAAGGCGGCGACGCTGAACCGCAGGACACGGTCCGGCGCGATGAGAACACCCCACACGAGCACGAACGAAAGCACGGTGATAGCCCGGCGCAGAGCCGGGCGGGTACGCGCGTTCACCCTCGTTCGGTACAGCCAGATCACGTCGCGGCCGAACGACTCGGCCAGCAGCAGCAACGCGGCTCCGACCGCGATCATCCCGGCGAGGCGGTCAAGAACCCCGGATACGGCAACAGTGAGCACGATGCCCTGGACCGCGGCCACGACCTTGCGCCAGTACCGGGGTGGCAGTGGCGCGGCCAGCCACCGGATCAGCAAGCCTGCGAGCAGCAGCATGTAACGGGCAGCGCCGATGAGCAGCACCCAGCCGCCGTAGGCCTGGGACACGGCAATGCTGAGCAGCAGGATGAGGAACGCGTCGACCTCGCCGTCGAGACGGGCGCCCAGCGGGGTGGCTGTGCCGGTCCGGCGCGCTACCTGCCCGTCCACCGCGTCAAGGACCAGCGCGACGATGGACAGGGTGACCAGCGCTGTGATCGACACGGGCCGGACGAATGAATCGGCAACGAGGCCCGCGACTCCGGCGGCCAGCAGCGCCCGGGTCAGGGTGACCCAGTCCGCCGGGAGAATCGCCGGCTGGTCGCTGCGGATGCGGGCGGCGGCTATCAGGCCGGCCGCCGCCGAACCGGTGGCCAGCCCGGCGATCCAGCCGGCGATGCCGAGTCCGGCCGTGGCGGACACGACGCCGAGCACGACGGCCGTGGCGAGCGTCCCCAGGATCGCCGCGAGCCGGATCGTAGGCAGCACGCCCTTGTCCGCCAGCTGAACCGCGCCCTTGTCCGCCAGCTGAACCGCGCCCTTGTCCGCAAGCTGACTCGTACGCACCGCGCCTCCGTCTCCGTCGCGATCTGCCCCATTCCTGATGGGGACAACGGGTCCGCGGCCACGCTGGTTCACAGCGACCAGCTGCGGGCCCGCGTTGCTGCCGCAGCCGGACGATTGAACTTTATGCCCAGCCGACTCGTGTAACCCGATGTGGCTGGCCTGCATTCGGGTCCGACCGGAATCGGTCGGGCCGTCCGCCGCTTTGGCCTGCCGTTGCTGCGGCCGGCCGCCGGCAGTACCGTGCTGTTGTTTCTCCTGCGGCAGGTGGGAGCTGCGCCGTTCGAGGAAGGGCTGCGCGCGGTCACCGGGCCGGCGGTCCTGGCCGCCGTCACGCTCACCGCTCTGACCACGCTGTGCTCGGCCTGGCGGTGGCGGGTCGTCGCCCGGGCGCTCGGCGTCGATATCGGCCTGCCCGGAGCGGTCTGTGCCTACTACCGTTCCCTGTTCCTCAACTCCGTGCTTGTCGGCGGGGTTCTCGGCGATGTGCACCGGGGGGTCACGCATGGCCGCCGCGCGGGAGACGTGGCGCGTGGTGTGCGCGCGGTGGCGTGGGAACGGCTGTGCGGTCAGGTTGTCCAGGCCGGGGTGACCGCCGTCGTGTTGCTGACCCTGCCATCGCCGGTTCGGCCCGCGCTGCCGTATGTCCTGGCAGGTGTGGCTGGCGTAGCCGGTTGTGCTGTGCTGGTGGTGCGCGGCGCTGCTCGCCGCCGCCGGTCTCAGCTGGCACGCCCCGCCAGAGCCGTTTCCGACGACCTGCGTCGCCTGCTGGCTACCGACGTCTGGCCCCAGCTTGCCCTGACCTCGGTGCTGGTCGTTGCAGGCCACACGGCCACCTTCGTCATCGCGGCCCGGGTCGCAGGGTGCACCGCACCCCTGGGCGAACTGGTCGCGCTGCTGATGGTGGTCCAGACAGCAGTGGTGATCCCCCTGGGTATCGGCGGGTGGGGGCCGCGGGAAGGTGCCGCCGCCTGGGTCTTCGCCGCGGCCGGGCTCGGCGCGGCCACTGGCGTCACGGTCACCACGCTTTATGCGGTGCTCATGCTGACCGCAGTTGCCCCGGGCGCGGCCCTGCTGCTGGGGGACGGCGTGCGCCGCCGTCGCGACCCGGGACCTCCGGGCGGGCCGGGACGGCCCGATCCGGCCCCGCAGACCGTGGAGGCCGTTCGTGGCTGACCGGCAGTACCCGGTGACCGACCCCCGGCACGTCGCCGAGGGCGCCTTCGACATGGTGCGAGACCGAATGACTGGTCCGGTGACCGGGGAGGTCCAGGCGGCGGTGATCCGCCGCCGTATTCGGATTCCGCTGCGCTTCGCCGACGGCTACTCAACCACTGCTACAGTCATCAGCTTCGCTGGCCTGACCGACGAGCGGCAGCACGTGGCCCTTGAACTCGGCCGACCCGCCACGGCCAGGCTGCCGCTGGTCCGCCCGCACAGTGAATGCCTCACCGGTGACGTGTTCGGCAGCCAGCGATGCGACTGCGGGCCGCAACTGCGCGAAGCGGTCGAGCGGATCACCAGGCACGGCGGGTACGTGCTGTATCTGCGCCAGGAAGGGCGCGGCATCGGACTGTATGACAAACTCGACGCCTACGCGCTGCAAGATCGAGGTCTGGATACGTACGACGCGAATCTCGCGCTCGGTCACCGAGCCGACGAGCGCGACTACACCAGCGCGGCGCAGATGCTGCACGCGCTCGGCGCCAGCCGCATCGCGCTGCTG
>DASWAA010000008.1:0-13834 GCA_036391385.1 Streptosporangiaceae bacterium
CGCGAGGCCGGCCACATCGACCTGGTCAAGCGCGCCGAGAAGGCCGGGATCAGCCTGTCCAAGCGCAACCTCGGCGGCCTGCGCGGCGCCGTGCGCCTGTATGTCGACCATTCGGGCTCGATGGAGTTCGCCGGGGCGAAGGACTACTCCAACGGCAACGTCCAGCGACTGGTCGAGCGCGCGCTCGGGTACGCGTTCCAGCTCGACTCCGACGGAAAGATCCCGGTGATCGCGTTCGACCACCGGCTGCACCGGCCTGTCATCGTCGACCAGTCCAACTACCAGGGGATCGTCGAGGCCAGGATCTGGCATCCCGACGACATGGGCGGGACGCTGTTCGCCCCGGTACTGAGCGACCTGCTGAACGAGGCGCGGACCACCGACGAGCCCATCTTCGCGATCATCGTCACCGACGGCTCGCCAAGTGACCCGGACCGGGCAACTCAGCTGGTGATCGAGCTTGCCAAGTACCCGGTGCAGATCAAGTTCCTCGCCATCCGTGACGTCGACTACCTCAGGGAACTCGACGATCTCGAAGAGCGGCATCCTGGCGCGCGGCTGATCGACAACGTCGACGCCAAGTTCTTCGACGGCGAGGACTGCCCCGTCCTCGCCGAGATCACCGACCTGCAGTTCGCCGAGGCGATGGCCGACGAGATCGACACCTGGGTCAGCGACGCTACCGCCAAGGGACTGCTGGCCTAGCGGCCGGCTTGTCGGACAACCCGCAGTTGCGGTGACGCCGGATACGAGAGCACGATAGATGGCGCCGTGAATCTCGACGCCATGGACGCTGACCTGCTCTCAGCCGGGCGCGAGGCCTTCCGGGCCAAGCGCTGGGCGAATGCCGTGGGGCTGCTCTCCCAGGTGGATGAGGGGTCAGCGCTCGCCGCCGCGGACTACTGGGCGCTGACCACGGCACGGTTCCTGACCACCCCGGACCAGGTCGGCGCCGAGATCATGGGAGCGGCGAGCCAGGTGCTGCTCGAGCGCGGTGACACGGCCGGTGCCGCCCGGGCCGCGTTCTGGGCCGGGGCGACCCTCCTGCGCCTCGGCGAGTTCGCCACGGGCTCTGGCTGGAACGCGCGTGGCCGCCGGCTGCTCGACGACGCCGGCATCGGGGATTGCGCGGAGCGCGGGTACCTGCTGACAGCTCCGGCATTCGCTGCCATGCATGCCGGCGAGTTCGAGACCGTGCACGGACTGGTCGGTGAGATCTCCGCGATCGCGCGCCGGTTCGGCGATCCCGACCTGCTCGCCTTCATCCGTCAGGTGGAAGGCCGTGCGCTGCTGCTCCAGGGGAACGTCGGGGACGGCATGTCCATCCTGGACGAGGTGATGCTCTCCGCCACGACGACCGAGATGTCTCCCCTGGTCGTCGGCCTGATCTTCTGCTTCGTGGTCCGGACCGCTCACGATTTCCATGACCTCGGGCGTGCGCGGGAATGGACGGCGGCGATCGAGCGCTGGTGCGATCCTCAGCCAGACCTGGACATGTACCGTGGCGAGTGCCGGGTGTACCACGCCCATGTGCTTCTGGTAACTGGCGACTGGCAACGTGCCTCGGAGCAGGTTGCCTCGGCCTGCCGTGCGTTCCTGCGCCATCCGCCGCACCCGGCGGCCGGATTCGCGCTCTACGAGCAGGGAGAGCTGCACCGGCTGGAAGGCCGCTACGGCGATGCCGAACGGGCTTTCTCGCAAGCCGCTTCGCACGGGCACCCAGCCCAGCCCGGCCTGGCCCTGCTGCGGCTCGGACAGGGGCGGCCGGACGCAGCCAGCGCGAGCATCGGGCGCGCCCTAGCGGAGACCCGCGATCCGCTAGCCAGGGCCAGCCTTCTGCCGGCCTTCGTCGAGATCATGCTCGCGGTCGGCGATGCCGGGGCCGCCCAGGTCGCGGCGGCCGAGCTCGGTCAGATCGGCGGCCAGGTCCGCTCGGAATACCTGCAGGGACTGGCCGCTCATGCCCGCGGCGCCCTGCTGCTCGCGGCCTGCCGGGCGGACGAGGCGCTCGCCGAGCTGCGGCGGGCGGCGGCGAACTGGCAGCGCCTGCGCGCGGCGTACCACGCCGCGCAGACCCGGCTCCTGATCGGCCGTGCCTGCCGCGAGCTTGGCGATGAGGACGCCGCCCGGCTGGACATGCAGGGTGCTCGCCAGGCGTTCTCGGCGCTCGGCGCCGAGCCGGACTCGCGGCGCGCCGCAGCCATGCTCGCGCCGTCCGGGCGCGATCTGCCGCAGGGGCTGACCGGGCGCGAGGCGGAGCTTCTGGCGCTGCTCGCCACCGGGAAGACCAACCGGGAGATCGCAGCGCAGCTCGTCATCAGCGAGAAGACCGTTGCCCGCCATGTGAGCAACATCTTCAGCAAGCTGGGTGTGTCGTCGCGCGCCGCGGCCACGGCTTACGCCTTGAAGCACGACCTGGCCTGACAGGCGGCGTACATAGAAATACCCACGGCCGCCTGCCGCGGAAATGCGCATTCCAGCCGATGGCAGCGGCAGCGGGTTCCTCCTACGGTGGCGGCATGGCAGCTGATCACCCGCAGGAGGCCACATGAAGGCGTCAGATCAGGCGCTCCGCATCGCCTACGACGACGTCGGGACTGGGGACCCGGCCATCGTGCTCACGCATGGCCTGTTCGCAGACCGCACGTACTACCAGGCACAAGTCCGGCACCTCTCCCGTCGGCACCGCGTCCTGAATATCGACCTGCGCGGCCACGGCGAGAGCGCGGTCCCCGAGGAGGGCTACAGCCTCGACATCTTCGCCGACGACGTGATCCGCGTCTGCGATGAAGCCGGCGTGAGCCGCGCCGTGCTGTGCGGGCACAGCATGGCGGTGGCCCTGAGGGCGGCGTCGCGGCGGCCCGGCCTGGCCGCCGGGGTCGTGCTGCTGGACGGCGTCGTGCTGATTCCGCCCGCGGTCCGAGAGCAACAGCTACAGCTCGTACAGACCCTGCGGACTGATGGCTGGCGCGAGGCTCTGCTCGGATTCTTTCCCGGCATCGCGGGCCCCGCCGCCGACCGGGTGCGCGCGGATATCTCGGCCGTGCCCCGGTTCTACGCGGAGCCGATCATGCGCGATATCACCTCGTCCGACGGCGCCGACGAACTGGCGGCATTGAGCTGTCCGCTGATGTATGTCCACAGCCAGTTCCCTGCGGACCTGGAACGACTTCGGCGGGTGCAGCCAGACGCCATCATCGAGGAGATCCCGGGAGCCGGCCACTGGCCGATGCTGACCGCACCTGACCAGGTCAACGCGCTGCTTGATCGATTCCTCGAAGTGATCGGCTGAAGGCTAGCCGGATGGACATCTCGGCCCACCTGGCACACCGCGCGTCCTGGACCCCCGGCAAGACGGCACTGCGGTTCGAAGGCCAGGCCCTCACCTACGCCGATGTCGAGCAGGCCGTCGGCGCCGGGACGCCCTGGCTGCGCCGCCATGGCGTCGGCGCCGGCGACCGGGTCGCCTTCCTCGGGCCGAACTGCCCCGAACTCATCGAGATGCTCTACGCCTGCGCGCGCCTAGGCGCCATCTTCGTGCCCCTCAACGCCCGGATGCCGGCGGCCGAACTGCGAGCCTTCGCAGAGCAAGCGCGACCGAGCTTGCTCGTCGCCGAGGAGAGCTTCCACGACGTTGCGATGGCGATCGCTCCTGAGACGGCCCTGACGTTCCGTCTCGGCTCGGACGACCTCGTCGGCACCGGGCGAGCTCAGCCGGATCTCAAGCGGGATCCGGCCACACCGGTGCTGATCGCCTTCACCTCCGGCACGACCGGGCGTCCCAAAGGGGCCGTGTTCAGTCACCAGAACCTCGTCCATGGCGCGCTGAAGATGATCACCGGCGACGGGCTGACCGCGGACGACGAGGTTCTCGTCGCTTCCCCGCTATTCCATGTGGCCGGGCTGCTTAGCCTGGCCCTGCCGAGCCTGTGGGCGGGCGCGGCGCTGACGATCCACCGTCGGTTCGATGCTGCGAGCGTCCTGGCGGACCTGCAGCGCCTGCGCGTCACGCGCTTCCTTGCCACCCCGGTCATGACGCAGGCGCTGGCTGCGCAGTCGCACTGGGGAACGGCTGACCTCTCCAGCCTCCGGACGGTGTATACGGGATCGACCGGTATCCGCCGGCTAGACGTTGAGCCGTGGTGGGCGAACGGAGTGCCGATCGTGCAGGGCTACGGCATGACCGAGGCGCCCGGTATCGCCGTCACGCCAGGCGGCTCACCCCCGGAGGCAGTCCTGGCTGGCGGCAAGCCGACCCTGTTCCAGCAGGTGCGGGTGGTCGATTCGTCAGGGCGCGACGTGCCGACCGGGGAGCCAGGTGAGATCTGGACCCGCGGGCCGACGGTAATGCACGGGTACTGGGAGAGCGAGGAGGCGAATCGGGAGGCCTTCCATGCGGGCTGGTTCCGTACCGGCGATGCGGGCGTGATCGATGAGGATGGCTACCTGCTGGTCGTCGACCGCCTGAAGGACGTGATCATTGTGGGCACCTCGAACGTCTACCCCGCCGACCTGGAGTCAGTGCTGGTCGATTGCCCGGAGATCCGGGAGGCGGCTGTCGTCGGCGCGCCTGACGACGAGCTGGGCGAAGTGCCGGTCGCCTGCGTCGTCCCGGCGGCCGATGCGGATCTGACCGCGGAGACAGTTCTCGCCCTCTTTCCTGATCGCCTGGCCGCTTACAAGCACCCGCGGCGAGTCGTCTTCCTGGAGTCGCTGCCGCGGAATGCGGCCGGGAAGATCCAGAAGGCGGCACTGCGCGAACTCGCGTGCGGTCTGGTTCACGGTAACCCTGCGCCCGCGGCCAGCGCGACGGCGCCGGCTAGAGACGTCGCCGCTTCCTTAGCCATCGATCGGGGAGCGGGACGTCAATGCCGAAGTCGTTCTCCAGGGCGACAGCAAGCACCGCCACGACCAGCGCGAGCACTCCGAGCACGAGAAGCCCGGCAACGGCCGCGATCGGAACAGCCACGAACAGTGTCATCGGGCGCGAGATGTACGGCCGGGCCAGGAAGGTCAGGCCCCACAGCACCCCACGGATATCGTGACCGGACCGGGCGAAGGTACCCCGGCCTCTGCTCCGATTCCGATCCCACCTGGTCCTCCCGCTCGATCAGGCGCGTCAGACGCGAGCCAGTTCATCCGGTCGGATCGCCTGCGTCGCGATCGTGCCTTCGCACCAGCGCTGCGACCTCCTGGCGGATGCCGATTGATGGACCGCCGATCAGCTCCCATGCCCGGTCGATCCCGATCAGGAAGCTGGCAGCCACCAGGACTGCGATGGTATCCACCGCACCAGAATCCCTGGGATAAACAATCACGCCTATTCCCCGGATCAGCTGCGCAACGAATATGACCATCAGCCCGACCAGGAACAGCTCGTCCCGCAGCTTACGCCAGTTGAACTGACGCAGACGGATCAGAGAAAGCAGCGACGCCGTTACGAACATAAGTCCGGCGGCGGCCACGGCCACAGCGGTCGGCCCGAGCGCTTGCCCGGGAATCAGCGCGAACAGCGAGACGACCAGTGCATTGGTAAAGGCAGTAAGAGCCGCCGACGCCCTGATCCGGTGGAGCTGCTCGCCTTCCTCGGCTCGGGCTAGCCTCTCGGCGGCCACCGTGAGAGCTACGAACAAGAGCCCGATCAGCGCACCAGCCACTCCCGCGCTCGCCACGAAGAAGTCGCGGAGACTCGCAGGTACCATCGCATGATTCTCACATAGAACACCCGGTGACATGAGCCCGAACCAGTCCCCGTTTGGGCTGACTTGAGTAACTGAACCTTGTTTGTGGTGCGAGAATGTATTTGTGGGCTTCGCTACCACGACGAGGCAACTAGCTGAAGCCACGCCGGAGAGCCGGAACCGCGTGGTGGACCTGCTGCGCGCGGTCTCCATCGCGGTGGTCGCGCTCGGCCACTGGACGATGGCGGCGGTCACGGTCAGCGCGACAAGCCCGGGCCTGCGAGCTGGGAACATCCTCTCGCTGGCATCCTGGACGCACCCGTTCACCTGGCTGTTCCAGGTCATGCCCGTCTTCTTCCTCGTCGGCGGCTACGCCAACGCGCTGTCGTGGCGGTCGGCCCAGCGGCGCGGCACCGGGTATCCCGCATGGCTGCGCGGCCGCGCCCGCCGGCTCGTGCTGCCAGTCGTGCCGGTGCTGGTGTTCTGGCTCGTCGTCGGAGGGCTGGCCCTTGGCCTGGGTGCGGACTGGCGCACGGTGCGGCTGGCTTCGTCCGTCGCGCTGATGCCGACCTGGTTCCTCGCCGCGTACATCGTGGTCACCGCGACCACGCCGGCCGCGCTATGGCTGTGGGAGCGCTGGAACTGGGGATCGGTGGCCGCGGGACTGGCGCTCGCCGCGCTCGTGGATGTCGCGTCCCTGGCATCGGGCAGCGCCCTCGTCGGTTTCGTGAACTACCTGCTGGTGTGGGGAACCGTGCACCAGCTTGGCTTCGCCTGGCTGGAAGGCGCCCTCGCTGGCTGGCGCAGACGGCTGGCGCTGTGCCTGACAGGCCTGCTCGGAACCGTGATCCTGGTGTGGCTCGGCCCGTATCCGGTGAGCATGGTCGGCATCGACACGTCGACGGTGAACAACACCTACCCCCCGCGGGTCACGCTGCTGCTCCTGGGAATGTTCCAGGCCGGTCTCGTCCTGATGCTCGAGCGCCCGGCGGCCCGGGCCATGCTCAGGCTGCGCGCGTGGACGGTCGTGGTGGCGGTCAACGCCCGGATCATGACCTTGTACCTGTGGCATGTCACCGCCATGGTGATGGTCATCGCGCTCTCGCTGGCGTTCGGCGGAGCCGGCCTGCGGTTCACTCCGCTGACATCGCCTTGGTGGCTTACTCGCCCCGTGTGGTACCTGATGCTGGCGGTCGTGACCGTCGGCCTGGTGGTCATCTTCGGTCGATTCGAGAAGGCCGCGCCGGACCCCAGGCCGGCTCCGCCGTGGTGGCGCCCGCTGCTGA
Source organism: Streptosporangiaceae bacterium (assembly GCA_036391385.1). GTDB lineage: Bacteria > Actinomycetota > Actinomycetes > Streptosporangiales > Streptosporangiaceae > Chersky-822. The sequence goes on from DASWAA010000008.1 coordinate 6,968, forward strand.
CCGTGGCGGGGACCTGTGCCGGGCTCGGGGCGCTGGCCATCGCCGGCATCGCGAGCGCCAGCGGCCTGAACTGGGTGCTCCTGGTGCTGCCGATCGTGAGCGTTTACGCGGGCGGGGTGGCCATGCCGCCTGGCGAGCGAGTCAGCCGCGCTCGCAGCCAGTGACGAGCGGGGTCAGCCGGTCTGATCACCCGGTTAAACTCAGGGAGGGCCCGCCAGGGCGGGCCCTCCCATCCTCAGGTAGCCGGATCGATCAGAAGTTGCCGCTCGCTGTGACGACGTCTTCCTGATGGATCAGCGTCGGCACGAATTGCAGGCCGTAGAACCAGACCACGGACTGCTGGTTGTTGGTGTCAGTCCAGAACGCGTGGAACGCGTTGTCGGACCCCGCGGCCAGGTCGGTGTAGTCGCCGATGAAGCCGCCGCCGAACCCGTACCGGGTATTGATCGGCTGGGTGCTGACCTTGTTCGCGGTACCGGTCGACAGGTCCGCGACGTAGTAGTCCAGCCTGGCGTTGCTGATGTAGTTGCCGAGCGTCGTGCAGGTGATCCGCCCTGCCGGAGGACGCGGCGCGGAGGCGCAGGTCTGCCACGGCGAGACCACGTCGGCCGCGTACGCCGACATGTAGACGCGGCCGGACGGCGAGACCGCCACGCCGGGCCAGAGGGTGTCGACTGGCCTGGCGGGCGGGGCGGCCAGCGTCGAGCCGTCCGGCTGGGTCACCGGATATCCGACCGGCGTCCGGCTGGAGCCATCAAGCGCCGGGAAAATGGACGTCGCTGCCGACCAGGTCGCGCCACCGTCGGTCGACTTGCTGTAGACGGCGGCGACATGGCAGCCGGAGTTGGTCTGCGCCGGGCACAGCCCGCCGGAGTCGCTCTCCTGTGTCGACCAGGCCACGTACAGGTCACCGTTCGGCGCCGCGGCGCCGGCCGGGAAACTGTTGACCCGGAACGCGGTGTTGGCGAGCGGGACGATGTCCTGAACGCTGGCGATCTTGACCGGCTTGCTGAAGGTGGCGCCGCCGTCGGTCGACTTGACGATCCACTGGCTGTCCAGGGTGGACAGCCGGGTCGCGCCCTCGTAGATCACGTACAGCGTCCCGTCAGGCCCGACGATGGGGCGGGAGCCCTGGTCGTACAGCACGTTGCCGGAGATGTTCTCTGGCGTGCTGAAGGTCGCGCCGCCATCGGAGGAGTAGGCGAAGAAGATCGGCGCCTGGACGAAGGCGCCGTTGCTCGGGTTGAACACGAACCTGGTGAACGTGACATAGACACGGTCGCGGTACGGGCTGGACGCGTTCGAGTCGGCCGCGATCCACTCCTTGTCGTTGAAGATAGCCGGAGAGGTCGTCTGGTCGATGAAGGTCGGCGCTCCCCAGGTCAGGTTGCCACTGCTGTCGAACGTGCCCTTGTTGACCGCCACGGTGTTCGGCGCGCTCGCCCGGTCGAAGCCCAGGCCCGCGTAGTACACGTTGCCCCGGCTGTCGTACGCGAGGGCCGGGTCACCGCCGGCGTCATACTGCCCGCCGGCGAGGTGATCCACGCCCGGGATCAGGGTGCCGAGGTGGGAGGGGTCGGTGGCCTTGCAGCACCAGGAGGCTCCGCCGTTGCTTGAGGCATAGGTGCCTGAGTAGCCATCGCCCAGCGCACTGCACGGCGTGCCGCTGACGGTGCATGACCAGGTGCGGGTGACGTAGTCGTTCGCGGCCGCGACCAGCTGCTGGGGGTTATTCGGGTTCACCGCGATCGCGGTCTCGTTCTGCGGGGCGGCGGCCGTGTCCTGGTTGACGGTCACGTCCGGCGACAGAACGCTCGTGCCGTCCAGCGGGCTGGACAGGACATTCGCCGGGGTGATCGGCGTAGCGGACGCCTGTGATGCCGAGGGGTCTATCGCTTCTTGCTGTATGAAGGCAGAGAAGCGGACCTGCAGGCCAGCCGTGCCGTTCAGTGAGGCGATCTTGCCGGCCAGCGTATTGATGTCGTAAGTCGTCGTCGCGCCCGCAGGCCCGGCACCCGCGAGCAGGCCGGCCACCAGGCCGGACGTCGCGATGAAGCCGAGCACCCGAGCGCGGTGCTTCCAGGACGCCATTGTCATTCTCCCAGTCCCCAGTGCGCGGGCAGCTTCGCCTTTGTCGGGAAGCTCCCAGTTGTGGTGGATGGCACGCTACCACCAGGCACTTTAGGCAACAATCCTCGCTACTCAAGTCGAATGACAGCGTCGCGTGCTAGCGGGCGAACCCCGTCTCAGGACCGCTCAACGAACGGCAGGAAGTCGCGGCCAGCCCCCGGCCGCGCGTCGACCGTGTCGAGCAGCCGGTCCCAGCAGCTGTGCAGCCAGAACGCGACCCGGCACAGCGGGCCGGAGCGGGGGCACCGCGGGTGCGGACGAGTTGGCGCGCGGGTAAGCGCCCGCCGGTATTCGCCCGCCAGCTGTTCCCGGCCCTCGGCCGCCAGCTGATCTTCCACCCAGGTGACCAGCGCCTGCTCTGCCGACCGGTAGATGTCGAGATGCTGAACTAGCCGCGCGTAAACGGCTGTTAACGGCAGGCCGGCGGCCGATGCCTCGCCGGAGAGCTGGCATTCGAGCAACCGGAGCGTCCACTCGACCTCGCGTGCGCGGGCGAGGCAGACGGCCCGCAGCGGCCCGTCCGCGCCTAGCTGACCGTCCGCAGCGGGATAGACCGCTCGCCACATCGCCGCGAGATGCCCGCTCAAGCGCGCGATCCCGGCGTAACCAAGCTCAGGCTCAGCGGCGTCCAGTTCCCGTCGCACCGCGTCCTGCGTGATATGGATGAACGCGGCAAGCGGTCGGCTGCTGACGTTTTCCACGGACTGCTGGTCTGCGGTCACGACACACCTTTCCCTGCCCGATCCCGGCCCGTTCAGCCATCGGTGCTGAATCGCACATCCGCCGTGATCGCGACAATAGGAACTGGCGGGCCGTCCGGCTTCCCCCAGCCGAGGGATCGCAGGGGTGAGGTTGCCTGGCGATCCTTGTCGCTAGCTGCGGACCAGCCCAGCACAGCCCGCGCGCCGCCGGGCGCCATGAACGCGCGATCAGGGGATACCATTCGAGCACGCTATTGCGGGAATCACCGAAAGGAACCGGTCCGACCATGCCGCTGTGGAACCGTGGGAAAGACAAGGCAGTTACGGCTGCGACGGCGCCTTTCACCGTCCCGCCGACAAACTTCATCACCGGCGCGCAGCACTACAGCGACGCCGCCGAACTCGCCCGGACCGGTTCCCGCGGCCGGGCAACGATCACTTCGGTCACCTTCGGCGGCGAGCAGTACGGCCAGGCCATGTGGACGATCGGCATGCGAGTGGAGCCAGATAACGGCGAGGCGTTCGACGCCGAACTCGCCCTCATGCTCGATGGCGGGTTCGGCGACGGTGCCCCCCGGGAGATCGGCGAGACCGCCGCGGTCGTGTTCGGCCCCGGCAACCCTACCCAGGTCCGGTTCCTCCCCCCGCACCTTGCCAGCGACGGCGCCTAAGCCCCGAGGATCGATCCTTGATCGCTAGCAGGTGCCGACGTAGGCCGCGAGGTGCTCGCCGGTAAGGGTGGAGCGGGCTGCCGCGAGGTCGGCTGGCGTGCCCTCGAAGACGATCCGGCCGCCGTCATGGCCGGCGCCCGGGCCGAGGTCAATGATCCAGTCGGCGTGGGCCATGACCGCCTGGTGGTGCTCGATGACGATGACCGACTTGCCGGAATCTACGAGCCGGTCGAGCAGGCCAAGCAGTTGCTCGACGTCGGCAAGATGCAGGCCGGTGGTCGGCTCGTCGAGGACGTAGACGCCGCCTTTCTCAGCCATGTGGGTGGCCAGCTTGAGCCGCTGCCGTTCGCCGCCGGACAGCGTGGTGAGTGGCTGGCCGATGTTCAGGTAGCCGAGCCCGACGTCGGCGAGCCTGCCGAGGATGGAATGCGCGGCCGGCGTGCGCGCCTCGCCGGCGCCGAAGAACTCCTCCGCCTCGGTCACCGACATCGCCAGCACCTCGCTGATGTCGCGGCCGCCGAGGTGGTAGTCGAGCACCGATGCCTCGAACCGCTTGCCCTCGCACTCCTCGCAGGTGGTGGCGACGCTGGTCATGATCGCCAGGTCGGTGTAAGTGACGCCGGCGCCGTTGCAGTTCGGGCAGGCGCCCTCGGAGTTGGCACTGAACAGCGCCGGCTTCACGCCGTTAGCCTTCGCGAACGCAGCGCGGATCGGGTCGAGCAGCCCGGTGTAGGTCGCCGGATTGCTCCGCCGCGAGCCGCGGATCACGCCCTGGTCGATCGACACAACGCCCGCTCCGGCGGGGATCGAACCGAACACGAGCGAGCTCTTGCCCGAGCCGGCGACGCCGGTGACGACGACAAGTACCCCGAGCGGGATGTCGACGTCGACGTCACGCAGGTTGTGCGTCGTCGCGCCGCGGATCTCCAGCGTGCCAGACGGCGTCCGCACCTTCTCCTTGACGGCGGCCCGGTCGCCGAGATGACGGCCGGTGAGGGTGCCGCTCGCCCGAAGGCCGTCGACGGTGCCCTCGAAGCAGACGGTACCGCCCGCGGTGCCGGCGCCGGGGCCGAGATCGACGACGTGGTCGGCGATCGCGATCGTCTCCGGCTCGTGCTCCACGACGAGCACCGTGTTGCCCTTGTCCCGCAGCCGCAGCAGCAGGTCGTTCATCCGCTGGACGTCATGGGGGTGCAGGCCCGCGGTGGGCTCGTCGAAGACGTAGGTGACGTCGGTGAGCGAGGAGCCGAGCTGACGGATCATCTTGACACGCTGCGCCTCGCCGCCCGACAGCGTGCCAGACGGCCGGTCGAGCGAGAGGTAGCCCAGCCCGATCTCCGCGAACGAGTCGAGGATCTGCCTCAGCGCAGCGAGCAGCGGCGCGAACGACGGCTCGTCGACGCCGCGGACCCATTCGGCCAGGTCGCTGATCTGCATCGCGCAGGCGTCGGCGATGCTGATTCCCTTGATCCGCGAGGACCGGGCGGCCTCGCTGAGCCGGGTGCCGCCGCAGTCCGGGCACGCGGTGAAGGTGACCGCCCGCTCCACGAAGGCACGGATGTGCGGCTGCATCGCCTGCTTCTCCTTGGAGAGCATCGACTTCTGGACCCGGGGGATCAGTCCCTCATAGGTCATGTTGATGCCCGCGATCTTCATCCTGGTCGGCTCGCGATGGAGGAAGTCGTGCAGCTCGGTCTCGGTGTAGTCGCGGATCGGCTTGTCCGGGTCGTAGAAGCCCGACGCACTGTAGAGCCGGTAGTTCCAGCCGCCGGCCTTGTAGCCGGGGACGGTGATCGCGCCATCGGCCAGGGACTTGGAGTCGTCGAAAAGCTGGGTCAGGTCGATATCGGAGACCGTGCCCCGGCCTTCGCAGCGCGGGCACATGCCGCCGGTGCGGGTAAAGGTCGCTCTCACGGTCTTGCGGTCACCGCGTTCGATCGTGATCGCACCGCTGGCCCGGACCGAGGGGACGTTGAAGGAGAACGCGTTGGGCGAACCGACGTGCGGCTTCCCGAGCCGGCTGAAGAGGATGCGCAGCAGGGCGTTGGCGTCGGTGGCGGTGCCGACCGTGGAGCGAGGGTCGGCGCCCATCCGCTGCTGGTCGACGATGATCGCGGTCGTCAGCCCTTCGAGTACGTCGACCTCGGGCCGCGCCAGGGTCGGCATGAAGCCCTGCACGAAGGCGCTGTAAGTCTCGTTGATCAGCCGCTGCGACTCCGCCGCGATCGTGTCGAATACCAGCGAGCTCTTGCCCGATCCGGAGACACCGGTGAAGACCGTCAGCCGGCGCTTCGGGATCTCGACGCTGACGTCCTTGAGGTTGTTCTCGCGCGCGCCGTGCACGCGGATCAGATCGTGGCTGCCGGCTCCGTGCGGCGCAGTCGACTGGCCGTCCGTGCTCGTGGCCATCCTCCGCTCACCGGTCCTGAAGCAGTCCGAGGACGTTGCCATCGGGGTCGGTGACTGTCGCCACCAGGCGGCCGCCGCCGACATCGCGGACGGGCTCCTTCAGGGTGGCACCGGCGGCGGTCACCTCGGCCAGCTTCGCCTCGATGTCTGGCACGTGCCAGTAGGCCACCGGCGAGGTCATGCCCTGCGGCCCGCCGCCCGGCACCAGCCCGATGTGCTGGCCCTCGGCCTCGAAGCCGACGTAGTAGGACGCGTCGGCCTGCGGCGCGACGCCGAGCAGAGCGGTGTACACCGCCTTTGCCGTCGCCAGGTCGGACACGGGATGTAGCACGGTCTTGATTCCCAGCGTGGAAGAGCCTGTCATGGTCACTCCTGAGGTAGTTGGTCGCATCGACCAGGTAGGTCTTGCCGAGCCTGGCCGACGGGTGGTCCGGCGCATCCAGCCGCTGTCCGGCGTCGTTTCGGACCTCTCGGCCGATGACGGTCAGGCTAGCCGCGGCTCGGTGACTCGCGCTTCTCGATTCCTGACCGGTCTGGTCACCTGTTTCGCCACGCACGGCGGCATCCCCGCCGTCGCGCCGGCTGCCTGGCTCCGGTAGAGGCTGGGCGGCACGCCGACCAGTTCGGTGAAGCGAGTGCTGAAGGTGCCCAGCGACGCGCAGCCGACCGCGAAGCAGACCTCGGTGACGCTGAGGTCGCCACGACGCAGCAGCGCCATCGCGCGCTCGATGCGCCGCGTCATGAGATAGCCGTACGGCGACTCGCCGTAGGCGCGACGGAACTCGCGGCTGAGGTGCCCGGCGGACATGTGCGCGCCGCGCGCGAGCGCCTCCACGTCCAGCGGCTGCGCGTACTCCCGGTCGATCCGGTCGCGGACGCGGCGCAGACGCGCGAGGTCACGCAGGTGCTGCGCCTCGACGGTGCTGCTGGTCACCCGCAGGATCGTGCCACGTCGC
>DASWAA010000009.1:0-11638 GCA_036391385.1 Streptosporangiaceae bacterium
TCGATGGACTTGATCACCGAGCCGGCCGCCGCGAGGTGGATGACCGAGTCCAGCCCGGCCATCGCCTTGTCCAGCGTCGCCTCGTCCCTGATGTCGCCCTCGACCAGCTCGGCGTCGACGCCGGCCAGGTGCGACGGGTGACCGGTGGAGTAGTCGTCCAGGACCCGGACGGTGTGCCCCCGCCCGACCAGCTGACGGACCAGGGTGGCCCCCACGAAGCCGGCCCCGCCGGTCACCAGTACGCGCTTTCCCTCGCTCATGGCAGACGAGGCTACCCTGCAGGCCGCACTCGCCTGCCTGCCTAGCGGCGATCCGCCTGCCACCCGATAGTTCATTGGATCTGACGTCGCAGGCAGGCAGAATGGCGAACAGATTCCGATCTTCGCTGTGCCATGAGATTCTATACGCTGAGGTATATCTAGTGACTAAGCGTAGGCAGGGTTGGTACGAGGACCCGGCAAGCCGACATGACTATCGGTGGTTCTCCGAAGGCGTACCAACCGACTTGGTCCTGGATGGGACCCGGACCACCCGCGACAGCATAGTCATTGCAGATCCCGCGCTCTTCCAGTCGATGGACTTGAAGCAGCCACCAGATGACGCCCCATTGCGGTATGCCCGCGAAGACGACGATCCCGCCGCCGGCGCGCCCAGTGTGAACCCGCCGCTGACGTCTGATGGTCTGAGAGCGCGCGCCGACAGCGGGCTGGTCCTTGAATCTTCTTTCGGCATCATCATTGGAGCGCCCTCTGTCTTTTGCATGGTCGCATTCGCGACACGGCCCCACCATGTATTGCTGGCGATCCCGCTGAGCCTCATTTATGTAGGGCTGAATCTTGCCCGGACAAGGCGGCGATACCGGGCAGAGATGGCGCGAGCTAAGGAGCACCTCGACGCGGGCCTGTAAACTGGCTCAATTCCCGGTACTGCCTGCTGCCCGCCTCGCGCCTCGACTAGCAGCGACCGGCGACCCAGGCGGCGATCAGGTCGGCGGCCTGGGTTCTGGCACCGGCCGGTTCCAGCAGGTAGTGGTCGGCCTTGATCAACTCCAGCTTCTTGTCGGCCGAGCCGAGCGCGTACAGCAGCGCCCGGGCGTCGCTGTCGTAGACGCAGGCATCCGCGGTCGCGTGCACGACCAGCGACGGCACGGTGATCCGGGCCAGGTGCGGCGCTGCGCTGCACTGCGACGTGCGCAGGCTCCACATCGACAGCCAGGTCCGCAGCGAGCTCACCGTCCCGACGCCGAAGATGCCGTAGTTGGCCCTGACCGGCTCGCCGAGGTAGCACCAGTTCGGCCGCCGGTCGGACGGCTCGATGGCCGGGTCGATCATCCGCAGGTCCGCCCAGGTGCGCGACAGCGTGAACAGCCTGTCCCTGGCCCTGGTCCCGCTGAAGGCGGCCAGCTGCCCGAGCGCCCAGTCCGTGATGCGCTCGTTGCGGGCCCGCTGCGCGGCCCGGTACCGCTGCTGGAACTCGGCGCTGTACGGCGGGCCGTTCTCCGGGCTGAACGGGTCCAGCGCCCGGTCGACCGACAGCGGGTCGGTCTCGTCGGTGACCGACGGGTCGAGCCAGTTCGTCAGCACCTCGGGCCGACCGGAGTGGGCGGCCAGTGCGATGAAGAGGTCGCCACGCGGCAGGTCCTCGATAGCGGCCAGCGGCTTCAGGTCGGCGGTCGGCAGCACGCTTGGCTCGATCGCCTGCGACTGGTAGGCCGCCATGAGGGAGCCGCCGCCGGAGTTGCCGAGCAGAACGACGCGCTCGGCTCCCGCCTGCTCGCGCAGCCAGCGGACGCCTACCCCGATCTCGGCGAGGGCGTGGTCGAGCAGGAAGTGCGCCTCGTTCCCGCGAAAGCGCGTGTTCCAGCCCAGGAATCCGTAGCCGCGCTCGGCCATGAAAGAGGCCAGGTAGTGCTCGGAGAAGTCCACGTTGTAGTGGGTAGCGATGAACGCCGTCCTCGGCCGGGCCCCCGCGGGCCGGTGATAAATGCCCTGGCATGGATGGCCGCCGGCGCCGGCCCGGCCGACCACCGGCGACGGCAGTCCGACGAACTCCCTGACGATCTCGCTCATCCGCGGTGCGTCCTCCGCTCCCGGCTCCACCGCGCCTGGCGGTCACGTGAAACTGAGTTTAGATTTAGTAACGCGGCCCGCACCAGGGCCCGAGATGAGGAGGCCGGACTTGGAGTGGCGTAACGAGGAGTTCGACCTCGGCGGTGTCAACCACCTGGCGTTGGTCTGCTCGGACATGAAGCGCACGGTGGAGTTCTACACCGAGGTGCTCGGGATGCGCCTGATCAAGACGATCGACCTGCCGTTCGGCTCGGGCCAGCACTTCTTCTTCGACATGGGCGGCCGCAACGCGCTGGCGTTCTTCTGGTTCCCCGATGCTCCTGACCCGGTGCCGGGCGTCTCCGCGCCGGTTGCGGTGCCTGGTGTCGGCGAGTGGAAGAGCGCGGTCGGTTCGATGAACCACATCGCGTTCGACGTCCCCGAGGAGAAGTTCCTCGAGTACCGGGCCAAGCTCAAGGCCAGGGGCGTCAAGGTCAGCCCGATCCTTGACCATGACGACAGCGAGGCCGGGGTAGCCGCCGAGCTGCATCCCGGCGTCTTCGTCCGGTCGTTCTATTTCCAGGACCCCGACGGCATCGTGCTGGAGTTCGCCAGCTGGCGGCGGACGATGGGACAGCCCGGCGACGTACGGCACGAGCCGAAGACCGCGGCCGACCGGGTCCCCCCTGCCGCGCCTGCCGAGCCCGCGACCCTGGCCGCGGACGTGCCAGCTGAGCAGGCGGTCGGAGTCTGATTCGCTGCTGTCCCTGACTGGCTGCTGGCGTCCGGGGCGATGACCAGCTCCCGGCGCCCTCGGTGGTAGCGCTGCCGGTCGGCCTCAGGCAGCTCCGCTGCCCCGTGCTACCGACCGGCAGGTCCGCTCCGCTAGTGGAAGAAGTCCTTGAAGAGCACTACTGCGCCTGAACTCAGCAGGACTAGCGCGACGACCGCGACGATCGCCAGCGCTAGCCGCAGCAGTGCGCGCCGGAACACGATGGCGGCTATCGCCAGCACGATCGCCAACTGGATGACCTGGGAATCCTGACCCGACCCTTGCATGCTCTCCCTCCTCTCGCATTTCCATGCGGGCCAGGCTGGGAGCTGGAAAACGGGCTGGTCATGACGGTGCGTTGCATTCCGTCATCAGCCCGGTAACATGATCCTCAGCGCTGACCTGCTACCTGACCGCGGCGGGCTCGGTGTGACTTGGCACGGCCGGTGCGCCAACATCGGCCGTGCTTCATGTGGCGGATCTTCAGGGTCCTCGCGCTATGCGCTCAGTCCGTCAGGCCCGTCTTCTTGGGTACTGCTGTCTATCCTGGTTTGGCCCAGCGGGCGCTTACTGAGAAGTGGTTAGCCAGGTCCACCTCCTCTCCGTCGCCTGCGTCTTTGCCGGCGGCGGCTATCGCCAGCAGATGATCACCTACCGTGGGCCGGTCGTGGTCGCTGCGTGACTTTCTGGTTCAATAGTCTCTTTGGCAAGAGCCATTGGCAAGTGCCATTTTTGCTATAGGCTCCTGCTAGGGCCGCCCTGTGACGAGTGATGCGGCTGATGGTGCCGAGGGGTGCGTGACTGCGATGACGAGCGCTCAGAATCCGACGGCCCGCCGCCGAGAGCTCGGAGTGCTACTCAGGGCGCTCAGGACTGAGCGCGACTGGACAGTGGAGTACGTCGCTCAGCAACTCCTGTGCTCGCCGTCCAAGGTGAGCAGGATGGAGACCGGCCATCGGGGAGCCAGCGCGCGAGACATCCGCGACCTGTGCGAGCTCTACGGGATCGACGACGAGCAGGGCGAGCGCATGATGGCGCTCGCGAGCGAGGGCAGACAGCGGGGATGGTGGCAGTCGCTGAACCTGCCGTACTCGACCTACATCGGCCTGGAGGCGGAAGCGGCCTCGATCAGCGACTATGGCGTCCACGTTATCCCCGGCCTGTTGCAGACCGCCGACTACGCGCAGGCGGTCCTGCGCACGGTGGCGCCTGACATGGCCCCCGAGGCTGTCGGGCAGCGAGTGAAGGGGCGTATTACCAGGCAGCGGATCCTTACCTCAGAAGACCCGCCGCGCTTCGACGCGGTGGTTGACGAGTCGGTGCTGCATCGCGTCGTGGGGAGCCCGGCGATCATGCTTGCCCAGATGGAGAAGGTGCAGCAGGTTTCCCGGCTGCCCAACGTGAGCTTCAGGGTGATCCCCTTCGACGCGGGCCTCCCGCCGACTCTCAACGCCAAGTTCATCGTCTTGAGGTTTGAGCGATCGGCCATTCCTGACGTCGTCTACATAGAGCTCGACAGCGGAGACCGCTATCTCGACGAGCCAGGAGATATTTGGACCTATATCTCCGTATTCAGCGCTCTGCTGGACATAGCGGCGACGCCGGAGGAAACACGAGTGATTGTTGATCAGAAGATTGCCGACTACAGGCAGCGGACTCGCTACCCTTCTGCTGGTTAGAGGTCGTCGATCTGTGCTGTGCCGGCCTATCCGCGCGGTTCCCGTCGCCTTCAACGCCACTGGCGGTGCTGGCTGACGCAGACTGACCCGATATGTCAGCACAAAGAAAGAATCTATATGCCATCAAATGGTACAAGCATCGTAAGCAATGAGAGCGGTGCTGAAAACTGGCGCAAGGCTAGCTTCTGCGGCACCGCAGAGTGTGTCGAAGTGGCCTTGCGGGGCGGCATGGTTGTCCTGCGGGACTCCAAGGACCCTAGCGGGAACGTGCTGAGTTACACCGTCGATGAGTTCCGCGCCTTTGTCATCGGCATCCAGGCGGGCGAGTTCGATGATCTCTGCGTTCCCTGATGCCACTGCGGGCAGAAGTTGGCCCCGGTGGCCTGGGAATAAATACTGGCCTGACTGGGGATAATGTAGTTAACGAGCCCTAACGGACGGATGTCTGGTGCTATCCGTCATCGAGAATGGGATCAGCTACATGCCGTCAGACGGGATCGGCCAAGAGCAGGAATGGCGCCGGGCTAGCTTCTGTACCGCCGGAGAGTGTGTGGAAGTGACCGAGCGGGACGGCGCGGTGCTGCTCCGGGACTCCAAGGATCCGAGCGGTTGCGTGCTGTCGTTCAGCGTCGAGGAGTTCCGCACCTTCGTGCTCGGCATCCAGGCTGGCGAGTTCGACGATCTCAGCACAGTCAGAGCTAACCGCATCTGACCCGGGAACGCGGGCGGGGGCGACCGATGACCGCCGAGCCTGGTGCACCAGCGAGTTGGCCAGAGATCGCGGCCTGGTATGACGGGCTGCTCGGTGCGGGCAGCGGCCCGCATGAGCTCGCGGTGACCGTGACGATGCGGCTGGTTCCCGAGCTGCGCGGACTGCGGGTGCTCGACCTCGCCTGCGGCCAGGGACTTGCCGCTCGCGCCCTGGCCCGTGCTGGCGCCGCCTCGGTGACGGGCGTGGACGTCACCCCGGAGATGATCGAGCTTGCCCGGAGGCATGAGGCGAACGGTCCGCTGGGGATCAGCTACCTGGTCGACGACGCCCAGGAGCTCGCTAGCCTGCCTGATGCATCGTTCGACCTGGTGACCTGCCAGCTTGGCCTGATGGACATTCCCGATCTGGCGGCGACACTGGCAGCGGTCGCGCGGGTGCTCAGGCCGGGCGGGGCGTTCGTCTTCGTGATCGGCCATCCCTGCTTCCTCGCGCCCTGGGCAAGCACGGTGGCCGGGCCGGACGGGAGGCCAGCGCGGACGATCGGCGACTATCTCACCGAGCGGTTCTGGCGGTCGGCGAACCCGGCCGGAGTCCGCCGGGCGGGCAACCACCACCGCACCGTGAGCACTTACCTCAACGCGCTGGCGGCCAGCGGATTCAGGCTGGAGATCGCCGACGAGCCACCGGCCACAGGAGCGCTCGCCCGCGAGCAGCCGGTCTACACCAGCGTTCCGATCTTCTTCGCCGGACGAGCTGTCAGCAGGCAGGCCGTGCGCCGCACGGACGTGGAATCAGCGCACTAGCGCGAGTACCTCATCGGCCGCCCTGATGCCGGAGCGCAGCGCACCCTCCATCAGCCCGGACCACTCGCCCGCGGTGTGCTCGCCGGCGAAGTGCAGGCGGCCAGCGGGAGCGCGGATCAGGTCCTCGTCGCCGGCCGCCACGGCCGTTGTATGCGCCGAGTAGGACTCCCTGGCCCACGGGTCGTCGTTCCAGGTCGTCAGCAGTGCCAGGTCCAGGTCGAGCGCCAGGTCCGGGCGCAGCGCGGCCGCCTGACGTGCCCAGAAGGACGGACCCTCAGCCACTTTCAGCGCCGCCAGTCCGTGCTCCGTGCCGCCGAAGGCGTGCAGCACGGGCTGAACCTGACCTGACCCGTCCGTCGCCGTCCAGGTCCAGAATCGTCCTGGGACGCTCTGCACGGCCGACGCCGGAGCCGGCGCTCGCAGCGGCAGATGCAGCTTGGCGTTGTGCCCGAGTCCGGCCCGCCGCCACGCGGCCAGCCGCTCGTCTGACAGCCGCGGCGAGAACGGCAGGTCCCGCAGCACCGCCATCGGAATCGCGACGACCGCCGCATCGCCGGTCACCTCACCGTCGTCGGTGCGCACGCGCACCCCGTCGGCGTCTTGCTCGATCGAGCGTGCCGGGCAGCGGAGCCGAACCGCCGAGCCCAGTCGCCTGGCCAGTCCGCGCGCGAGCTGGGAGTTCCCGCCCGCGACCCGCCAGGACGGCCGCCGGGACGCCTCCGCCGCGATTCCCGTGACGGAGGCTGCGGCCAGGGAGTCTGGTGCCATGCCGTGCGTGGCGCTGATCCGGGAGACGAGCGCGGCGGTTGCCGCCGGATCGTCGCGGAGCGACGACGCCACCTCGGCGAGGGACGTGCCCGCTGGCGCGCTCGCCGCGGCCCGCGTGAGGGCTCCGGCGCAGCGGGCCATGGCGGCGGCCGTCGTCGGGTCACCACCACGTGGCTCGCGCTCGTAGTAGGACATCGTGGTATCGGCGAGCACCAGGCCGAGATCGGACAGGATCCCGCGCATGACGTCGTAGCCGTCCAGCACGAACTCGGCTCCGCGCTCGATGACCGTCGCAGGATCGCCGGGCACGAGCTCGTGCGACCACACCCGGCCGCCGACTCTGTCCCTGGCCTCGATCGCCACGACCTCGTGGCCCGCCGCCGCGATCCGGTCCGCGGCTGCCAGCCCGGCGAAGCCGGCACCGACGATCACAACCCGCATGCGGTCAACTTAGCCGGGATTTCCGTGCGCGCCAGCCTTGGCTCCCGCGCCCCGCCTGGCTGTCGTGGCGCGGGCCGATCTAGATCCGTCGCCGGTGGCGAGGCCCGCGCAGCCACAGGAAGGCCAGCAGCGCGATCAGCAGCCACGGGAAGAAGGAGTGCACGATCGCGTGGCTGATGGCGATCGCGGCCACCACGATCAGGGCCAGCAGCAGGAGCTGACGGAACGTACCGCGGGACCGGCGCGGCCTGACCTGACCCGGTGCCTGCGTGGGCTGCGGCCCGGACTCGTCCGGCAGGTCGGGCAGGTCTGCGAATAGCCCGGTGAAGTCACCGTGCGTCTTGGCGTTCATCGCCCTGCCGATCCGCTCGTCGAACTCGGACTGGTCGAGCCTGCCGTCCGCGTAGTGCCTGGACAGCCGGTCGGACACGTCGGCCCGGTCGGCGTCGGAGACGCGCATGCCGGGTTCGGCGAAGTCGCGGCGGCGCGAGTTGTATCGGGCTGTCCACGGCGGGCTGCATGGTGCTGACATCGGCGTATTCCTCCAGACTCGCGTTCAGCGTGAGCGGTTCTCGAAGGAGCTGAGCAGCTCGCCCGCGATGGACTGCTGCGCGCCCTCCTCGGGGATGAGCAGCCAGCCGGCCAGGTAGACCGGTACGCCCGCACCGCCGACGAGCGCGAGGACGGCGAGGACGACCCGTACGAGGGTGACGTCGGCGCCCAGGTAGCGGGCGATGCCGGCGGCCACTCCGGCGAGCATCCGGTCCTCAACAGGACGGTAGAGCTGCTGTGGTCGGGTCGTGATGTCGGACTGCGGGCTGGGAGCTGTTGTATTCATGGCTCTAGCCTGTGCGGCAGCCTGGCTTCGGGCCATCGGGAAGAACCCTCATCGAACCCTGATCGTGGCCGCGCAGGATCCAGGGACCGCCCGGATGGCCGCATAGGGCAAGTGGCGCGATGATGGATGCGTGGATGAACGAGGCGAGGGCGCCGCGCCGGGCTGCGTACCGCCCTGGTGCGCCGGGCAGCATGAGAGCGAGCCCGCCTGGCAGATGAGCTGGGCGGCCAGCCGGCGTGCTCGCCGTCATCAGCGCTGGCAGGCTCGATGGCACGGTGACTGGCAGCGGGGCGGCCCGCTGCGCCGCCAGCAGTCGGGGCGCATCGCGGGCGGCGTGGCTGCTGGCATTTCGGCCCGCACGGGCATGAGCGTCACAACCGTGCGGCTCATCTTCGTGGTCACCGCGCTCGTCAGCGGCTTCGGGGCGGCAGCCTACGTGCTCGCCTGGCTGTTCCTGCCCGCGGTCGGTGCGGACACGGCGATCGCGAGCAAGGCGCTGTCCGACCGCCGCGGGATCGCGCTCGCCGCTGGCGCGGCGTCCATGCTGGCGCTGGCGCTGCTGATCTCGTCGGTCCTGGGCATCGGCTGGCTGAGCTCCCTGTCCTGGCCGCCGGTCATCGCCGTCGCTGGCCTGGTCCTGATCGTCAGGAACGCGCCGCCCGACGAGCAGGCGCTGCTGCGCCATCTGGCCGAACCGCTGATCGGCGACAGCACCGGCAACGGCGGCGCCGGGATCCGGCTGCGGATGCTGGTCGCCGGCGCTCTGCTCGTCGCCGGGCTGATCACGCTGCTGACCGGGCACACGAGCCGGATGCTGCTGCGGCCGCTCGGAGGCCTGGTCCTGCTGATCGCGGCCATTGTGGTGCTGCTCGGGCCCTGGTGGCTGCGCATCCTGCGCGATCTGATGGACGAGCGCCAGGCCAGGGTCCGCGCCGAGGAGCGCGCCGAGATGGCGAGCCGGGTGCACGACTCGGTGCTGCAGACCCTCGCCCTGATCCAGCGCCGGGCCGATGACCCCCAGCAGGTGGTACAGCTCGCCAGGGCGTCCGAACGCGAGCTGCGCTCCTGGCTCTTCGACGGCCGGGCGCCCGGCTCGATGGACGGCCTGGCCACGACCCTGGCCGCCGGAGTCCGGCTGATCCAGCAGGACGCGGAGGCACAGCACGGCATCGTGGTAGAAGCCGTCACCGTGGGCGACTGCCCGCTCGACGACGACCTGGCAGCCCTGCTCGCCGCGGCCCGGGAGGCGACAGTCAACGCGGCCAAGTGGTCGGGCGCTCGATCGGTGTCTATCTTCGCCGAGGTCGAACCAGGCTCGGTGTCGGTCTTCGTCCGGGACCGCGGCCGCGGCTTCGACCCCGACGCGGTCTGCGCTGACCGCAAGGGCCTCGCCGAATCGATCCGGGCGAGGATGGCCCGGCACGGCGGCTCAACGGCGATCCGCAGTGCGCCAGGGGAGGGTACCGAGGTGTCCCTGACGATGCCGCGCCACTCCGATCAGCGTGAGCCGAGCCGGGCGACATGACCGCCGCTGGCACGGACGCCGGCACTAGGCCGACTGTGTTCATCGTCGACGACCATGGCCTGTTCCGCTCGGGCGTCCGCTCGGAGCTTGGCGACGAGGTGGAAGTCGTCGGCGAGGCTGATGACGTCCAGCCGGCGATCACCGGGATCGCCGAGCACCAGCCCGACGTGGTGCTGCTCGACGTTCACCTGCCCGGCGGCGGCGGGCAGGACGTGGTCGCGGCGATAACGAGAGAGCACCCGGGAGTACGGTTCCTCGCCTTGTCGGCCTCCGACGCGCCTGAGGACGTCATCGCGGTGATCAGGGCGGGCGCGCGTGGTTATGTCACCAAGACGATCTCCGGTGCCGAACTCGTGGACGCGATTCGCCGCGTCGCGGCGGGTGACGCGGTCTTCTCGCCGAGGCTTGCGGGGTTCGTCCTCGATGCCTTCGCCATGGCGCAGCCCGACCAGCGGGTGAGCCCTTCGTTCGATGCCGAGCTTGACCAGCTCACGCCGCGCGAGCGCGAAGTGCTGCGGCTGATCGCGCGCGGCTACACCTACAAGGAGATCGCGCGAGAGCTGTTCATCTCGGCCAAGACCGTCGAGACGCACGTGTCCTCGGTGCTGCGTAAGCTGCAGCTGTCCACCCGCCATCAGCTGACCCGCTGGGCGGCCGAGCGTCGTCTGAACTAGGCGAGGATCTGAAATGGCTGAGCCGGCGGCTGACCTGTGCGCGAACGACGCGCTGACCCTGGCCAGGATGCTCCGCGGCCGCGAGGTGTCGGCCCGGGAGATTGTCGCCGCGCATATCGACCGGGTGGAATCCGCCGATCTGGTCGTCAACGCGATGGTGACCAGGACCTTCGACCAGGCGCTGGCGAAGGCGGCCGCCGCCGACGAGGCACTCGCCCATGGCGAGCTCACCGGGCTGCTGCACGGGCTTCCTGTCGCGCACAAGGACCTCGCAGACACGGCCGGGGTGCGCACGACCTACGGGTCGCCGCTGTTCGCCGGGCACGTGCCCGACCGCGACGCGCTCATCGTCGCGCGGATGGCCGCCGCGGGGGCGATCAGCCTGGGCAAGACAAACACCCCGGAGTTCGGGGCCGGCTCGCACACGGTGAACCGGGTCTTCGGTGCCACCAGGAACCCGTACGACCCCAGCCGCAGCGCAGGGGGCAGCAGCGGCGGCGCGGCGGCGGCGCTGGCCGCGCGGATGGTCGCGCTGGCGGACGGCAGCGACCTTGGCGGGTCGCTGCGCAACCCCGCGAGCTTCTGCAACGTGGTCGGGATGCGCCCGTCACCCGGCCGGGTTCCGTCCTGGCCCGTCTCCGACGTGGCCGACTGGCTCGGCGTCGAGGGCCCGATGGGCCGGACCGTGGCCGACGTCGCGCTGCTGCTCGCCGTGCTGTCCGGACCCGACCCCCGGGTCCCGCTGTCGCTGGACGCGCCCGCGCCAGCGCTCACCGATCCCGGCGAGGTCACCGACCTGCTGGCCCGCGACTTGCGCGGGCTCCGGGTGGCCTGGAGCGCCGACCTTGGGCTGCCGGTCGACCCCGAGGTCCGCGCTGTGCTGGCACCGGCCAGGAAGGTGCTCGCCGACCTCGGCTGCGACGTCGTCGATGCCACTGTGGACCTGACCGGTGCCGACGAGGGGTTCCGGACCCTGCGAGCGCTGCGTTACGCGACGGCCTTCGGCCCGCTGCTCGCCGCCCATGCCGACCAGCTAGGCCCGAACGTGCGGTGGAACGTCGAGCGGGGGCTCGAGCTGACCGTGGCCGACATCAGCCACGCCACCAGGCTGATGTCCGGGCTCGCCGAGCGGGTCAGCTCCTTCTTCGAGGACTTCGACGTGCTCGCCTGCCCGGCCACCCAGGTAGTCGCATTCGAGGTCGGCCTGGACTGGGTGCACGAGATCGACGGTCAGCCACTGAGCACGTACCTGGACTGGATGGCGTCGGCCTACCTCATCTCGGCGACGGGCCTGCCGGCGATCAGCGTGCCCGCCGGGTTCACGTCGCAGGGCCTGCCGGCTGGGCTGCAGCTCGTCGGCCGCCGCCGCGCGGACTGG
>DASWAA010000010.1:0-7224 GCA_036391385.1 Streptosporangiaceae bacterium
CGACCACGCTCTGAGAGGCGTCCACGATCATGGACGCGCCGGGCCGGCTGGGTGCGTCCGTGGCGGGATGCGTTCGGGCCGGCTGGGTGCGGGCGTGGCGGGATGCGTCCGGGCCGGCTGGGTGCGGGGGTGGCTGGGTGCGGGGACCTGCCGGGCGCGTTCTCAGTCCGCTTCGGCGGCAGCCTTGATGGCGGCCAGCGTGGCCGGGATGCCCGTTAGGGCGGCTTGCTCGCGCTTGGCGATCTCAGCGTCGGCGTCGTTGCCGTATCGCTCGCGGAAACCCGTGATGCCGTCGGGACCGCTCATGGCGACAATATGTCCGTCGCCGACCCGGCACTCGGTACCGCGGCGCTCGGTTCGGTCTTCCACGGGCCGCCCGCCATCATCCGGCGGGCGTATTCGATGACGGCGTCGATGACCATGTTCGCCTGCCGGCGGGTTCGCGACGTGGCGACCTCGCGTGCGCCCTCGCCGATCACCGAGGTCAGGATCGCGGCATACAGTCGGTCGAGCGAGGTGTCCGCCAGTCGCAGCAGCGCGTCGTTCTGGCTGATCCACTCGCGCTCGCGCCGCCGTTTCATCAGCTCGAACCCGGGCGGCCCGTCGCCCGACACGAACAGCATCGCCAGGTCGCGTCGTCGCCAGCTGCCGTCGAGAAAGGCCCTCGCTCCCACGCAGAACAGCTCGGTCGGGTCCGACTCGCCGGACCTGCGTGCCTGTGCGACCGCCTCGCTCGAGGCCTTCTCGTGCGCGGCCTGGTGCTCCTGCCAGAGCGCAAGGAAGAGCTCGCTCTTACCGCCGAAGTGGTGGTAGAGGCTGCCGACGCTGGAGCCGGCCCGCTCGACGACGTCAGCGATGCTGGCGTTGGAGAATCCCTGCTCGGCGAAGACGGCGCGAGCGGCGTCCAGCAGGGCGCGCTGGGTCTGCTTCGTGCGCCCCCACTGCCAGGCTCCGCCGGCCTGCTTGCTCGTCAGCTCGCTCGCCATGCGCGTTCCACCACTCCGATCCTGCGGCTGGCCGGCCCGGCCAGCCGCACCCCCGTTGCGACACCCTCCTTGACAGCGTCGCCTTGACAGTGCCAGGTTGCCGACCAGAAGGTAATTCCAGAAGAGAATTCTAGTAATTGGATCGGCGCGGTGTAAGGCAGCGCGGTGTAAACCAGCGCGGTGTAAGCCGACGCTGCGTAGGACAGCACAGGAAGGCCGGTGAGCGCGAATGGGGCGGCTGGACGGGCGGGTCGCGATCGTAACGGGTGCCGGGCGGGGTATCGGCAGGTCGGTGGCGACCCTGCTGGCGCGTGAGGGGGCATCCGTGGTCGTCAACGACCTCGGTGCCGCTCTGGACGGATCGGGTACCGACTCGGGCCCGGCCGCCGAGGTCGTTGCCGAGATCAGCGCCGCAGGCGGCAAGGCGGTGTCAAGCGGGGCCGACATCTCAGATCACGCGGCGGCCGAAGGGCTGATCCGGACGGCGATCGAGGATTTCGGGCGCCTGGACGTCCTGGTCAACGTGGCAGGCATCCTGCGGGACCGGATGGTGTTCAACATGACCGAGCAGGAGTGGGACGACGTCATCCGGGTCCACCTCAAGGGCACGTTCAACACCACCAAGTTCGCCGCCGCCCACTGGCGCTCGCTGCGCGAGCCGTCCGCGCAGAACCGCGTCATCAACTTCACCTCGGTCTCCGGCCTGCACGGAGCGCCCGGTCAGCCGAACTACGCCGCGGCGAAGATGGGCATCGTCGGCCTGACCTACTCCTGCGCGAATTCGCTGGCTCAGTACGGCGTCACGGTCAACGCGATCTCGCCGGGCGCCGCGACCAGGATGACCGACTCGGTGCCGACGCAGCGGCGCCGGTCCAGGGTGACCGCGGACGAGTGGTCGCCGGACAACGTCGCGCCGATCGTCGGCTACCTGGCCAGCGAGCAGTCGGGCTGGATCACCGGCCGGATCGTGCACTCCTCTGGCTACGAGATCGCTCTTTACAGCAACCCCGAGCCGGTTATCCGGCTGATCGGGACGCAGCCGTGGGACGCGGACAGCCTGGCCAGCCAGGTGGAGCGCTCGTTCGGCCCGGCGCTCGGCCGGAAGGCATGAGCCCGGGGCCTGGGCAGCCAGTCGCGCGAGCCAAGGCGGTCCCCGTCCCGACACCGGAGACGCAGCCGTTCTGGGACGGCTGCGCCGCCGGCGAGCTGCGGATTCAGCGCTGCCTGGAGTGCGAGCAGGCCTACTTCTACCCGCGTCCGGTCTGCCCTGAGTGCGGCTCGGCCAGGGTGGAGTGGTTCACCGCGAGCGGCCGCGCGACCCTGTACTCCTACGTGATCAACCACCGGCCAGCGCCTGGTTTCGAGAACGAGGGCCCGTACGCGATCGCCGTCGTCCAGCTGGCCGAGGGCCCGCGGATGATGACCAACCTGACCGGGGTGCCCAGTACGCCGGATGACCTGGTGCTCGACATGCCGCTGCGGGTGACCTTCGAACGGCGCGGTGACGTGAGCCTGCCGATCTTCGCTCCGGCGCAGGAAGAGCGATGAGTAGCCCCGGAGTGATCATCGCCGGCGCGGCCGAGACGGACGAGGTCGGCAAGCTGCCCGGCCACTCCACGCTTGCGCTGCACCTCGAGGCGGCGCTGAACGCCCTGGCAGACGCCGGGCTCGGCACCAAGGACATCGACGGGATCGCGACGGTGAGCGCGCCAGGACCGGTCCAGGTCGCGCATGCGCTCGGCATCCAGCCTCGCTGGATGGACGGCACCGGCGTCGGCGGCACCTCCTTCCTGCTGCATGTACGGCACGCGGCTGCGGCAATCCTGGCCGGTCACGCGAGCACGGTCCTGATCACCCACGGAGAGTCCGGCCGGTCCAGGGTCGGCGCGACGCGCTTCCCTCAGGCGCCGTCATCGATTTCCGGTCAGTTCGAGGCGCCGTACGGTGTCTTCGGCCCGACCACCGCGTTCACCATCCCGGTCCTGCGCTACATGAAGGATTACGGCCTCACTCACGAGCAGCTCGCCTACGTCGCGGTGGCGCAGCGCCGCTGGGCGGCGATGAACCCCAGAGCGATGTTCCGCGACCCGATCACGGTCGCGGACGTGCTGGCGTCTCGCATGGTCGCCTATCCGTTCCACCTGCTCGAATGCTGCCTGGTCACCGACGGCGGCGGTGCGCTGATCGTCACGTCGGCCGACCGCGCCGCCGACTTCCCCAGGCCAGCCGTGCACGTGCTTGGCACGGGCGAGTCGTCGGAGACTCCGCTGATCTCGCAGATGGTCGACTTCACCGAGTCGCAGGCGTTCCGGCTGGCCGGGCAGGCCGCGTTCGCCGAGGCCGGGATCACGGCCGGCGACGTGCGGCACCTGATGATCTACGACGCTTTCGCGCACGTCCCGATCTACGGTCTTGAGGCGCTGGGCTTCGTCAAGAAGGGCGAGGCCGGGGCGTTCATCGAGGACGGCAACACCGAGCCAGGAGGCTCTCTGCCGCTGAACACCAATGGCGGGGGGCTGTCGTATACCCATACCGGGATGTACGGCATGTTCGCCATCCAGGAGGCCGTCAGGCAGGTCAGGGGCGAGGCGGCCGCCCAGGTGGCCGACCCCGAGATCAGCGTCGTGGTCGGCAACGGCGGCATGTTCGCCACGTCCGGCGTGCTGGTGCTGGGAAAGCAGCCGCGCTGACGGCACGATGTGCCAAGAACGCAGACCAGGGCAGGCCGGTAACAAGGAGATCTGATGGCTGACGCGACGGTGGCGATCGTCCGGGGCCGGGTGGTCCCGATCTCGGGGGAGGAGATTCACGGCGGCACGGTCCTGATCGAGAAGGGCAAGATCACCGCCGTGGGTGACTCGGTGGCTGTTCCCGCCGACGCGCAGGTCGTCGACGCGGCCGGATCGTGGGTCCTGCCCGGCTTCATCGACGCGCATGCCCACGTCGGGGCCAGCGAGGAGGCCGAGGGCTGGGCTGGCCAGGACACCAACGAGCTGACCGAGCCCGTGACCGCACAGGTGCGGGTCATCGACGCGATCAACCCGGCCGACCTTGGCTTCCGTGACGCGATCATCGGCGGCGTGCTCGCCGTCAACGTCAACCCCGGATCGGGTAACCCGATCGGCGGCCAGACGGCGGCGCTGAAATGCTGGGGCCGCACGGTCGACGAGATGGCGCTGCGGGCGCCGTCCGGCATGAAGTCCGCCCTCGGAGAGAACCCCAAGCGCGTCTACAGCGACCAGAAGAAGACGCCGAGCACCCGGCTGGGCACCGCCGCGGTGATCCGTGGCGCATTGGTCGAGGCCGGCAACTACCTGGCCAGGATCGAGGCCGAGCAGGGCAAGCCCGAAGGGGAGCGCGGCCCGGTCGGCCGTGATCTCAAGCTCGAGGCGCTCGGCATGGTGCTTCGCCGGGAGATTCCCTGGCGGCAGCACTGCCACCGTGCCGACGACATCGCGACCGCGATCAGGATCGCGGACGAGTTCGGCTACGACCTGGTGATCGACCACGGCACCGAGGCGCACCTGCTCGCCGACATCATCGCCGCCCGGGGAACTCCCGTGGTCATCGGGCCCTTGCTCACCAGCCGGTCCAAGGTCGAGCTGCGTAACCGGTCGATGGTCAATCCCGCTCGGCTGGCCCGCGCGGGCGTCACGATCGCGATCACGACTGACCACCCGGTCGTGCCGATCAACTTCCTCGTCCACCAGGCCGCGCTCGCAGTCAAGGACGGACTGGACCGGGAGACCGCGCTGCGGGCGCTGACGATCAATCCGGCCAGGATCGTCGGCGTCGATAACCGGCTGGGCTCGATCGAGCCAGGCAAGGACGCCGACCTGGTGATCTGGTCAGGCGATCCGCTCGACGTACTGAGCCGGGCCGAGCGCGCGTTTATCGATGGCGCGGAGATCTACCGCTACGAAGGTGGCGAGCACCGTTTCGCGAGCCTATAAGGAGGTTCTGCCGTTCCGCCTGACAAATGAGACTCTGGTTGGCACTATTAACAACTAAGGATTCTGGTTCGGGTCCGCGCATTATCCGCGAGTTACCGGCAATCCCGGACCTGCATCGAATCAGGGACCTGCCTCGCGCATCGGCGCACGAGGCACAGTGATGTCCGGCGGATGGGCTCGTCAGCGGACGGGCTCATCCGCCGGCTGCCAAGCGGCCCTGCGGTGCGAACCGGACCTGCCCGTCAGAAGGTCATGTTGTGGATTTCCATGATGGCGGGCTCTCCGAGATCGACACCGGTCTTCGCGACAAGCGGCATGAGGACCTTCCCGAATTCCTCGAATGCCTGCTGGCTGTCCCAGATGTCGAAGATCATCAGCTTGTCGGCCGGGCCGAAGGCGCAATGCAGGGTGCGGCCGGCCGGACGTCCCTCGCCTGCGTCCTCTAGTTCCGCGATGACTTGGTCGTAGTGGGCGGCAGTCAGTGCTTCGGGGTTGATATACACGCCGATAGCCATGAATTCTCCTCTTAGGAACTCGCGCAGCGAGTCGCTTATTGGCCGACCAATCATGGCACGAGCCATCGGGCTGACAGGGATCCTGTGACTAATCGCCGGTCGCGCCGCCGGGTAAATCAGTGGCTACGGCGACATCGGTGTGGCTAGCCTGCCGACGTGAGCCCCGATCAGCTCGCCGATGTGGTCCGGGTGGCCGTTCGTGAGGCCTCGGCCGGCCTCGGCGTGGCCATCTCGCTGCCCGTGTCCGTCCCGATCGAGCGGCCCAGGGACCCGGCTCACGGTGACTACGCGACCACGATCGCGCTGCAACTGGCCCGGCCGGCCGGGCTCCCCGCGCGGGAACTGGCCGCGCGGATCGCGTCCCGGCTCACCCAGAACGCGGCCATCGGCCAGGCCCAGGTCGCCGGGCCTGGCTTCGTGAACATCTGGCTGTCCGCCGCGACCGCCGGAGCGCTTCCCGGCGAGATCGTCGGACTCGGCCCGGAGTACGGCAGAAGCGCTGGCCTGGCTGGCCAGCGGGTCAACCTTGAGTTCGTCTCGGCCAACCCGACCGGCCCGATCCACGTCGGCAGCGTCCGCTGGGCCGCCGTCGGCGACGCTCTCGCCCGGCTGCTCCGAGCAACTGGCGCAGACGTCGGCACCGAGTACTACTTCAACGACGCCGGAGCCCAGATCGACCGCTTCGCCCGGTCCCTGCGGGCAGTCGCGCGGGGTGAGCCAGTCCCAGATGACGGCTACGCGGGCGAGTACGTCACCGAGATCGCCAGCGCCGTCGTCGCGGCTCAGCCGGACGCGGCGCACCTGCCTGATGCGCAGGCGCTCGCGGTCTTCCGGGCCCGCGGCGTGGCGCTGATGTTCGCCGAGATCAAGGCCTCGCTGGCTGGCTTCGGCGTATGCTTCGACGTCTACTTCGCCGAGCAGGGCCTGCATGACTCCGGCGCGCTCGGCGCAGCCCTCACCAGGCTGCGCGAAGCCGGTCAGGTCTACGAGCGGGACGGAGCGACCTGGGTGCGCACGACCAGCTACGGCGACGACAAGGACCGCGTCTACCGCAGGAGCAGCGGCGAGTACACCTACTTCGCCGCCGACAGCGCCTACTACCTGGACAAGCGCAGCCGCGGATTCGACAAGGTGCTCATCGTCCTCGGTGCCGATCATCACGGCTACGTCGGCAGGCTCCGCGCGATAGCCGCGTGCTTCGGCGACGATCCCGACAAGACGCTGGAGATCCTCATCGGCCAGCTTGTGAACCTGATGCGCGACGGGGCGCCCGTCCGGATGTCGAAGCGCGCCGGGACGTACGTCGGCATCGATGACCTCGTCGCCGCCATCGGGGTCGACGCTGCTCGCTACGCGCTGGCCAGGTACTCGCTGGACTCCTCGATCGACCTGGACCTTGACCTGTGGGCCAGCCGCAGCACCGACAACCCCGTGTACTCGGTGCAGTACGCCCATACCCGGATCTGCTCCCTGCTGCGAAACGCGGCCAGCGCCGGATGCACGCTCGGCACCGGTTACGATCCCGCCGTGCTGACCCATGACCGGGAGACCGCCCTGCTGCAGGCGCTTGCCGACTTCCCCGCTGTCGTCGCGACGGCGGCTGAGTTGCGCGCGCCGCACCGCGTCGCAAGGTACGCGGAGGACCTGGCCAGCCGCTATCACAAGTTCAACGACGCCTGCCGGGTGCTGCCGCGGGCAGGCGAGGAGTTCGGTGAGCTTGGCAGGGCGAGGCTCTGGCTGGCGGCCGCGACGAGGGTCGTCCTCGCCAGT
>DASWAA010000011.1:0-14161 GCA_036391385.1 Streptosporangiaceae bacterium
CATGCCGCCGCCTCCGCCACCGCAGCAGTAGCCGTTCTCCCGGCACCTGCCCATCTCGACCAGTTCGACGCCGGGAATGGCATGGATCAGGGTGCGCGGTGCGTCGTACTCGCCGTTGTGCCGGCCGAGATAGCACGGGTCGTGGAAGGTGGCCTTGAGGTCCAGCTCCCGCGCCCAGGTGATCTGGCCGGCCAGCGGCGCGAGCAGCTGGGTGTAGTGCAGCACGTCGAACGAGTGCCCGCGCTTGGGGTACTCCTTGACCAGCGCGTTGAAGGCATGCGGGTCCGGCGTGACGATCCGGGTGAACTCGTACTTCGCCAGGGTCGCGGTCACGTCCTCGACCAGGGAGTCGAACAGTCCTTGCTCGCCGGCCAGCCGCTGGGAGTCACCGACCGTCTTCTCCTCGTGGCCGAGTATCGCGAAGTCCACTCCCAGCGCGGTCGCGACCCGGGCGAACGCCTGCGCCGCCTGCTGGCCGCGGGGGTGGTAGCTCCAGTAGTCCTCGACGTAGAAGAGCACGTCCACCGGTGCCGGGTCGCTCGGCAGCATCCGGACCGGAACGCCGGCTCCCCTGGTCCACTGGGCCCGGCGGCGTGCGTTCTCGCCGAGGGCGTTACCGTAGCGGAAAGTCTTCTCGAAGACGTCCTGGAGCTCGGACGGGACCGGTGCGCTCTGCGTCAGAGCGGCCTCGCGCACGGCCGGCATGATCTGGATCATGTCGACCTCCTTCGGGCACACCCGCAGGCAGTTACCGCAGGTCGTGCAGAGCCACAGGTCGTCGTCGGTCAGCAGGTCGATGCCGGTCTGCACCTTGCGGTGCAGCTTGCGCGGCCCGTACTCCCCGACCAGGTCGACCGGGCAGACCGGCACGCACTTGCCGCAGCCGTAGCACCATTCGAGTGACTCACCGCCGGGCAGGGCGGAGATCTGCTCGAAGCCATCCGGACCGGTGTCGGTCAGCACCCGGGGCTCGAACATCCGGTTCCACATCGCCGGCAGCTCGACCTCGCGGCCGGAGATCGGGGACGCGACGGTCGCCGACTCGAGCTCGACCGCGCGGGGCGGGACCTTACGTCCTCCGATGGGCATCGCTGGCCCCTTTCTCGCTGACGTCGGTGTAGTAGATGCCGAGCAGGCGGCGGATCAGGTCGGGAAGCGGCGGCACGAGCTGGTTGAACTCCCGTGTCATCCGCATCCGCAGGACCGTGTACATGTAGACCCCGTAGACCGCAGCCAGGAACATGTCGGTACCGAACAGGCCTGGAGCGGCGTCGGTGAAGCCGGCTGCCTTTCCGGTCTCGTTCACGAAGGCGGTCGCCCGGCCGACGGTCAGGTAGATCTCGCCCCGGCTCGCACTGTCTGGCAGGCCCGTGAGCGAGAACCCCGAGTCTTCGGTGGTGACCAGCGCCAGCGCGCCGGTCCTGGTGCGCGGATCCCACAGCCAGCGGGTCCACAGCCAGTACTGAGCCGGGTAGGCGAAGTGCAGCAGCTCGGACGGCAGGTCGCCGACGGACGGCGGCAGGCCCGCCAGCAGCGCGTCGAACCGGTCGAACCTGGCCGCCAGGTCATCGTCATGATCGAGCAGGTTCTCGATCGCGGCGGCGAGCGCCTCCGGCCCGACCGTGTCGAGGACCTCGTCGGCCTTGCGACGGGTGGCGAACGCCAGCCGCAGCACCTGCCGCAGCGCCGCCCGGTCTGGCCGGGTCCTGGCCAGCAGGATGTCGCGCATCGCCGCGGACTTGCGGTCCAGCCGCGCCGCGATGTCCGCCAGCTCGGCGATCGTGATCTGATCACCGATCTCGCGGCTGAACTCCTGCGCGCTCTCGGTGTCGACGACTGGCCCGGCCATGGCGATCGGCACGCTCAGCTAGCTGCCGCTGCGGTTACTGGCCCGGGGGGACGACCCCCCGATTCCCCCCGCGGTGCCTGGGACCGCAGGAACGCGAAGGCCTTCATCGCGGCGGCCGCCCCGGACGACACCGAGTCCTCCAGGTCGGCCGGGCCGAGCGCGGCGCCGCAGGCGTAGATCCCGTCCCGGCTGGTGGAGACCGCGTCGAGCGGGCTGGCGACGGCGTCCACGAACCCGTACTTGTTCTGCTTGACGCCCAGCATCCGCGCCATGCCCCTGGTACCAGGCGAGGCTTCCATGCCGACCGAGAGCACCACCAGGTCCATCTCGAGTTCCATCGGCCGGCCCATGGTGGTGTCCTCGCCGCGGACCAGGAGCCGGTCGCCCTTGGCCAGGACCTCGCTGATGATGCCCTTGACGTACTGGACGTGGTGCTTCTCCTGGGCTGGCCAGTAGATCTGGTTCTCCCAGTAGCCGTACATCCGCATGTCGATGTAGAAGATGTAGACCTTGGAGTCCGGCAGCAGCTGGCGGACCTCGATCGCCTCCTTGGAGGCGACCCCGCAGCAGACCTTGGAGCAGTACTCGTTGCCGATGTGCCGGTCCCGGCTGCCGACGCACTGGATGAAGCAGACCCGCTGCGGCGGCTGCCCGTTCGACGGCCGCACGACCTGGTGGTCGGACAGCATGCCTTCCAGGTCGGACAGGGTCACCACGTCGGGGAACTCGTAGTACCCGTACATCTGCGTCTCGCGGCCCGGGTCGAAGTGGGAGAACCCGGTGGCGATGACGATGGCGCCGCACTCAGCCTGCTGCTCGCCGTCCGGGCCGCTCAGCGTGAGGGTGAAGGCACCCGGCTCGCCGGCCGCGGCGGTCACGACGGTACCGGTCCGCACGTCCACGTCCGGGCTCGCCGTCACCGCCTCGATCATCGCCTCGATCTGCGGCCTGGCAGGCTCGCCGTGCGGGGTCAGGCCCGCGTACCTCTCGGCGATCGGCGTGCCGCCGAGGAAGTCGCGCTGCTCGACGAGGAGCACCCTGCCGCCGATCTCGGCCAGGCCGTGCGCCGCGCGCAGGCCGGCCGGCCCGCCGCCGATGACGGCCACAGTGTCGATGGACATCCATCACCTCACGTGCTGATCACGCGGCGCCGTCGCGGCGCCGGCCCTGCTGGTCGCGGTTCACCTGCTGGTCGGGTTAGCCGTCGACGTCGTCCCAGTCGAGATAGCGCTTCTCGCCGTTCTCGAGCCGCTTGACGTCGGCCTGGAACTCGGCCCAGGCCTGCTCGTGGTCGATGCCCATCTTTTCCAGCAACGGCCGGTAGTCGGCCGAGTGCCAGTGCAGTTGGCAGACCTTGTAGGGGTGGGCGCCCATCGCCAGGGCAGCGAACTGAGCGTCGCTGAGAACGGCCACGCCCACGTTGCGGTCGTGCGCCTGCGCGGCGAACTGGCTCTTGTCGAGCGTGGTCACGCAGCCGGTGTCGTGGGTGAGGACGACGTCGGGGTCGGCCTCTTCCTTCATCACCTCGATCTTGCGCAGGGTGGCGAAGGAGCGGGTGAAGTCGCGCTGCACCAGGATGTGCCGGAAGCCGAACCCGCAGCAGTCGAACCAGGTCGAGTAGCTGCGGACCTCGGCGCCGAGCGCCTGGGCGAGGCCGGTCACGACCGCGGTCCGCTGGCCGCCGTAGATGTCCGGGTCGTAGATCGCGTCGCCCTCGACCAGCTTGTAGTAGTGGCAGGCCGGATGGACCGTCGCGACGACACCGGACAGGTCACGTACCTGCTTCGCGGCGATCTCGTGCCGGAGCACGTAGAACCATTCCGAGTAATGGATGATCTCCTCGGGCAGGACAAGCTCTTTGCCGAGCCTGGCCATGATGCCGCGCACCTCGGCCCGCAGCTCGGGGTGCCGGATCAGCTCCTCCCTGACCTCCTTGTAATGGCCGTAGGAGGTGCCGCAGTGGATCAGCGGGAAGTAGCCGGTCTCGCGCGCCGCCGCGAAGTTGCGTACTGCCACCGCCGCCTGGGCAGCGGAGTTGGAGGTCGCGCTGGCGTAGTAGTTCCAGGCCGTGCACGACGTCTGGTCCTGCGGGTCGTGGTAGTCGTAGCCGAGCTTGCGCATCACCCAGAAGATCGACGTGGAGTAGCCGGGGATGTGCCCGCACTGCCCGCACGACTTGTGGTGCCACAGGTGCGCCTTCTGAATCCGCTTCTCACGGCCGTACTTGGTGGTAGCGCTGATCGTCTCGCGGTCCATCTTCTGGACGACGAGTTCGCCCTCGGCCTCCAGGGCGAGCAACTCGGCGCGCGGGTCCTCAAGCGAGCGGCGATCCTCGCCTCGCTCGAAGTGCTCCTTCTTCCGCAGCAGGGCCTCGACCGGAATCGTCGTCATGGCTCGATCCCCTCGTCCTCCAGACGTTCCTCCATGACCTCCTGGAGGATGGCGTGCAAGCTCGGATCGACGTCCTCGATCATGTCCAGGGCGCCGGTGTGCAGCCAGATCAGGTACAGCTCGATCAGCGTCGAGTCAGCGACCTTCCAGCCGGTGGTCGTGGTGTGCATGGTCTCGGGCGGCAGCGCCCGCCGCCACAGGTCGAGGTTGACCGAGACGTCGGCGGTCTCGGGCCCCCAGTCGGGGAAGGCGTCCTGCTGGAGCATGTCCGGCGACACCTGGGTGCCGGTGGACATGATCTTGTAGATGATGCGCGAGTAGCCGACCAGGGCTTGCTTGGCCGAGGCGAGGCCGTTGTTGACGGCCACCTCGCGCATGATCGTGATGATCCCGCCCGGGTTGTTCCCGCGCGGGCAGCGCACGCAGGAGAAGCACTGCGAGCACTCCCAGATGTCTTCCTGCATCTGCTGGTAGATGAGATCGACGTCCTCGCGCGCGGCGGCCTGGGCGATCCGCCGGGGGCTGAAGTCGTAGAACCTGGCCGACGGGCAGACGGCCACGCAGATCCCGCACTCGTAGCACCCGTACAGGTAGTCGCCGAACCGGGGATCGGCCTTGACCTGATCGAACAGGCGCTCCTTCTCCTCGAACGGAACGTCGGCGTAGCCGGCGACATCCTGGTTCTTGTACGCGGCGTCAGTCTGCGTCATGGATGCCACCTAGAAGCTGATGACGGCGTCGGCGGAGATGGCAAGGTCGTTGAACGCGGCGCCGCCGATCATCTGGACACCGTCGATGAGGTCCTCGAAGGCCAGGTCGTTGAGGTCCAGCGAGGGCTGGCAGACGAGCAGGCGCACTCCCAGGCTCGTTGCCTGCTCGATGAAATAGCGCAGCGGCTGGCCGTGCTCGCCCTTGGGCCCGATCGTGTCGATGACGTCCTTGCGGAGCAGCGTCGGGCCGTACATCGTGAAGTAGATCATCACCTCGCACTCCATGGCGGCGGCCGATGCCGCCAGGAAGAACGGGGTCGCGCACCGGCCAGGGTCGTTCACGCCGTGCGTCTGCACGTAGAGGACCTTGGACTCCGCGTCATCGGACCACATCGGCGTCCCCTACTTGAGCCGGCGGATGAGGACGTGGAAGACGTCGCCGTTCCTACTGATGTCGACCAGCTCGTTGCCGGTGCGGCCGCTCCAGGCCTTCATGTCCGGCTCCACGCCCGGATCGGTGGCGAGGATCTCGAGCACCTGGCCGATCTCGATCTTCTTGATGGCCTGAGAGGTCTTGACCACCGGAAGCGGGCATGACATGCCCGCGCAGTCAAGTACCTCGTCCGCCGCTGGCAGGGAAGAATCGGCCACGCATGCCTCCGTCGGGTTAAGCTGGGTGAGACTCTCGACACATTCGCAGTTGCACATATGTTTATGTGTGCGGAGCCCGCTGTCTAGGCTTTGCGGGAAATTTCTCTCCCCTCAGGCTGGGACGGCCGGGATCATGAGCATCAGCGACATGTGCTGCGACATCTGCGGCAGGTTCATCCCGGGCCCGCACGCCGGCATCCGCTTCGTCTACCACCCTGGCGCGGCCGAGCTGCGCGATGACTCGGGCCTGGCCTGCGTGCCCTGCTGGGACACCGTCGAGCGACCACTCGACCTGAGCGTGACCGGCCGCTGCGCGGCCTGTCCGGATCCGGCGCCGTGGCGTGCCAGCCTGCACGTGCACCGATCGGATGTCCCCGGCTCATGGCGCCTGTGCACGCGCCATGCCGTCGGCTTCCTCAACGCGCTGCGGACGGTTCAGCCCAAGCTTGATGCGGCGACCTTCCGGTTCCCCCGAGAGGGTCAGGCCCCCGACTGACTGGGCCGGCGCGGTCTGTGCGCCCAGAGGTCGCGGGCCTCAGCCCGCGAGCGGGATCCCGCCCAGGTCGCGGCGCTCGGTCATGAATTCGTAGAGCAGGTCGACGGCCTCGATGACCTTGCTGCTCGTGAGGGCGTAGAAGACGTTGCTGCCCGAGCGGCGAGCCGTGACGATTCCGCGGTCTCGCAGGATGGCGAGGTGCTGACTGGCATTGGCCTGCGGGATTGCCAGCGCGGCGACCAGCTCGCCGACAGTACGCGGCCCGTCCCTGAGCTCATTGATGATGAGCAGGCGCTTGCCGTCGGCGATCGCCTTGCAGACACGAGCGTGCAGCTCGTAGATCTCCTCTGCGTCGGCGCGTGGCACGGCGGGATGATCCTCTCATTCGGGGACGTCCCATCGAGTTTAACAACGGCCCGTGGCGGGTCCTCGGCACGACCGGTCTGGCAGGCCCGCGGACCAGCCGCCTGGCGATCTACCGGACCCGACCTAGCTGCTCTGAGTTCTCAGGCGCATGCCAGCCCAGATCCTCGGTCATGAACTCCCGCAGCATATCCATCGCGCGCAGGATCTTCGGGCTGGCCAGCGAGTACTGGACGTTGATGCCAGCGCGCTCCGCGATGACGAAGCCGCGATCCCGCAGCACGCCCAGGTGCCTGCTGACGTTCGGCTGGGAGATGCCGAGCGACTCGGCGATCTCTCCGACAGCTCGCGGCCCGTCACGCAGCTCGTTGATGATGAGCAGGCGCTTCGGATCGGCCAGGGCCTTGCAGACACGCGCATGCAGTTCGTTGATGTCCGCAGCTCTCAGACGCGCCACGGCTTCTCCCTTCCGCCTCGCCGGTGCAGGTCAGCGTGATGTGACCATACGTCCGAAGTCGCCGCCGCGCCACCCGCCAGGTTCGGGAGTCACCGGCCCGACGGGCCAGGACGGGTATTGACCAGTTAGTCCCTCGGTCATACTGTCTGGCGATGACCGAGCCTGACGTCCGCTTCACTTTCGCGAACGAGCGAACCTTCCTGGCGTGGAGCCGCACCTCGCTCGGGCTGGTGGTCGGCGGTCTGGCTCTCAGCCAGCTATTTCCGCGCCTGCCCGGCCTTCCCTGGGCGCGGCACGTCATCGGCATGGCGCTGGCCCTGCTCGGCGCTTCGGTAGCAGTCATCAGCTATCTGGAATGGCGGGGCAATCAGCGGGCTATGAGCGCCGGAGCGCCGTTGCGGCGGTCACGGCTGCCGCTGATCCTGGCCTCGGCCGTGGCAGGCATCGCCCTCCTGACCGTGACGCTGGCCCTGGTATCAACGTTCGGCGTCCACGGCTGTGCGTATCTCGGAGGATGTTGGGGCCTGTAGGCCCAACATCCTCCGAGATGTTCCGGCAGGCGCTCCGCGGCGTCAGGCGTGGATGCGCGGCAGCCGCTCAGCCCATGGCGCGGCCTGCTCAAGCTGGCTGGCGATCCTGATGAGCAGGTCTTCCCGGCCGTACCCAGCCACTAGCTGCACGCCGACCGGCAGGTTGTCCGGCGTCCAGTGCAGCGGCAGGCTCACCGCGGGCTGGCCGGTCATGTTGAACTGCGCCGTGTAAGGAATGAAGCTGGCGATCCGCCGCCCCTCGGCCTCCGGCCCGGCGGCGGTGAACCAGCCGAGCTCTGGCGGTGGTGCGCCAACGGTCGGGGTGAGCAGCAGGTCGAAGTCATCCCACCAGCCCGCCATCCTCCGGGCCCACTGACCCATCCACAGCCTGGCCTGCAGGTACCCGACGGCGCCGAGTGCGCGGCCTGCCTGCCGGTAAGCGGCGTTGCGCGGCTCGATCTCGGCGTCGCCGATCGGGCGGCCCAGAGCCGCCTCGAACGCACGGAACGTCGCCTCGGTATCGGCGGCGATGATCGTCGTGAAGTGCCCGGAGAACTCGTGCTCGAACATCGCGGCCGGCCACGATTGCGTCACCTGATGGCCGAGTGACTCGAGCAGCCGGGCAGCGGCGGCCACGGCGGCACGGCACTGCGGATCATCGAGGAACCGCTCGTCACCGACCTGGTCAGCAAAGCCGATCCGGAGCCGGCCGGGATCGGCTCCGACTTCCTGCACGAGCGGCCGGGGCAGCGGCGGAGCATAGTAGGGCTCGCCGGGCATCGGGGCGCTGATCGCGTCGAGCACACCTGCCGCATCGCGGACGGTCCTGGCTAGCGAGCCGTCGATCGTGCCCCCGGCCCATCCTTCGCCAATCAGCGGGCCCTGGCTTACCCGGCCGCGAGTCGGCTTGAGCCCCACCAGACCGCATTCGCTGGCGGGGATGCGGATGGACCCGCCGCCGTCGTTGGCATGCGCGATCGGCACCAGGCCACTGGCTACCGCGGCCGCCGATCCGCCGGAAGAGCCGCCAGTCGAATGACTCGGATTCCACGGGTTACGGGCAGCCGGAAAGCTCATCGCCTCCGTCGTCACCGTGGTACCGAACTCCGGCACATTGGTGCGTCCGACGCAGACAAACCCGGCCGCCTGGAACATCTGCGCGAGGAACGACGTCGCCGGCCAGGCCAGGTCACGCAGCGGGCCGATGCCGAACGCCGTCGGCTCTCCGGCGACCATGCAGCCCAGATCCTTGAACAGGATCGGGACGCCGCGGAACGGGCCGTCAGGCAGGTCGCCGGCCGCCTCCTTCCTCGCCAGCTCGAATCTCGTCCTGATCACGGCATCTAGCTGCGGATTGACACGCTCGATCCGGGAGATTGCCGCATCGACCAGCTCAAGCGGGCTGACCTCCCCGCGGCGAACTAGGTCTGCCTGGGCGGTCCCGTCGAGCCAGGTGATATCTGTCACCAGTCCAACCTATGCGGGCGGCTCCGTGCCGGGAAGTCCCGATTCTCGCCGGTCTCGCCGGTCTCGCCGGTCTCACCACAGCGTCAGCAAGCGATCAGGACCAGCTGACTGCCGGTAGTCTTCAAGCGAGATGATGATCGTCACGTCGTCGGACGAACCGCAGGACCCGCCGGTAAGCGCCAGCTCGCTACCCCGGGATCACACTCCCGCGCTGCCGGTGCACAGCCGCGACGACACCGACGTCGGCTGGAGCGAGCGACCTGAGCCGGACGACGACGAGCGCCTGTACCGCGAGCGTCCGCCGCACTGGGAATCCGCCTAGCCATTCGAACTGGCCCTCCCTACTGCGCGATCGCGTCCGGGCCAGCTTCGATCACTCGCCGCACAGCGGTCAGGGATGGCTGCATGCCGAAGTCCGTCACCCTCCAGGTGGCACCGGCTTGTTCCCACGGCCGGAAATCCTCGTCCGGCGGCAGACCCACGACCATGTCAAATGGGTCGCCGGGCGGTCGCGACTCGCGGATCTCGCCGACAAGGTCCGCGAGGGCGGCAGGATCAGGGAGCCCCGTTGGGTACAAGCCGTCCCAGCGCAGCGCCCGCCGCACGGGCCGGCGATGCGGCCATTCCGCGGCTACCCACACCGGGATCCTTGGCCGCTGTACCGGCGCAGGCTCGAACTCTCCGGACCAGTACCTGACCAGATCGTCGAGACCGTGGTCAAGCAGTCGTGCCCGCTCGCGGGGATCGGCTACCTCGCCGAACGGCTCAAGCTCGCCATTGCGCGCGCTTCCGAGCCCTACTCCGAGTATCAGCCTGCCTGAGCTCAGCAGGTCCAGCGTCACCGTTTCCCTGGCCAGCTTGTGCACCCGGCGGCGGGACAGCGGCGTGACCAGGGGCCCGATCCGTAGCTTGCTGGTCGCGCATGCCACTGCCGCAAGTGCGACCCAGGGATCAGCCACAGCCCGCACCGGCGCGCGGTAGACGATGTGGTCCCACACAAAGAACCCGTCCCAGCCCCGCTCCTCCGCGGTGGCCGCCAGCTCGACCAGGACCCTGGGGTCGGCGAGCTCGCCGAACGGCGCCACATCGACCGCGTGCTTCATTTGCGACAGCTTAGGGCCGGTCCCGAGCCGGGACCTAAGTCGCCACCTCATGCGCCGTTCGTCCCTGCCGTACGGGAGCCTGGCGGGAGATTCTGTGACGGCACATAGGCAGGTGAGCACAATGGCCGACGAACTCACGCAGCGGGCGATCCCGGTCCTGGCCGGGCATGCCGACTACCTGATCGCGACCGCGGCTCGCGCGCCGTCGGTGCACAACACCCAGCCCTGGCGGTTCCGGGTCACCGCTAACGCGGTGGAACTGTATGCGGACCCGCGGCGCAAGCTGCGCACCGATCCGCTCGGGCGGGAGATGCTGATCAGC
The DNA here is from genome assembly GCA_036391385.1 of Streptosporangiaceae bacterium. GTDB lineage: Bacteria > Actinomycetota > Actinomycetes > Streptosporangiales > Streptosporangiaceae > Chersky-822. The sequence continues at coordinate 10,340 of DASWAA010000011.1, forward strand.
TGCGGGGCGGCGCTGTTCGGCCTCCGGCTCGGCATCCGGTCCCTCGGCTACCAGCCGGTCGTCCGCCTGTTCCCGGACCCGGCACAGCTGCGCCTGCTCGCCCGGGTCCGGCTTGGCCAGGCCGCCTCGATGACCGCCACCGAGCGCGACATGCTGGACGCGCTGCCGCACCGGCATACTCACCGCGGTGCGTTCAGCCCGGGCCCGCTGCCGCCAGGGCTGGTCCCTGGCCTGCAGCACGACGCGGTCGCGGAGCGGGCCGCCCTGGCGCTGATCGAGCGCCCGCATGACTACCAGCTGCTGACCGGCATCGTCGCTGCCGCCGGGCGGCGGATGGACCTCGATCCGGTGGCCAGGGACGAGGTGATGCGCTGGAGCCGGGGCATCACCGACACCGCTCCCGACGGCATTCCCGCGCACGCGTTCCCGGCCCGGCGCAAGCCTCAGCCTGGCCGGCTGCCGCAGCGCGATTTCGACCTCGGCCGCGAGCTCGGCACGCTTCCTGACGGCGACCCCGCGCCGCCGGCCCTCACCGCGGTCCTGCTGACCTCGGCCGACGGCCGCGCCGACTGGCTCCGCGCCGGGCAAGCGCTGCACCGGCTGCTGGCGCACGCCGCGAGCAGATGGGTCTTCGCCAGCCTGTACACCCAGCCGCTGGAGGCCGCCTCCATCCGCGAGCTGGTCCGCAAGCGGCTGGCGCTGCCGGGCGCTCCGCAGCTCCTGCTGCAGTTCGGGCCGGCCAGCACCACCCGCGCCACAGCGCGACGGCCGCCCGCCGATCTTGCCGAGTAGAGAACGCTATCCGGCCCGCTGCAGTCCCGGCGGGAAGCCGTGCAGCCGCTCGGGCCCCCGCTCGGTCACCAGCATCAGCTCACCGGTCTGGACACCGGCGCTACCGTCCCTGGTGACGACATTGGGCTGCACCACCAGGGTCATGCCCGCCTCGAGAACGAAGTCCGGGGCGGCCAGGCCGCGGCCAGGGCCAGGCACGACTGGCGGCAGGTAACCGCCGCCGAAGCCGTGCACCAGGTCGTCGATGGCGGTGAAGCCCGCCCCCTGGACGACGGCCCCGCCCGCGGCCGCCAGCTCCGCTGCGCTGGTGCCGGGGACGAGCAGCCGCGCCACGGCGTCGAACGCTGCGGCCGCGACCGCGTGCAGCTCGGCGTACAGAGCGGTCGGGGGCGCCCCGACCGTGAACGTCCGCAGTATCTGGCCGGCGTACTCGGGCGCGACCGCGGCGCTGATCTCACAGCTCACGACGTCTGATGGCGCGATCACCCGCCCGGTCGGCCACTGTGCGGGCACGCCAGCATCAGGGTCGTCCATCGCGGTGATGCCGAGGTAATGAATATGGTGCAGCCCGCCGCGCGCGACATAGGCCCGCTCCACCTCGGCGAGCACCTCGTGGTCAATCGCGCCCGGACGCAGCGCGCCAGCCAGAGCGGCGACAGCGGAATCACTCAGCACCGCCGCGCGCCGCAGGGCTGCCACTTCCTCACCGGACTTCACCAGGCGCAGCCGGGTGCAGTCCGGATTAAGGTCGATCACCTCACCGACCTGCCCAGCCAGGATCCGGTACTGGTCGAACGGCAGCGCCCCGGCCAGCCCGATCCGCCCTGGCAGCGGTCCTCGCGCGGCAATCAACTCAAGCGCCGTCGCGACCGGCCGTGCTCCAGCCCAATCGACCGGGACCGCCGACAGGCGCCTGGCCTGCGGAACGTGGTTGAAATACGAGACGAGGAGCACGTCCTGGTCTGCCTCGGGCCCGGCGATCAGCAGGGCCTCGCGAGTCACCGGCCATCCGGTCAGCCACGAGACCGCGCTTCCCGACCGGTTCGCACCGTAGACCAGAGCGTGCGAGAGCCCGCTGCGTGTCAGTACCGCGCCGAAGGCCGCCCGGCGCCGGCGCATCTCCGCCGCAGAGAACAACGGCTCCTCCCCCGCAGGCACACCTGAGATGGTATATGGCTGCAATGGAGCATGAGATAGCCCAGGGCTACACCTTCGATCATGCGTGGACGGCGGAACGCGTGCGGCTGGCCGGACTGGAGGCGGCACTTGACCCTGGGACGCGCGCACATCTCACGCGCCTGGGCGCGGGTCCCGGGAAGCGCTGCCTCGAGATCGGCGGCGGCGGCGGATCGGTGGCCTTCTGGCTGGCCGAGCGTGTCACCCCGGGCGGGACTGTGGTGGCAACCGATCTGGAGACGGACTTCCTGGAATCGCAGGCAGCGGGCCATCCCGGGCTCGAGGTCCTGCGCCACGACATCACGGCGCAGGACCTGCCCGGCGGCTTCGACCTGGTGCACGCGCGCTGGCTGGTCGAATGGCTTCCTGACAAGCGCCTTGCGCTCGCCCGCATGACGGCCGCGCTCCGGCCAGGCGGCATCCTGCTGATCGAGGAGCCCGACTTCGTGACCATCTACGGAGCGGGCGAACCTGCTGCCGTACGTAACGTCGTCATCGCGGCGATGAGTTATCTGGAGTCCATCTGCCCGGTAGAGCTCAAGTACGGCCGGCGCGCGATGGACGACCTCACCGCCGTGGGCCTGGCCGACGTGCAGGCCGAGGGTCGTTGCCCGATCGTCCGCGGCGGGAGCCCGCTGGCGGCTGACTTCCTGGGCCTGACTCTGGAAAAGCTGCGCGATCCTGTGCTGGCCAGCGGCGCGGTGACCACGGAAGAATTCGCCGAGGCCATGGCGGCTCTGCGGGATCCAGGCACTACCATCGTCGCGCCGATGACGGTGGCAGCCTGGGGCAGGCGGCCGTTAAAAAATGAAGCGGCGGGCTATTTCCGCCTCGTTGACCGCAAACCGAAGCGAGCCAGCTAACCCGTCCGTGATCGCACTGCTATGACGGCCGTGCACCGGTAGAATGGCACGCAATTCATTGAATTCGGCGTCATTCGCGACCGCAGGATGTGAGCGCAGGTCGCCGTGGAGCGCGGGCATGGACGGTGTCGCGGGTGGGTCGGCTGTGCTGGCAACCGGTACGGCGGCTGGGAGAATCACGGACGGCGCTGCGCCGCTCGTCGGGCGGCATGACGCGTTGCGCGTATTCGGGGAGGCGCTCGACGCCTCGAATGCGGGATCGTCCCAGTTCCTCCAGCTAGTCGGCGAGCCTGGTGCGGGCAAGACGCGCCTTCTTGGTGAGCTGGCCGCCGCCGCGGCGCTCCGGGGACTGCCCGCGTTGTGGGGCCGTGCCGCCGAGTTCGAGCAGCAGATGCCCTTCGGAGCGGTGGTGGACGCGCTCGATGACCACGTGGAGGCATCATTGCCCGGCCTGGCCGAGCGGCTAGGCCGGGACACATTCGGGTTGCTCAGCACAGTGCTGCCGTCAGCGCGAGCCGCAGCGCCCGGCCAGGATCATCCGGCCGCTCCCGGCCCGGGCAGCGACCTGACCGGCAGGCTCCAGGTATACCGCGGGATGCGCCGCCTTCTTGAGGATCTGGCCGACCCGCATGGGCTTGCGCTGATCCTTGACGACGTGCACTGGGCCGACAACGCTTCCGTCGAACTGCTTGACTACCTGGTCCGTCATCCGCCCCGGGGCAGGGTGCTCGTGGCGATCGCCTACCGCCCGGCGCAGGCCTCGGCGCGCCTGGCCGCCCTGCTCGGCTCAGCCGTCGCCCATGGCCGGGAGGTGCCGGTGGGACCTCTTACCTTCGCCGAGGCCACCGAACTGCTCGGGCCGGGCATGAGCCGGTCGCGCTGCCAGGTGCTGCACCAGGCCAGCGGCGGCAACCCGTTCTACCTGGAGGCTCTGGCCCGGATGGACCAGCAGGCGCAGCTCACGACTGGCGGCTCGGACGGCAGCGGACTG
>DASWAA010000012.1:0-12617 GCA_036391385.1 Streptosporangiaceae bacterium
CTGTCCTTTGCCCTCGAACTTCTCCGGGACCAGGATGTCGGCGCCGTACGGCCTGCCGTTCACGTGGTCGTCGATCCAGGCGAGCTCGTGCTCGAGCTGCTCCGGCGTGTGCATGGAGGCGCCGAGGACGCCGAAGCCGCCAGCGTTGGTGACGGCGGCGACCACGTCGCGGCAGTGGCTGAAGGCCAGCAGTGGCAGCTCGATGCCCAGCATGTCGCAGATCGGGGTCCTCATGTCCGGCTCCTCTTGTCGCGCTATGGTCCGGCTCGTGTCCGGCGATTGGGTATCAGCTTCTCAGGCTAGTCACCCGCTGAGCATCCGCTCATACGCCTCGTCCGCGCCTACCTCGCCGAAGCGGGCCACCAGGTCGGTCACCGTCAGTTCCCCGGGATCGGGCTCGCTGATCGTCAGCTGGCCTTCGGCGACGTCGGTGAAGATCGCGACGTCCTCGTAGTCCTCGTCGTCGTCGGCCTCGGCCGCCTCGCCGAGCAGTGAGACGTGGCCCGTACCTGCCAGCGCGGCGGCAGCCGCGGCGGCGTAGATCAGCGGCAGCCGGTACTCGCGGTAGGTGTCCCAGTCCAGCAGGAAGCCGTGCACGAAGGCCAGGCCGTCCTCGCCCCAGGCGCCGATCTCGACGAGCAGGCGTCCGGGATCCGGGTCAGAGCGCAGGTGGATCACCAGGTCGCTGACCGTCGCGGTCGGCGGCAGGATGCCCGGGGCGGTGCCGCCGAGCAGGTCGTCGTCGCCCGTGTCGAGGTCAGCGAATCCGGGCACCGGTGCGAGCCGCTCCCGCTGGTGCAGGAGTACCTGGCGGGTCCAGTCCGCGAAGCTGTGTCCCGGCGGAAGCTGCAGCCGTAGCTGGAAGTAGACACCCTCGTACATCGCCAGGCTCCCCCTTCGCAGCTGTAACGCGGCTGCCTGACGATCATGCCATGACATGGCACTGTTTAACCTGCTATCACCTGGACTTGGCTTCCGCCGTGGGCCTCAGCATGGGTGGATGCAGGATGGCTGCGTCGCCGCGCCGGTACAGCAGCGGCGGGCGTCCCCCAGCCGGCCCGGCGGCGGCCACCTGGGACCTTTGCGCCTCGACGACGAACCCGTGGGTGCCGAGCACTTTGCGGCGGAAGTTTCCCAGGTCCGGAGCCGTGCCCCAGACCGCTGCGTACACGCGGCGCAGGTCGGCGAGGGTGAACGGCTCCTCGACGAAGCCGACGGCAAGGGTGGTGTACTCCAGCTTGGACCGGATCCGCTCCATCGCGTCGGCGAGGATCTGCGCGTGGTCGAAGGCCAGCGGCGGCGCTTCCGGGCCGCCGTCCTCCAGTCCGAGGTCGTCCACCGGCCACCACCGGGCGGCGATCGCGTCACCGCCCGGTCGCGGGTCGGGCAGCCTGGGCGCGAGGGCGACGTGGGCGACCGACACCACCCGCATCCGCGGGTCGCGGTCCGGGTCGGAGTAGGTGCGCAGCTGCTCGAGGTGGCCGGTGAACGTGGTGACACCGGTCTCCTCAGCTAGCTCCCGCAGCGCCGCGTCGCCGGCGCTCTCGCTGGCTCGCACGAACCCGCCGGGCAGCGCCCAGTAGCCCCGGTAGGGATGGTCGCGGCGCTGCACCAGCAGCACCGCCAGCAGCCCGGCGCGGATCGTGAACACCGCCAGGTCCACGGTCACCGCGAACGGCGGGAACTCCCCTGGGTCGTAGCCGCGCAGGAACTCCCGCTCCCCCGTTCTCTCCCCGGCCCCGCTCACCGCACACCCCCGCCGCCCGCCAGTGCATCAGTGATGGCCGGGCCGAAGGCAGCCCGCCGCGCCAGCACCGCGTCGGTGACCCGTACGGCCAGCGCAAGGCGCTCGGCCACGCTGCCGGTCAGCAGCACCCACGAGTGGCCGGCCCCGGTCAGCGCGCAGGCGAACCACCCGGTCATCTCTGCACGGATCATCAGGTCTCCCTCGCGTAGCCCGTCGTCCTGCCACGGCACGCCTTCATGGCTGGTCAGCAGGTAGACGTCGCGACGCGGTAGTTCCGTCGTCGCCCACGGCTGCAGCCCGCGGGCCCGCCCGCTCAGGTAGCGGCGCTCCCACACCGAGGTCGCGAACGCGTCGGTATCGCAGACCAGCAGTGGCGACCCGGCAGCCGCGGCCTCGTTCTCCCGCCGCGTCTGCTCGGCCGCGATCGCGTCGAAGTCCGCGCGTGTCCACTTCAGCTCCTCCAGCGGCGGGTCCGGCCGTCCTGCTACGGCAGCCTCCGTCCGGGCCCGCTGCCACTTGGTGACCGTGTAGTCCCGGCCCGCCTCGCTGACGCACCGGGTGCGCGCCCAGCCGCCGCTGCGGCGCCGGTACTCCGCCGCAAGCGCCTCCGCTATCGTCGACGTTCCCGTTGACTCCGCTCCGACGACGACTACCCGGGCGGCCAGGCCGGCCCGCGCCGGGACGAGCAGGTCATCCCAGCAGCGCGCCAGGTCGCCGCGAATCTGGCTGGCCGACACGGGCAGGTCCATCCGGCCGGGGTCGACGCTCACGTGCTTCGCCCCGAGCCGGGCCGCCAGCTCGTCCCCGTACGGCTCGCTGCTGACCACGGCATCGACCGGCGGACGCCCGTTCCCTTCCAATGCGGCGCGCAGCACGGCCACCTGCGCTGTCCAGATCGCCTCGCTGCCGAAGTCGACCGGAACGTCACAGCGCACGCCGGTCACCGTCACTGCTGGAAGGTCTGCGCAACTCGCCTGCAGCCAGGCCACCCGGTCAGCCAGCGCAAGCGTCTCAGAACCGGCCGCCATGACCAGTACCGTGACACGAGCGCACAAGGCCGTGGCCCGCTCGATCAGATACTGATGCCCGCGGTGCGGCGGGTAGAACTTCCCGACAATCAGACCATGGCGGAACGTAGCCGTCATCGCACGCTCCCGTCTGATGCCGCGACGGCCTCCGCGCTCGCCGGAATCCCGCTGTCCGGCCGCAGCGTGCGCCGCCATGCCCGGACGCCGGTCACGCACAGCGCCAGGAACAGCACGTACACGATCGCGGTCAGATCCAGGCGCTTGACCGCGTACAGCGGGATGTACACCACATCGGCCGCGATCCAGAACGCCCAGTTCTCGATCTTCTTGCAGTTCAGCAGGAACTGCGCGGCCAGCGAGACCGCCGTGGTCAGCGCGTCCCAGAACGGCGCGACGTCATGCGCCGCGTCCAGCAGAATCGTCAGGCCCCACGTCGCGCCAGCTGCGAACACCGCGCACCCGGCTAGCAGCGGCCAGCCCGACCGGGCCACAGTCAGCCGGGACCGCTCCGGGCCGCCGTGCAGCCACTGCCACCACCCAGAGAACCCCAGCACGATGTACACCACCTGCAGGCCCGAGTCAGCGAACAGCCGCGCCGAGGCGAACAGCACCAGGAAGAACGCGCTGTTCGCGATCCCCACCGGGAAATTGCTGATCCGCCCCAGCACCGTCAGCCACACGCTCGCCGCACCGGTCACGAACCCCAGCAGCTCAGCCACGCTCACGTGGTCGTTGCCGAGCGTGAACAGCGCCACGTTCAGCGGCGCCAGAAGATGACCCAATCCTGTCAACCCGCCCTCCAAGGTTATAGTCGATTCGACTATAACCTTGGAGGGCCTGACTGTCCATCCAGCCAGCAGCAGCAGCGGTGCGATGCGGTGGTCACGATGCGATGGTCAGGGCGCCGCCGGCCTGAACGGAGGTGCCCTGGAGGAACCAACCGTACTTCGCCGGGCCGATCTTCGCTGGTGCCGGGATCCGCATGGCGTAGGTGACCGAACTGTGCGCCGGTATCGACCTGGCCGCCTCGCAGTTCAGGTAGTAGATATGCCTCGTAGCCAGCGGATTCGCGCCGAGGGCGGCAAGGAACTCGATATACGACGGGCAGGCGCGCAGGGAGACCACCTGGCTGGTCGGGTTGGTGAGCGTCACCAGGTACCTGACTGTGCCACGCGCCTTGATCCGCGCTGGCATGGTGCTCGTCGCATTGAGGACGTCCAGCGGAGAGGACGGCGTGGCCTGCTGCTGCGGGGGGCCGAAGTCGCTGACGCCGACACCGCAGGCGGTACCCAGGGCCTGGCCGGATGGCAGTGCGGCAGTCAGGGCTCCGCCGCCGACGTCGAGTTGGACCGAGGTGATCTGGGATGCCGCCGTACTAGACGAGCACTCCAACATGGTGCTCAAGAACACCTCGGCGCTCCCGCCCGGTGTCAGGTTCGCCGGCCCGGGCCCGTAGATGCCGGGGCCCGCCAGGCCCGTGCTGAACGTGACCGCATCGCCGGCCGCGTTGGTGCCACCGACTCCGCTCGGATGTCCGGTCAGCGTGCACGGCGAAGTACCTGTGTTCGTGACAGTGACGTCCAAGAGAAGCCGTCCTGCACCCGGTGTTGGCATTCCCGCCCGCGCGGACAGGTTGCCGGACACGCACGACTGGTAGAGGGCTGAAGGAGCGGTCGTAGTGACGGGCCGCACGTGGAGAACGGGAGCGTGGCGGCTCACCCACGGCACGACGCCGTGCTGGCTCGCGGTGCCTGCGGCTGCCCCACCCTGGTGGCGCACGCCGCATCCGACCGCGAGCACGGCCATGATGGTGACGGCCGCCACGCGTGCCGGGAGGGCTGGGAGGCGCTCCGGCAGGGCGCCCAGTTTCGGGGGATATCTCCGGGTAGTGTCGTTCACTATCGCTCCGGCTAGGTCGGCTGCTTGACTATTCGCACAGCAGGTATCGGTTGCCGTCAATCTGGTCGTAATCGCCGCTACTATTTCCCGCCCACTGCCATTCCACCGCGCAGTTGCCGCTCGTGGTGACGCCACCAAAGAACGACGCGCTATGGCTTGAGCACGAGCCCGATCCTTGCGACCAGCTCGTCGGTCCGGGCTGGGTGCAGTTGCCGCCAAAGATCGAGGTCCACTCCATGATATTGGTCATGTTGCTGCTCGTTCCTGTACCCAGGATTGAACTCCACTGGCTGACCGAGGAGTAGACGCCGGGGAAGAGGATGCCCTTATTCCAGATTTCGTCGATGAAGCCATTGATCGTCGCCCGGTCAACCGACGCTGAGCAGCACGCGGACGTGGACTGAACGTGCGAGCAGCTACCGGGAGTCATCTGCTCGTTCCAGCCGGCGTTGCCGCCTCCGTCCTCGACGTCCATCCAGATGACCGTGATGTTGCTGTTCGTGTTACCGGCGGCGTTCTCCGCGCCGTCGGCTTGCCTCTTGCCCCAGGCGTAGGCCTCGGAAGTGGTGCCGTTGTAGCTAGGGTCCATTCCAGGGCCCCCGGCGAACCAGTAGGCCCCCAGCCCCTTGCCGGAACCAGCATTGAGGTTAGCTACTGCGTCGCTCGCGCCTGATGAGTCCCAGTGACTGACGAAGCCCGAGCAGCTCAACGTCGTCCAGTAGCCGCCGACTTCGCCGACGTAGCCGCCGTACCTGCCGCAGCCGCTGTTGCTGACGTTCGGCTCGTCCCACGGAGCGGAGCTGGTGGGGCACGGCGAGGCCGAGCCGGACGGGTTCGGGCCCGAACTGTCCGACCCCCACCAGAATCCGGCCGGGCTATCACCCGCCCAGGCCGGAGTGGCGCCACCGAGTGCTATCAGCAGGACGGCTAAGCAAAATAGCAAAAGTCGTTTTAGATGCTGCATCGTCCACCCGCTTGCCTGAGTTATCCGGAGAATAGCGGAGGCTGCAAAAGAGAGTCAACCAGCCAATACCGGGTCAATTAGCCGGTCGTCAACCTGTGCCTTCTTCGGGCCGATAGATCACGGCCGGCTAGCGCGCGGCTGCTACCGAACCGGAAGCCCGGTGATGGCCCTGCCGATGATCATGCGCTGGATCTCCGACGTGCCCTCGAAGATGGTGAAGATCTTGGCGTCGCGGTGCATGCGCTCGACTGGGTAGTCCCTGGTGTAGCCGTTGCCGCCGAGGATCTGGATGGCCTGCTCGGTGACCTTGACCGCGGTCTCCCCAGCGACCAGCTTGGACATCGACCCCTCGGCCCGGGTGAACTTCCGGCCGTTCCTGGCCATCCACGCGGCCCGCCAGGTCAGCAGCCGGGCCGCGTCGATCGACGCCTGCATGTCGGCGAGCATGTAGGCGATCGCCTGGTTCTGCCCGATCGGCTTGCCGAACTGGACCCGCTGCGTCGCATACTCCGTCGCGTACTCGAAGGCCGCCCGTGCGACGCCGACCGCCATCGCGGCCACGGTGGGGCGGGACGCCTCGAAGGTCTTCATGGCGGCCTGCTCCCCCGCCGCTCCGCCTTCGGCCAGCCTGGCCAGCCGGGCGTCGAGCCGCTCCTTGCCGCCGACCAGGCACCTGCCCGGCACCCGCACGTCGTCGAGCACCACCTCGGCGGTGTGCGAGGCCCGGATGCCGTGCTTGCGGAACTTCTGGCCCTGCGACAGTCCCCTGGTACCCGGCGGGACGATGAAGCTGGCCTGGCCGCGGCTGCCCAGCGCTGGGTCGACCGATGCCACGACGACGTGGACGTCGGCGATACCGCCGTTCGTGGCCCACGTCTTGGTGCCGTTCAGCACCCACTCGTCCGTGGCCTGGTCGTAGACGGCTCGCGTCCTGATCGCGCTGACGTCGCTGCCGGCGTCGGGCTCGGAGGAGCAGAACGCGCCGAGCTTGATGTCGCCCGGGCTGCCGAACATCTGCGGCACCCACTCGCCGATCTGCTCCGGGGTGCCGTTGCTGCTGACCGCTACGGCCGCGAGACAGCTACCGGTCAGCGCCAGGCCGATGCCGGCGTCGCCCCAGAAGATCTCCTCGAACGCGACCGGTGTGCCCAGGCCGGTCGGCTCGAACCACTGCCCGCCGAAGAAGTCCAGCGAGTACAGCCCGATCTTGGACGCCTCCTCCAGGATCGGCCAGGGCGTCTCCTCGCGCTCGTCCCACTCCGCGGCCGCGGGGCGCATCACGTTCTTGGCGAACTCGTGCACCCAGTCGCGCATCTCGCGGACGTCGTCGGACAGGTCAAGCGTGAAGCCGGTGCCAGCTTGCTCGCTGTCGCTCATCTATGCGCTCCTTGCCGCAGGTGCCGAGAAGGTCTTACCCGCCGGCCTGACCCGCGATCAGCCACCTGGCAGGCGAGAACACTAAGTTACTCAACAGTAGTATGCGCTACCACCAGCGCCCGCCACCACTTGTGATCGCCCAGCCTCTCTACGTATTCTCGGCGGACCGGGCCTTCAGTTCCTGCTCGATCGTCGCCACCAGGTCGGGGTGCCTGCTCAGCCTTCGCAGGAATTCGGGCGGGAAGCCGAGCTGGCGGTTCGCCTCGTCGATCACCGGCTGGGCCATCCCGAGCGCGTGAGCGAGCCCGTCGTCCCGCAGGTAGGACGGCGGAAGATGGGACACGTCCAGGTCTGCCGGGCGCTGGAAGGTCCCGTCCGGTGCCGGGAGCCACGCGGCGGACGACGCGATCTCGCCGATCGGCGACAACGTGGTTTCCCTGCTAGCATCGGCGAACGTCTGGCGGTGCGACTTCTCCACTACTCCGGCGATCAGGTGCCGGCTTGGCACCAGCAGGACATTCCAGACGTACTCCGAGCGGGCCGCGTTCGGGTGGCTGAGCGCGTACTCCAGGCCGTCGAGTGCGGCCGCCGGGTCGAACCCGGCCATGCCGCGCTCGTTGCGGGCGAAGTCCGCGGCGATCAGCACGTACCCGAGCGGGTCGGCGTCCCTGGCGTCCAGCCGTACTTCGCCGGTGACGCCCATGTCCCGCAACTGCGCTAGCCAGGGTCCGTAGCCGTCGTCGGCTATCCACGCGTCCGGGTTCCCGTCGAAGTAGATCTCCAGTGCCCTCGTCCGCAGGTACACCTCGTCCGGCCGCAGCAGGCGGTGCTGGCCGGTGGCCGCGTTCTCCCCCACGAGGAAGGCGGTCTGCCGTAGCTGGTCCATCAGCCGTTCCCGGTCGGCGACCGAGGCCTGGGCCAGCGCGCGGGCGATCAGCTCGAGGTCGGCGTCGCGCTGAGCTGGATCCAGCGCGGTGACGTCGGCATCGTGGTACCTGGGCAGTACGTGATCGAGCACCTCGGACACCAGGTTCGGCTCGGCGAAGCCGAGCGCCTCGAGGAACTCCCTGGCCTCGGGAACGGCAGCGACTGCCCGCCGGACCGTGCGGAACTCGGTCGGCTCTGGACCGGGAAGGTAGGCGGCCGGCCTGCCTCGCTCGTCGAAGGGCGGCACCTGCGAGCCGTCCTCCAGCCTGATGATCGGCTTTGTCCTGGCGGGGCCCGCCTGCTCGTCCGGATCCCGCGCCTCACGCCACAGTCCCCGGTGCTGGTAGAGAAACCAGTAGAGCCGGCCGATCCACTGATCGGGCTGGGCCGCGAGGAATCCGGCCGTGACGCTGTCCACCAGCGAGCGCGGCGTCACCTCGTCGATGCCGATCTGCTCGCGCAGATAGTGCCAGAGCATGGGCGTGCCGCTGTCGGAGATGTCGCCGTCGGCGAACGCCACCGGGCCGACGGCTCCGCACAGCTCGCCAAGCTGGGCGGGCGACATCATCTCGCGCACGCCGGCCTGCGCGGTCAGCCTGACCTCCCCGGCCCTGCGGAAACCGCCCGCCGCGGCGGGAATGAGCTCGTCCTGCGCCAGCGCCGCGCGAACGGCGTCGAACAGCGGACGGAACATGGTCCCGGGCGCGAACCGGCCGACGTCAAGCGGCAGTGCCTGCAGGATGTCGACGCTCAGCAGTCCCTCGTCGCGGAGGCTGGCCAGCACCTCGGCGAGGAGACTGGCGGTCTGCGCGACCAGGCTCTGGTTCCACGGATCGTGCTCGGGGACGTTATCCCTGGCTGGGGTTGTCCGGTAAGGACCCTGGATCAGGAAGCCGAGGAAGGTCTCCTTCTGGGTCGGGAAGGACACGACCAGCGGCGAACTGTCCCGCCTGACCAGCCGCCGCGCGTCGATATCCGGCCTGGCCATGAACGCGAGCTCGACCCGGTGCGCTGGCTCGCCGAGTTCGTCCAGGTGCCGTTCCCAGACGAGCCATTCAGAGCTGAGCTGGCCGCCGCCGGAGCGGCTGCCCGGGCCGCCGGATTGCCGCCTGGTCAGCACCACCTGGCGGCCCGAATGGTCCCGCCGTGTGCCGCGGCGCTCGATCACGGTGTCGGGTGCCAGCACACCGCGCGTCCGCAGCCGCTCGATGCTGCGCAGGAACAGCAGCGTCTCCACGTCCACCGCGCCGAGTGCCGCCGAGATCTCCTGGACCGCAAGCTCCGGCGGCACATCGGGACGGTCGAAAGGAAAGACGAAGCGAGTCTCGCCGCTATGGCCGGCGGCAGGCTGGTCGGGCGGCTGCAGCGGATAAGGCCGGACGTAGACCTCGATCCGGAAATGCTCGTCCGCGCTGGAGATCCGCGGGCTGTTGGTGTACGCGTAGACCGACTTGAAGCCGATGCCGAACTTGCCGATCTGGCCCAGATCCCCCGCCTTCGTGCCCTGCCCGACGCCGCAGATGCCGCGGACGTCGGCCTCGGTAAACGGTCGCCCGTCGTGCCGCACTTCCAGCCGGTCGCCGAAGAGCTCGAAGGTCAGCTCGGTAGCGCCGGCGTCCTCGGCGTTCTGGATCAGCTCGAAGATGAAGTGGGTGCGATCGCTGTAGAGCTGGCCGAGAAGCTCGAGCACGGCTGTGTCCCAGCCGTAGCGGGAGATATTTTCGGCGCGGATCGCGTCATAGTCGATCGGCACTTGGCCGTCCCCGGTGGTCATCGATCAGGCGCCGCAGCCGGTCGGCCTCGGCGGGGCGGGTGTTGCGGTCGCCGATCCGGAGCCTGGCCGCATCGGCCAGGTACGGTCCGATGTCCGCGCTGGCCGACGTCTCGAACCGGCGGACCAGGCGGCTGCGGACGATACCAGCGACCGTGCGGACCGGTAGTGGCAGCGCGTCGACCTCCGAGACCCGCATGATCAGGGCCGCTATCGCGACATCCGCGCCAGGCGGGCCTGCGGCGGCGTTCGACCAGTCGATGACGACCGGGCCGTCAGCGGTCAGCATCACGTTGCCGGGATGCAGGTCCAGGTGCAGGACCCGGTCCCCATCCCCGAACGGCCGGTGCAGCTGCGGTGGCGCCTCGATCTCGTGCAGCTGGTCATGCAGCCGGGCGAGCGTGCGCCCGTGCCTGGCGGCCATCCACGGTTTCCTGGTCAGGTCGGCCAGCATGTCGCTGCCGTGCAGCCGGGCCAGCACCAGGTCGGAGCCCTCGGCGTCGAAGACCTCGGGCACCGGATAGCCGGCGGCCCGCAGATGCATCATGACCGCGGCCTCGGCGCCGACGTCGAACGGGTCCCGGTACCTGCGCAGGACGCGATGGGCGTCCAGCTCGTAGACATCGGCGGCGCGGCCCGAGCCGATCAGGCGCCCGGGAGAGCGCCCGGGAGAGGCAGCGGAGGTCATGCCATCATTCCATCATCAAAAGTTTCGATCGGCCTGGCGCGCGCCGCCAGATCCGCCCGGGGATCAGTCACGACCCGGGCCAGCCAACCGAGGAGTCGCAGCGGCATGGACTACGGCAGCTATCACCACCTGCTCTTCGAGCGGCGCGACAACGGCGTGCTCCTGATCACGATGAACCGCCCGGACGTCTACAACGCGGCCGACGAGGAGATGCACAGCCAGCTGTCCAAGGTCTGGACGGATGTCTCGCACGACGACGAGACGCGGGTCGCGGTGATCACCGGCGCGGGCAAGGCGTTCTCCGCGGGCGGCGACCTGGCCATGGTCCAGCGGATGGTCGGCAAGTACGACCGGGTCACGCACATGCTCGGCGAGATGAGCGACCTGGTCTACAACATGGCCGGCTGCGAGAAGCCGATCATCTCGGCGATCAACGGGGTGGCTGTCGGGGCCGGGCTGGTGGTCGGCCTGCTCGCGGACATCAGCATCTGCGCCGAGGAGGCCAGGCTCGGCGACGGTCACGTCAGGCTGGGCGCGGCGGCCGGTGATCACGCCGCGATCATCTGGCCGCTGCTGTGCGGCATGGCCAAGGCCCGCTACTACCTGATGACCGGCGAGATGGTCGACGGAATCGAGGCTGAGCGGATCGGCCTGGTCAGCAAGGTGCTCCCCCGTGACGAAGTGCTCACCGAGGCACTGCGGATCGCCGACACGCTGGCCACCGGTCCGCAGCTGGCGATCAGGCTGACCAAGAAGGCGCTGAACAGCTGGCTGCGCGTGGCCGGTCCGATCTTCGACCAGTCGGCCGCCTACGAGATGCTCACGTTCATGGGCCCGGATGTCGCCGAAGGCGCGGCGGCCCTGCGCGAGAAGCGCCCGCCCAGCTTCGGCTGACCAGCGCCCGCGCCGCCCCGGCCCAGCCCCAGCCCCCGGGCCCGGCCCGGGTCCCAGGCCCGACCGCCGGCGCTTGGCCCAGGTCCCAGGCCCGCCCGCCGGCGCTTGGCCCAGGTCCCAGGCCCATCGATGGCCCATTGGTGGTGCTGTAGGCCCACCGATGGGCCATCGATGGGGTTCGGCAGGGCTGGACGTCGGCAGCCGGCAGTCGGATGCGAGTGCGAGCTGGGGTATTTAGTCCTGTTCGTGGCGGTCTAGGAAGGCGTAGACGTCGGCCTCGTCGACGCCGGGGAAGCTGCCTGACGGGAGCGCGGACAGGATGTGCGAGTGCGCGCGGGCTGACGGCCAGGCCATGCCGTCCCAGCGCGCGGCCAGCCGGGCCGGCGGGCGCTGGCAGCAGGACGGGTCGGGGCAGGTCGACCGGGTCCGCCGCACCGAGTCCCGGCCGCGGAACCAGCGCGCGTCGTCGAACGGCACTCCCAGGGTGATCGCGAACCCGCGCTCGCTCCCGGGATCCACGGAGGCGACGCACCAGTACGTGCCCGATGGCGTGTCGGAGTACTGGTAGTACGGGCTGAACCGGTCCGCGACCGCGAAGACCTGTCGGCCCGACCAGTACCGGCACATCCGCTGGCCCTCGATCGCGCCCGTCGCGTCAGCAGGGAAGATCACGCCGTCGTTCTCGTAGGCCTTGTAGATGATGCCGCCGGAGTCGTTCTTGACAAAATGGCAGGTCAGGTCCAGGTGATGGGTAGCCAGGTTGGTGAACCTGTGCGCCGCCATCTCGTAGGAGACCGAGAACACGTCCCGCATGTCCTCCAGCGACAGGTTCCTGTTCTCCTTGGCGTGCCGCAGGAAATCCACCGCGGCCTGCTCGGGCACCAGGACGGCGGCCGCGAAGTAGTTGGCCTCCACTCGCTGCCGCAGGAAGTCGGCGAAGTCCGTCGGCGCGCTGTGCCCGAGGATGAAATGTCCCAGAGTCTGCAACAGGACCGCACGCGGAGTGTGCATGCCCAGGGACTCCTGGCGCAGGTAGATCCGCCGGTTCCGCAGGTCGGTGACGGACCTGGCCGAGCGCGGCAGATCCTGGACGTACCGGACCGAGAACCCGTGGTGGCTGACCACCGACAGCAGCATGCCCTGGGACAGCGCGCCGCCCGAGTAGGCAACCGGCTCGAGTGCCTTCGCCGCCGCCTGCTCGATCCCGGGGAAGTAGTTGCCCCGATCGCGCATCATGGCGCGCAGGTCGGCGTTGGCGACCCGGGCCTCCTCAGGCGTCGCCGTCGGTCTGGCCTGCTCCCTGCGCAGCTCCTCGAACAGCG
>DASWAA010000013.1:0-7501 GCA_036391385.1 Streptosporangiaceae bacterium
CCCGCCGGAGATGACCGGCGCCGACTACGTCCTGCTTGGCCGCACCCCGCACATCGGGTATTTCGGCGTGGAGTCCGACGCCGACCGGCGGATCTGCCTGGACCTGCTGGACCGGATGGAGCTCTCGCACATGGCCGGCCGCCGGCTCGCCACCATGTCGGGAGGAGAGGCGCAACGGCTCGTACTCGCCCGTGCCCTGGCCCAGGAAGCGCCGATCCTGCTGCTCGACGAACCGACCAGCGCGCTGGATCTCGGCCGCAGAGTGGACGCGCTCGAGCTAGTCGACGAGCTGCGCCGCGAGCGGTCGCTGACTGTCTTGTCGGCGATCCACGACCTCACGCTGGCCGGCCAGTTCGCCGACCGGCTTGTCCTGCTGTCCGGCGGCCAGATCGCTGCGGCCGGGACTCCTGCCGAGGTCCTGCGCGACGACCTGCTGAGCGATACCTTTGGCGCCGGCGTCCAGGTCCTGCGGACCGCCGACGGCGCGCTGGCGGTCATCTCGCATCGCCAGCGGCCGCACACCGTCGCGAGCTAGACGTTTGCGTGGTGACCGAGGGGACACCATTTCAGCATGATCGCCCAGCTGAGAGGGTCGAGCCGGTGACAGCAGGCCGAACCGCAGGCGACGTGGTTACCGCGGACGACGTGGAGCAAGCCGTCCGCCTCGCGGTGACAACGCTGTGGCCGGCGATCGGCGCGGACTGGAGCGCCAGGGCCGGGTCGCTTGACTGGGATTGCTGGGAGACTACCGAGCACCTCGCCGACGACCTGTTCGCCTACGCCTGCCAGCTTGGCCCGCAGAAGCCGCCGCTTGACGCCCGCGTCCCCGTGGCGTGGCAGCGCATGCGACCGGCCGGCCCGGCAAACTCGATCTTCGTCGACCGCGAGGCCGGCCCGGCGGGCCTGCTGATAGTCCTTGAGGCATGCGGTGCGCTGCTGACAGCTATCGTGGCGACCAAGCCAGCCACGATCATGGCGCACCACGGGTACGGAGCTTCCGATCCGGAGGGGTTCGCTGCCATGGGTGTCGTGGAGACGCTCGTGCATACCCACGACATCGCCGAGGGCCTCGGCATCAGGTGGGAGCCTCCGTCCGACCTGTGCGCGCGAGCGCTGCACCGGCTGTTCCCCGACGCTCCGGCCGATGCAGCGCCATGGCCCGCACTCCTATGGGTCACCGGCCGTACGGAACTACCCGGCCGGCCCCGGCTGGATCGGTGGCGCTGGTACGGGGCCGCTGCCGGGGCGTCAGCACCTTCACCATGATCAGGCACGGCTTATCCGGCCGCGGCAGCTCTTTCAGCAGGCGGAACACCGTCTGCGTAGCCTGCTCGCCGGTGGTGACGCTCGGATTCACGACAGGCATAGCCCTGGGTCGGCGGCCTACATCGAACCGCTTTGAGGCGAGCCCGGCACGCCCGATCGAGTCGCGAGCCAGGCTGTGAGCTCGGTCCTGGACCGCACGCCTACCTTGCGGTAGACGCCGGTCAGGGCCTTCTCCACCGCGCGGATGCTGATGAATAGCTCGGTCGCTATCTCACGGTTCGTGCGCCCGGCAGCCGCCAGCCGCACGACCTGGGCCTCCCCGCGTGTCAGCTCCGTCGACCCGGACCGACGTCCCCCGAGCCGCTCGAGTTGCTGTCGGCCCCTCGTCGCCCACGCCACCGCTCCGAGCGCGTCGAAACCCGCGACGGCCTGCTCCAGCGCTCGCCGGGCCTCTCGCCATCGGCGCGCGCGCCGCAGCACCGATCCGCGCGTGAGATGAGCTCTGGCCAGGTCGCAGGGCTGGCCGATCCCCTCAGCGAGGAGAACCGCTTCGTCGGCCACGGCCATGGCGGCGGGAATGTCACCCGTGGCCGCCAGCAGCAGTGCCCGGCAGCGCACCGCGACAGCAGTCGCCGAGGCAGCGCTCAGCGCTCGCGCCCTCGTCTCGTACAGATCGAGGAGCGCCGCCGCCGCGGTCAGGTTCTCCAGGCCGATCAGCGCCTCGACCTCCTCTGCGACGAAGAGGCTGATGCCCGGGTCGATAGACTGAATCACGAACCTGTCGCACAGCCAGGAGAGCTGACGATCGGTCTCCGCGTAGTCGCCCAGGCTCAGGCTCAGCAGCCCCATCGCAGTCGAGCACGCCACGATCGCCGCCATCGACTCGGTCTTGGTGGCAAGCGCCAGCCCGGCGGCGACGGCATCCTTGCACGCGGGGGCATCTCCCCGCATCGCAGCGATCATTGCCAGAGCCGAGATTGCAGAGGCCTGTACCCGCTCGTGCGTCTCCGCCTCGGCAAGCTGACGAGCCGCCGCGGCATGAGCTGCCGCAGCATTCCAGTTCCCGGCCCGGCATTCCACCTCGGCAAGCACGGTCAGGACGTCCGTGATCGAGCTTTCCTCTGCCCAGTCCATAGCGCGCCGGTGAACTGCCTCGATCCGGGCTCTGGCCGTGGCTGTATCCCCGGCCCACATGGCCCGCAGGCCCGCGATGAAGGTCGCGCTGCGGGCCGGCGGCAGGTAGACGGCCCGAGCCTCGCTCTCAAGTGCCAGGTCCAGCGTCTGGTCCGCCGCCAGTTCGCCGTCCACCAATTCGCAAAGCGCCAGGACAGCGAGCGCCTGAGCCTTCAGGTCCTCGTCTGTGAGGTCTTGTGCCAGTCGCACCGCCTCCTGCGCCATCGGCCGAGCTTGAAACCGATCAGTGGTATTGCTCGCCACGAACGCCAGGTCGATGAGCGCCTGGGTCCGCAGGGGCAGATCATCGCCGCAGGCGTCGAGGGCCTCGTTGAGGGCAGCAGCAGCCTCCGTGACCTGCGAGTGGAAGAGCACTCGGGCGAGGCAGATAAGTGCCCTGGCGCGGAGCGGCCCGCCAGGCATCGACGAGAGGGCCTGCCTAAGTAGCTGACTCGCCGCCGTCATGTCACCGAGCTGCCAGCGGCACTCGCCGGCGATCACCAGCCTGCGACCCCTGCTTCCGAGATCACTGACAGGCGTGAGCGAGACAGCGCGCTCGGACAGCCCGGCGGCGGCCTCCAGGGCGCCGCGCTGCCTGGCCTTCGCTGCTGCTTTCTCTAGCGCCGCAGCGACTTCTTCGCCTGGACCCGAGGCCGCCAAGGCAAGATGCACGGCCCGCTCTTCGTCGTCAGCGACAAGATCAGCGAGCTGAGCGTGCAGAGCTCGCAACCGGGATGCGGACAGGTCGGCCGCAGCCGCGGTGCCAAGCAAGGGGTGCGCCAGCCGGATCCGAGTGGTGTCGACGGTCAGCAGCCCGAGGGCGACCGTCGCGTCTACGGCTTCCGCGGTGGCCCGCTCGTCTCGGAAGAACCGCTCGGCCATGGCAATCGTCGGCTGAGTCGTCAGGGTGGTCAGCACGATCAGTTCCCTGGCATGCGCGGACAGCCCAGTCAGGTGGCGCGAGAGCAGCGCTGCGATCGCGGCGGGAACAGGCAGTGACCTGACATCAGGCGCGACCAGCGAGGAGGCCCCAGTCTGCGCTCCAGCCCGGGGTGCCGCTCCGGAAGCTGATCCGGCTCGCGCGTCGGCCATCGCGAGTGCAAGCTCGATGGCGAAGAACGGGTTCCCGCTGGCAACAGCTACGACGTCCGCCAGTTGCGCGGGGAGCAGGGAGTCAGGCAACCGCTCGCGTATGGCCGCCGCAATGTCGGCCGGGTCAAGCGGGCCAACGCTGAGAGTCGTGGCGTCGGATTCGGCGATCACGACCTGGCCACTGCGGCGGGCCCCGTCTTCCGGATCCTCGGCAAGCAGGCCGCGTCGCACCGTTGCCAGGAAACCGACCGGCTCGTCAGTGAGCCTGCGCAGAGCGAAGGAAATGATGCGAGCCGAAGGACCATCGAGCCATTGCAGGTCGTCGACGGCGAGCAGCACCGGACCACGCCTGCAGATCAGGCGCACGACGGCTAGGGTGGCGAGCGCGACGGCGCGCCAGTCTGTCGGGTGCGGCCCGGCATCTTCCCGCAGCAGCGCAACGTCGAGTGCCCGACGCTGCGGCCCGGAAAGCGAGGCGAGCACGTCTTCAGGCACAGGATCCAGCAGGTCGCCGAGAGCGGTGAAGGACAGCAGCGCCTCGGCCTGAGCGCATCGCGCTGCGAGAACCTGGAATCGCGCGTCTCGCGCCCGGGCGAGGGCCACGCGCCACAGCGACGTCTTGCCGATGCCCGCGTCACCTCGGATCAGCATGCCTAGCGGGCCATTCGCCGATGGCCTGACCTGCGGGATGGTCGTGACGAACTGTTCGATCGCGCGGATCTCCCGTTCGCGCCCGAATAGCCCGTCCATGCTGACTCCCTCCGGGCGTCTGCCTGCGGGCGGAATCGTGTCCTATCTATAAGTATGGGGGCAGTGCCCGCATACACCACCGAGTTTCTGGCGTGCAGGGCCGGGGTTACGGTGCGGATTTCCGTACTTCAAAGAAAGCGCTCACCTCTTTAGCCACGCAGGCGACTGCCATCACGATCGGGCAACCGTGCTGGCCCAGCGCCCCGGTGCCGCCGCCGCCCCGCCATGCTCCGGGCACCATCAGGGGCCGTCATGTCCTGGGGACGCCCACGTGCGCGCATTGAGTGTGGTTTCCCGTATTTCCAGGTCAGAGAGCCTCTTTCTAGATTTCTACCTGTCATCCGCCTTCTTCATTCATGATTAGGCGGCCCTTCGTCAAGGAGGACCTATGCGGTGGTTCGCCCTCGGAACGCGAAGACTCTTCTGCGCCGCTGTGGGTGGTGTCGTAGCGCTCACGGTGAGCGCGGGGACCGCGGGAGCGACGCTGGCGGCACGAGGTGTCGTCGCGGGAACTGACTCAAGCTCATCGGTGCTCACAGACATCGCCAAGCTATCCAGCCTGGTCGATAGCTCGACCGGAGCGAGCGTACTCACTACCGCCGCCCGCCAGGAACTGCAGAAAGTCATCTCTTACACCTCCACGCGGGAGCGTTCGGGCGCCTCCTGCATAGCCATTCGCGTCATCGACTCGCTCCGGGCAGTGATCCAGTCTGGCAAGACATACCGGTCTGGCCGGATCGGTACGCTCGGACACAACCTTGACGCGCTCGTCGTCAGGATCGACAACGACATCATCGCCACGGGGAAGGTGAAAAGCTGCGTCATCGTCGGCCACAAGAGCGCCGCGATTGCCCCGCAGCCGGTAGTAAAGCCCGTCGCGCCGACGACGGGTAAAGGACCGGCCGAGGACCAGGGCAATCAGCCAGCGCTGCGCATTCCGAAAGGCGCCAAGCTCTTCGTCAATCCGGGCCCATCAAGCACGATCATCGGTACGAAGGGGCCAGCGGCCAGACCTGACGCGGTACCGGTCAGCGCGATCCCGCGGGTACCGCCAGTGCAGATCTACTACCGTGCCGACGTGGGGGTGCCCGCCCAGTGGGCCGACCCGGAAGAGGTTCAGGTGGCGAGCGCCGGCCACGTGGTGCTGGTCAGCGGCAACGACGCCGCCTTCTACTCGACCGATGGGGGTGCGAGCTTCGCGCCGATGTCGCCGTACACGGTGTTCGGCTCCTTCCAGGGCCACCTGTGCTGCGACATGGTTCTGAGGTACTCCCCCCAGGTGCAGCGCTTCTTCTGGCTCCTGCAGGGCAACTGCGTGCCCGACTGCCGGGACCCGGCATCGGACGGCAACAACAGCTACGTGCTGGCCGTGAGCAGTCCCAGCGCTATCCGGGCGACGATAGCAGCGCACCTGCCGGTCGAGCGGGCCTGGCACATCTACCGGCTGACCCGGTCCTTGTTCCACGAGACGAGTACCTGGTTCGACTATCCGTCGATGGCGGTCGGAGATCACGCCCTATACCTGACCTGGGACAGGGTGGGCACCGGCGTCATCATGGCCCGCCTGAACCTGGCGCAGCTGGCCGCGGGAGGTGACATCAGCGTCTACTGGTTCTCACAGAACGGACCTACGTTCCGTCGGCTGGCGCAGAACCCCGGCGCCACCGGCTACTGGGTGCAGAACTTCGACGACTCAGGCGCCATGGCCGCAGTGGATTACCTGCAGGAGAGCTCCGGGCTGATGTTCGAGGCGATGCTGCCGCACACGGCGATCCCCGACCGGCAATGTGCCATCGGGGACCCCAGTCCCACCTGCGGCTACCGGTCGCTGACGCCGATGGGCGAAGACTGGACGGTCCGCGTCGCGGGCGGAGGGGTGAAGGCGGCAACGGTCCGGGGAAACCAGCTGTGGGTCGGCTGGACCGCGTCCCGCGGGTACGCAGGCCAGACCACAGATATCTGGCCGCAGCCGCATATCCAGTACGCGGCCTTCCGTATCCCCCTGACACCGCTCGACATGATTGCTACGGGGGGAGGACTGACGTGGCCCGCAGTGCTGGAGGGCAACGTCTGGAACCCGAACGTGGCGATCGTGGATCCCGCTTTCGCGACAAGCTCCAACGGTGACATAGGCATCTCGTTCGAGTACGGCGGGCCCGCCAACCCGCCAAGCCCCGCCGCCGGCGTCATCGATCCCCTTCCGCACGAGTTGTTCCAGGTCATCACTGCCGACTCGGTGACCGCGGGCGGGGACATCTGGCAGGGTGACTGGTCCGGCATCCAGGTGGATTATCCGAACACGACGCGCTTCATCACCTCCGGGTACGTCGAGCGGAACGACAACGGCATCATCGAGCCGCACTGGGCGATCATGTGCTACGGCCGGAGCGCGACGGCACCGCAGCCCGGCGATCGCTGCTAGCCCACGCCACTCCAGCCGCTGCCCGGGGCCTGGGAGTCGTCAGACTCCCAGGCCCCGGCCGATGATCTCCTTCATGATCTCGGTCGTGCCACCGAAGATCGTCTGCACCCGGCCGTCGGCGAAGGCCCGGCCGACGGAGTACTCCCGCATGTAGCCGTAACCGCCGTGCAGCTGCAGGCACCGGTCGACCACGCGGTTACACAGCTCGGTATCCCACCACTTGACCATCGACGCGTCCTCGTTGGACAGCCGGTGCTCGTTGTGCTCCATCACCGCCTTGTCGGTGAAGGCGCGGGCCACGGCAAGCTCGGTGGCCATCTCGGCCAGCACGAACCTGTTGTGCTGGAACCTGCCGATCGGCCGGCCGAACGCCTGCCGCTGCTTGCAGTACTCCAGCGTGTCCTCGAAGACCTTCTCGGCCCCGGCAAGTGCCGCTGTGCCGATGGCGACCCGCTCGCGTGGCAGGTTGTTCATGAGGGCGATAAAACCGCCGCCCTCCTCGCCGAGCAGGTTCACGGCGGGCACGCGCACGTCGGTGAAGAACAGCTCCGAGGTGTCCTGGGCGTGCATTCCCACCTTGTCGAGATTGCGGCCGCGCTCAAAGCCCTCCATGCCGCGTTCGACCACGAGCAGGCTGATGCCCCGGTACCCGGCGTCCGGATCGGTCCTGGCCACGACTATCACCAGATCGGCTAGCTGGCCGTTGGAGATGAACGTCTTGGACCCGTTGAGAAGGTAGGTGTCTCCGTCTTTGACGGCGGTGGTGCGGATGCCCTGCAGGTCGCTGCCCGCGCCAGG
>DASWAA010000014.1:0-5680 GCA_036391385.1 Streptosporangiaceae bacterium
CGGCGGGCGGGACGGCACCAACCTCGGCATGGCGATCATCCGCGAGCATCTGGCCAGCAAGGGCCTCGGGCTGCACTGCGACCTGCAGAACGAGCACATGATCGTCGGGAACAACGTCGGCCTGCTGCTGATGATCAATTACGGGACGCCCGGGCAGCGGGCCGAGTGGGTGCCAGAACTCGCCGCGGGCCGTAAGGGCTTCGCCTTCGGGATCACCGAGCCGGCGCACGGCTCGGACGCCACGTACATGGAGACCACGGCCGTCCGCGACGGGGACACCTGGGTGATCAACGGCGAGAAGACCTGGAACACCGGCGTCCACGCCGCCTCCCACGACCTGATCTTCGCCCGCACCAGCGGGAAGCCAGGAGACGCCGAGGGCATCACCGCCTTCCTGACGCCGATCAGCTCGCCGGGCTTCACGGTCGAGGAATACCTGTGGACGTTCAACATGCCGACCGACCACGCGCACGTGAGCTTCCGTGACATCCGGGTTCCTGACAGCGCGATCTTCGGCGGCGAGGGCCGGGGTCTAGGCGTGGTCCAGCACTTCTTCAACGAGAACCGGATCAGGCAGGCCGCGTCCAGCCTCGGGGCCGCGCAGTACTGCATCAGCGAGTCCGTCGCCTACGCCAGGGAGCGCAAGCCATTCGGCAAGCCGCTCGCCGCCAATCAGGCGATCCAGTTCCCCCTGGTCGAGCTGCAGACCCAGGTCGAGATGCTGCGCGCGCTGATACACAAGACCGCCTGGCAGATGGACACCTACGGCCCGTTCGCCGTGTCGGACAAGGTGTCCATGTGCAACTACTGGGCCAACCGGCTGTGCTGCGAGGCGGCCGACCGGGCGATGCAGGTGCACGGCGGGCTCGGCTACTCCCGGCACAAGCCGTTCGAGCACATCTACCGCCATCACCGGCGGTACCGCATCACCGAGGGCGCCGAGGAGATCCAGATGCGCAGGGTCGCCGGCTACATGTTCGGCTTCATGCACCAGCGGGCGCCCAAGGGCGTGAGCGAGAGCTGATGGAAGCCAGCCAGCTAGCCGCGGCACTGCGCGACAGCCTGGGCCCGGTCACGATCGAGGACATGAGCCGACTCTCCGGCGGCGCCTCACGGGCGACCTGGGCCTTCGACGCTGTGTCACCCGACGGGTCGCGGCATGAGCTTGTGCTGCGCTGCGACCCGCCAGGCCGGCCGAGCGAGCCGGGCGCCATGAGCCGCGAGGCCCTGGCGATCAGCCGGGCTCAGGAAGCCGGGCTCGCCGTGCCGCAGGTACTGACCTGCACCGACCAGGCCGACCTGTGGGGCTCGGCGGGCATGATCATGCGCCGGGTGCCGGGCGAGACGATCGCCCGGCGCATCCTGCGGGACGACACCTACCGTCAGGCCAGGCGCGTGCTGACCCGCCAGCTCGGCGAGTTCGCCGCCGGGCTGCATGCGCTCCCCCCGCCGGCCGGCCTGCCGACGGCGCATCCGGTCCGGGACCTGCGCTCGACCCTGGAGACGCTCGGGCAGTCCAGCCCGGTGTTCGACCTGGCCCTGGACGCGCTGGAGGCCGATCCGCCGCCGGCCCGCGATCCGGTTACCGTTCACGGTGACCTGCGCCTGGGCAACCTGATCGTCGGGCCAGATGGCCTGCGCGCGGTGATCGACTGGGAGCTTGTCCACGCCGGCAGTCCGGCCGAGGACCTCGGCTGGCTCTGCGTCAAGGCGTGGCGGTTCGGCGTCGACGCGCCGGCAGCGGGCGTCGGCACCCGCGAGGAGCTGCTCGCTGCCTACCGCGGCGCCGGGGGCGCCGACATCAGCCTGGACGAGCTGCGCTGGTGGGAGATCCTCGGCACGCTGCGCTGGGGTGTCATCTGCATGACGCAGGCGCAGGTGCACCTGTCCGGCGCGCTCCGCTCGGTCGAGCTGGCAGCGATCGGGCGCAGGGTCTGCGAGCAGGAATGGGATCTGCTGCTGCTGCTGGATCCGCAGGCCGCCGAGCGGGCAGCGGCCCGCCGCCCCCGGCCCGACGGCGCACCACGGGCGGCCCCGGCGCCGCACGGGCGGCCCACCGCCAGCGAACTGCTCGACGCGGTACGCGGATACCTCACCGACCAGGTGATGTCCGCGACGACCGGGCAGCTCGCCTTCCATGCTAGGGTCGCCGCCAACGTGCTCGCCATCGTCGCCCGTGAGCTCGAACTCGGCCCGCTGCCGGCGGACGCCGGGATCGCCGACGAGGTCGCCGCGAGGCTGGCGGTGGCCAATCCGCGATACTTCGTCCCGGCCGCGGCTGCCTCGTAGGCAGGACCGAGGGCGCTCGCGGTACGGCGGCGCGGGCTGACGGACAGCGATATATTGCGGTCCGTAACTTTTGCCTTAGCCTGCCTCCTGGCAGAACGAAGGAGCACGGGCCCATGAGCAGCGTTCTGCTACTGGGAGCAGTAGCCTGCCTGCTCGCGATCCCCGGCATCCCCGCGTCCGCACTGGCCTTGCGAGGCGGCGCGGGCTCGGTCATCACCGCGGCGGCAGCGGTTTTCGGCCTTGGCTATGCCGCCGCCGCTGGCTGCGCCTTCGCGCTAGCGGCCGCGCATGTCTTCAACCTGGCCGCGTTCCTCGTGTTCTGGCTGGTGGTATCGGCTGGCCTGTGGGCCTGGGCGCTGTGGCGGGGCGAGCCGCGCTCGCAGGTCAAGGCGCTCGCCAGTGACATCGCCGGCAACCGCCTGGTGCTGCTCGTCGGCGCACTCGTCATCGTCACCCTGCTGGCCCTGCACCTGCGGTACCTGACCGTCCTGAACGGGCCGCGTTACGTCTATTACCTCAACGGCCTGGAGATCGCCAATAGCCACGGCGTGCCCCGGTCGACCCTGGAATATGGCCAGTCGTGGCCACCGGCGACCGACAAGGTCTACCTGGATGCCTTCACCGGCGTGCTCGCGCTGCTGAACCCGAGCACATTCGTCGGCCCGGCCGTCTTCCTGCTGATCTCCGCGCTCGGGGCCGCGGTCGGCCTGTGGGCGACCGCCTGGGAGCTTGGCCTGCGCCGGACGGGCATCGTCCTTCCGGTCCTGTACCTGGGCAACACGCTGATCCTGAACACGTCGGTCAGCATCGCCTACACCGACTACCGCGCCGAGGACTTCGGGCGGGCCGTCGCCTTCTGCGCCCTCGCGGTGGGAATCGCCGCGATCAGGGAGCGCGGGTGGCGGCCCGCGATCGCGGCGGGCGTCATCCTGGCAGCGGCAAGCGGGACGCACCTGATCCCGGTGGTAGTGGTCGCGCTCGCGCTCGCCCTCGCCGGAGTCGGCGAGTTCTTCTTCGGCGCCGAGCGCGACAGCCGGCTGCAGCCGCTGCTGCGCGGGCTTGCGCTCGCGGGCACGGCTGGCTTCCTGGGACTCGTGATCAGAGTGTTCGCCGGCGGTGCCTTCGGCCTGGAAGGCGCGAGCAGCCCGTCGGCCTACTCGGGCGCCCGCCTGCCCTTCGACCCGACCGCTTACCTGTACGGCGGGATGATCGTCCCGCCAGGTCAGCCGCGCGGCACGCACTGGTACAGCCATCCGTGGCAGGTCGTCGAGTACATGATCACGGGGACCACGCAGGTTCCCGCCTGGCAGCTCTGGCTGTGGCTCGCGACCCCGCTGCTGGCCGCTGCCGTCCTCCTCGTCACCGGGCCGCTGCGCAGGCTCGCGGTGGTGGGGCTCGGCATCATCGCAGGCACGGTCGGCGCCGGGGTGCTATTCGCGGTCAGCTACGACTCCTATATCGAGCAGACCTTCGGCATCCGCAGGCTGACGACCTACGTGGCACTCGGCTTCCTGCTCGTCGTCATCGGCGTGGTCGAGGCCCTCCTCGGTCTGCTCGAAGGCCGTGCGCCGCGGGTGTGCGCCGTGGTCAGCGTGGTCACGGTGCTCGGCCTGGGCGCCTGGCTGCTGCCGAGCACGGCCGTGACACGGCAGATCGACCTCTACGGCAGGGAACGGGCTCACCTCGTGGACTGGGTGCGCACCTCGACGTCCTGCGACGCGCGGTTCCTGGTCAACCAGCGGACCGAGGGCACCTTCACCGCGCTGACCGGCCGGCTGGCCCTGCTTGAGGGCATGGGAGCGTTCCTGAGAACGAAGCAGCTGCCGTACGTCGTCGAGCTGATGCTGAGCGCGAAGAGGTTCTTCCGTGCCCCGCTCAAGCACGAGGAGTTCCTGCGCAAGCACGACATCTCCTTCGTGGTGGTCGCGCTCGGCTTCCAGGAACTCGGCTACCAGGCACCGCTCGGGCCGCCGAACCTGCGCGAGCTGAACGCGGCCCCGTTCCTGCACCGGGTCTTCGCCAGCCGCTCGCTGCTGGTCTACCAGGTGGACGGAGCTCAGCCCGCGCCTGCCTCACCGCTGCTGCGCGGTCCGTACCTGCACTGCATGCGCACGCCGCTGCATACCTAGGCACCGCCGCGGCGCCTCGTCCCCTGGCCACGGCCAATCCAGGCATTTACACTGACGAAACCCTCTGGCTAGTCGCCACGCCCACTCCGCAGCCGGATGCCAGATGGCAGGGAGCGAACATGACCACAGCAGAAGTCCACGGAACATGGAGCGAGCGTTTCGAGCCAGTCCGGGCCGCGCTGGCGGAGAAGCTCGCCAGCGGCGATGAGCTCGGTGCCTCCATCGTGATCAATGTCGACGGCGAGAATGTCGTCGACATGTGGGGCGGCTACGCCGACGAGGCGCGCACCGTCGCCTGGACCGCGGACACGATCACCAATGTGTGGTCGACCACCAAGACCGTGACGAACCTCGCCGCCCTGATGCTGGTCGACCGCGGACAGCTCGACGTGCATGCTCCGGTAGCCCGGTACTGGCCAGAGTTCGCGGCCAGCGGCAAACAGGACATCGAGGTCAGGCACCTGCTGTCGCACACCTCCGGAGTCTCCGGCTGGGACCAGCCGTTCACCACCGGCGACATGTACGACTGGGAGACGTCCACCTCGCGGCTCGCGGCCCAGGCTCCGTGGTGGGAGCCGGGAACGGCGTCCGGCTATCACGCGCTCAACCAGGGGCATCTGGTCGGGGAGGTGATCCGCCGGGTGACTGGCACCTCGCTCAGGCAGTTCGTCGCGCAGGAGATCGCCGGGCCGCTGGGTGCCGACTTCCAGATCGGCGCGGCCGAGCGGGACTGGAGCCGGATCGCCGACGTCGTCCCGCCACCACCGCTCCCCTTCGACATGTCTGCCATCGACCTGCAGGGCCCGATGTTCAAGACGATGACCGGTCCGGTCCCCGACGCTGCGGCCGCCAACACCGCCGGATGGCGGCGCGCCGATATGGGCGCGTGCAACGGGCACGGAAACGCCAGGTCGGTCGCCCGCATCCTGTCGGCGATCACGCTCGGCGGAGAGGTCGACGGGGTCCGGCTGCTCAGGCCTGCCACCATCGACCTGATCTTCGAGGAGCAGTCCAACGGCCCGGACCTGGTACTCGGCGTGCCGCTGCGGTTCGGCATCGGCTACGGCCTGCCGCAGCCTGACACGATCCCCTACCTGCCAGACGAGCGGATCTGCTTCTGGGGCGGCTGGGGCGGCTCGATCATCGCCATGGACCTCGACCGCCGGATGACCATCTCGTACATGATGAACAAGATGGGCCCGGGCGTGATCGGCTCGGACCGGAGCGAGGCCTACGTCCGGGCCATCTACGGAACCTGACGC
>DASWAA010000015.1:0-2542 GCA_036391385.1 Streptosporangiaceae bacterium
CCTGTACGGCGACTTCGGGCTCGATGTCGAGCTAGATGGCGCAGCCTGGCACCCGGCCGAGTCCCGATGGCAGGACATCCGCAGGGACAACGCTCTGGCTGGATCCGGCATCATCACGCTGCGCTACAGCTGGGTCGACGTCACCACGCGCCCGTGCCTGGTGGCGGCTGAGATCGGGCAAGTGCTTCGTCAGCGTGGCTGGTCCGGCACGCTGCGTGCGTGCGGTGCCTCTTGCGCGGTCGCCGTTCACTTTGTCTCATGATCAACGGATGATCCTCAGCGTTAGCGCCTGAGAATCATCCGTTGATCATGGGCGACTGGCTGGTGCCGGGGCTCAGGGAGCCGAGGCGGCCGCTCGGCGTGGCGGCTCGTCGGTCGCGGGCAGCCGTCTGGCTGGCCGGGCTGGGCTACTGTCGCTGCTAGGGGAAGGACGAGCCGAGGCGGGGCGATGGACGAGGAACTCAGGTCGGAGCTGCCAGAACACGAACTGGTACCAGCCGATGCCGCTGCGCACGTGACCGAGCTCGCTTCGAGCGGGCTCGCGCCCGACCGGATGCCGGCCATGTACCTGGGGCACGGCGCGCCCCCGCTGGTCGACGACCCGCTCTGGACCACGCAGCTCGCGGCCTGGTCGGCTGCCCTGCCGCGACCGACCGCGATCCTCGTCGTGTCAGCGCACTGGGAGGCCGCGCCGCTCACCATCGGGGCGACCGACGACGCCGCACCCCTGGTCTATGACTTCTATGGCTTCCCCGAGCGGTACTACCGCGCGACCTACCCCGCCCCCGGCGCTCCGGCCCTGGCCGAGCAGATCCGCGCGACGCTGTCAGGTACCGAGCAGGTTGCCCATGCGCCCAGCCGGGGGCTCGACCATGGCGCCTATGTCCCGCTGACCGTCATGTACCCGGCCGCCGACATCCCGGTGCTGCAGATCTCGATGCCCACGCTGGACCCGGGCCGGCTGCTGCGGATCGGCGCGGCCCTGCGGCCGCTGCGCGACGAGGGCGTGCTGATCATGGGCAGCGGATTCCTGACGCACGGGCTGCCCTTCCTGCGCGACTTCCGGTTCGACGCCCCGCCGCCCGGCTGGTCGACCGAGTTCGACCACTGGGCCGCCGAGGCGCTCGACCAGGGTGACGTGGACGCGCTGGCATCGTTCCGCACGGCACCGGGAGCGCGGTATGCCCACCCGACCACCGAGCACTTCGCGCCGCTGTTCGTGACACTCGGCGCGGCGGACGGGCCGGCTCCGGTCACCACGATCGAGGGCTACTGGCTGGGGCTGGCGAAGCGGTCGTTCCAGGTCGCATAGTAGGCCAGGCATCGCGTGACCCGCGGCGATCGCAACCCGCGACCAGACCCGACTAGTGGAGGGACCGAATGTCCCAGCACGACACCCCCCCGCCCGGCGAGCACCAGGACCCGGCGGACCCTGGCCAGCACATCCACCCGATGTCGGTGAACACTCTGGCCACCGACCACCCGGCGTCGCGATTCGATCAGGCACTGCAGTGGGTCCCGCGGATCTTGTCGAGCAAGCCGCACATCGTCCTGCTCGTGCTGCTCGGGATCTACCTGATCGTGCTGCCGCTGACCGGGGTGGTCGTGAGCGCCCAGTCCGAGCTGATCGGCGGCAACTACACCAACGTCACCAGCGACATCGGCGCCTGCATCGCGGCGGGCGGGACCCTGCACCTGGTGAGTCAGGGCCGCAAGCGCCAGAAGACAGAAGCGGAGCGGCTCCGGCTGACCCAGGAGATGCACACGCTGCTGCACCATGTGCACGCCGACGCCGCCGCCGAGCTCGGCCAACGGTCCTCGCTATAGCAAGCCGAGCAGCCAGCGCGGCCCGGTCACCGAAGCGCCGCAGGCCTCGCAGCGGGCACGCAGCTCACGGTCGGCGGTGACGACGACGGTCGACCCCGCTCCGACAGCCAGCGCCGCCTGGCGGACGATCTCCTCGTCGCCCGAGCCGGTCGCGCGCACGAGCCGGACCGTGGCGTCCTGCGCCGCCCGCGACGAGGTCCCCTCAGCATCGGCTGAATCGGCCGCATCGGCTGAATTGGCTGCCTCGGCCCGGGCTCCGCTCCCGCCGTCCCGCGCGACGCCGGCCGCTGCCGCGCCTTCGAGGACGATGACGAACCGCGGGTACCAGCGCTCGATGACCGCACCGGGCACCGACTCAGGCAGGCTCGTCACGCCGTCCAGCGCAAGCCCGGCAATCTCGTCACAGAGCCTGCTCGCGGCCGCTGCCCGGTCGCGCCACCAGCCGTCGGGGCGCGATCCCATCACGTTGGCCGCGTCGACGACGACCGTCAGCGGCGCGAGCGCTGACTGGAGCGACGGCCACTGGCTGGCGAACCCCGGATGCAGCTCGAGCTGGTCCACCTCAGTCACCGGAACCCAGGCGACCTCGCTCGTCTCCTCGCTGACCGCGGCGACGGCGAGCGGAGCGGCCGCGCTCGCGAGCACGGTCTGGTAGGTCCAGCCGCCATGGTCGTCCTGCGAGACGCCATGGACGCGAACCGCCGACGGGTCGATA
>DASWAA010000016.1:0-4953 GCA_036391385.1 Streptosporangiaceae bacterium
TAGCATCTGCTGCCGGGCCATTGCGGCGGTCCGGCGGAAACCATTTCCTTAGCTGCACTCAGCATCGCCCGCGCCACGTTATGGCACTCAGTGCCAACAGGCACCAGTACACCAGGACCTTCGTCATCGCATCCCAGGACGAACAGGAACAGCGCCCCGGCACCGTCGCCGCCAGGACCAGCCCGCCAGGACCAGCGCCCCGGCACCACCGCCAGGACCAGCGCGGGGTGGCTAGTTAGGGTTGTAAGGCGAGGAGCGCAGGTCGGGAGCGGGCGTCGAGCCGAGCCTGGCGAGCATGGCCGTCTCCCTGGCCAGCAGCCGCCGCTCTGCCGTCAGCCTTCCGACGGCGTCCGGCAGCGCCAGCAGCTCCTGCCGGACCGGCAGCTCGATGATCATCGAAGCGGCGACGAGGTAGGAGAGCAGGGTCGGCTCGTCCGGCAGGTCAGGGACGCTGATAGTGGCGGCGCCACGGTCGGCGAGCACGTTCAGGTAACCGCGGAACGCCGTCTGGACCGCCCGCGCGGCCAGGGCGGCCGTCGCCTCGTCGCCCGCTGACTCCGCGAGCATTTCCACCTGACCGGTCAGGTACGGGCCAGCGTCGTCAGTCCCGAGCAGCGTGAAGCGGTCGGTGCCGACCGTGACGAGCTCGTACTCGCCGTCGTCTAGCTCGGAGATATCCCGGACCACCGCCACGCAGCCGACGTCGAACAGTGCTGAGACGCCGCGGCTGCCGGTCTCGCGGCCCTCGCGGATGGCGACGACGCCGAAACGCCGGGGCTCGGGCCCGTCGAGCAGGTCGCGCACGAGCTGCTTGTAGCGATCCTCGAAGATATGCAGCGGAAGCACGAGCCCTGGGTAGAGCACCGTCCCGAGCGGGAACAGCGGCAGCGTCTCCCTCATACCCCGACTTTATGCCGGTCCGGCTAGCGTGCCCGGATGACCACCCGCTCGCCTGCCGCCGGCACCACGGCCGTCCAGCCAAGCTCGGTGTCGATCCGGTCCCTCAGTGCCGCCGCGGCGGCGGGCTCGCCATGCACGATGTAGGTAGTCAGCGGCGCACCTTCGCCGAGTCGGCCGTCCCCGCCCTGCCCGCTCGCCAGCCAGGCCAGGACATCGTCGGCGTCGGCATGCGCGGAGAACGCGTCGACCTCCACGATCTCGGCATGGACCGGCACGTACTCACCGTGGATCTTGACAGCGCGGGCACCACTGACCAGATCACGGGCCCGGGTCCCGGCCGCGGCGAACCCGACCACGAGCACGGTGTTGCGCCTGTCGGGAAGCAGGTGCCGCAGATGATGCAGGACACGGCCGCCGGTCGCCATGCCCGACGCCGACACGATCAGGGACGGCTCGGCCGGGTCGTTCGCCAGCATGGACTCTTCCCTGGTACGCAGCTGCCGCAGCGTGCCAGGGTCGAGCGCGCCCGGGCCGTCGGCGATGATCTCGGGCCGGATCTCGGCATCCGCGGTGCTGATCGCGTGCCGGTAGACGCCGAGCGCCGCGAGCGCCATCGGGCTGTCGACGAGCACGGGCACGGACGGAATCTGGCCGGTCTTGTGCAGCTGCTGCAGCGTCCGCAGCACCACCTCGGTGCGGTCCACCGCGAAGGCCGGGATCAGGACCGATCCTCCCCGGCGCACCGTGCGGTTGATCGCGTCGGTGAACTTCTGCCTGGCCGGCTCGTCGCCGTGGCTGCGATTACCGTAGGTCGCCTCGACCAGCAGGACGTCGGCGCCGGCGAATGGCTCAGGCGGGCAGAGCAACGGGTGACCAGGCCTGCCGAGATCGCCGCTCGACACGATGGTGCACGGCCTGCGGCTTCCGGTCAGCGTCAGCTGGGCCCACGACGAGCCGAGAATATGCCCGCCGCGGTGCAGCGTCAGCCTGGCGCTCCTTGCACCCTGACCGACCTGGACCTCCATACCGTGCTCGACCGGCGTGATCAGCCCCATCGCCCGGTCCACGTCGTCCTCGGTATACAGCGGCAGCGCCGGGTGGTGCTTGGACCAGCCATGGGTGTTGGCGTGCTCGGCGTCCTCGGCCAGCAGCCTGGCGCTGTCCCGCAGCACGATGTCGGCGAGCTCCGCGGTGTGACTGGTCGCGAAGACCCGGCCGGCGAATCCCTGCCGCACGAGCGCGGGCAGGTAGCCGCAATGGTCGAGGTGCGCGTGGGTCAGGATGACCGCGTCGATACTGCGCGGCGATACCGGGAATGGCTCCCAGTTGCGACGGCGCAGTTCCCTGGCGCCCTGGAACAGACCGCAGTCGATCAGCAGCCTCGTCCCTTCGTCCTCGACCAGGAACTTGCTGCCGGTGACCGTGCCGGCGCCGCCCAGGAAGGTGAGCCCTGGCCGGGACCGCTGCCGGTCCGGTGATGTTCTCCCGCCTCGTTCGTTCACGCTAGTGACGGTAGCTAATCCCCGGCTCCGATCGGACCTGCCGAAAGTCCTGTTCGCACTGGCTGCTCCTGGTGGCCGCGCTGGCCGGCGACAAGCTGGCCAGCCTGCCAGACGGCCGCGACCAGCGGAACGCCGGGCCGGTAGGCGAGATAAGCGTGCGACGGCGCGCTGAGCATGATCAGGTCAGCGCGGGCGCCGGCACCGAGATGGCCGATGTCGTCCCTGCGCAGCGCCCGGGCGCCGCCCGCCGTGGCCGCCCAGACCGCCTCCGTGGTTGTCATGCGCATGTCCCTGACCGCCAGCGCGACGCAGAACGGCATGCTCGAGGTGAAGCACGAGCCCGGATTGCAGTCCGTGGCGACAGCTACCACCACCCCGGCATCGAGCAGCCGCCTGGCGTCCGGATAAGGCTGCCGGGTGGAAAACTCCACGCCGGGCAGCAGGGTCGCCACCGTCCCGGACGAGGCCAGTGCGTCCACGTCGGAGTCGGTCAGGTAGGTGCAGTGGTCGGCCGACGCCGCCCCCGCCTCCACGGCCACCTGGACGCCGGGACCAGGACCAAGCTGGTTCGCGTGCACCCTGGGCTGGAGCCCGGCACGGCGGCCCGCCGCGAGAATGGCGCGGGCCTGGTCGGCGTCGAACGCCCCTCGCTCGCAGAACACGTCCACCCACCGGGCATGCGGCGCGCAGGCATCGAGCATGGGGCCGCAGGCGAGCTCGACGTACCGCGCCGGGTCGGACTCGAACTCCGGCGGGACCACATGAGCGCCCAGGTAGGTGACCTCGGGAGTGACCTGCGCGGCCAGCGCGACGCTCCGGGCCTCGTCCGCCGTCGTCAGTCCGTACCCCGACTTGCACTCGAACGTCGTGATCCCCTGCGCGAGCATCTCGGCGGCCAGCCGGCGCAGGTTGGCGCTCAGCTCAGCGTCGCTGGCCGCCCTGGTGGCGGCGACGGTACCGCGGATGCCGCCGGCGCTATAAGGAACGCCCGCCATCCGCGCCGCGAACTCGGCACCTCGCTCTCCGGCGAACACCAGGTGCGCGTGCGAGTCGACGAATCCGGGCAGCACGGCGCGGCCAGCCGCGTCGATCACCTCGTCGGCGGCCGGTGCCTGCGCGGCTGGCCCGGTCCAGGCGACAAGTCCGTCCTGCATGACCAGCGCGGCGTCGTTCAGCGCCGCGAAACCGTCAGGGCCGGTGCCGTCGCCTGGGCCAGCGCTCTTGCCAGAGCCGGTGCCATCGCCGGGAGCGTTTGTGACCAGTTCGGCGATGTTCGTGATCAGCGTGCTCACGTGCGCATCCTGCCACGCGTTCGGTGTCTATGCCTGCGCAGCGGCCTTGGCAAAGAGCTCCAGGATCGCGGGCCATCCGCCGCCGGAGGAGACTCCCCTGGCAACCTCGGCAGCCCCGGCGCCGTGCCGCTCGATGTGCCGGTGCTCTAGGTCGACCCGCGTCTGGCCGCCGTCCTCGGCGAAGCACACCTCGACCTCGCTGGCATGATCGGGGTCCGGGTCATAACGCCACTGGCCGTTGATCTGCCAGGTCAGGACCAGCCGCGTCGGGGGCTCGAAGATCAGGACCTTCCCCCAGTCACACTCGGAGCCGTCCACTCCGCGCTCGTACCACCGGCCGTCGGCTCGTGGCTCGATCACGGCATCTGCGAGGTCCGCGGCGCCGATGTGGTGGCCGATCCACCAGGTACCAAATCCCTCGGTGAAGAGCGTAAACGCGCGATCCGCGGAGATCGGCACGGTCACGGACTGGCGGACAGGGGCGATGGTGGTCTGATTCATGACGACTCCTCCTGTGACTTGTTTCGCGTTGCCTCTCCGTCGCCACGCCCTGGCTGACCGTCGTTCTCAGCCAGCCTCTGCGCGGCTTGCTGGAACTCGCCGAGCGCACGGCTCCACAGCTGGTCCAGGTATGTGCGGATGGCATCGACTCCGGCTGGGTTCACCTGATAGATCCGCCGGGTGCCGTCAGCCCGGTCGGCGACCAGGGCTGCCTCCTTGAGCACCTTGAGGTGCTGTGATACCGCCGGCCTGCTGACCGGCAGGCCCGCCGAGAGCTCGCCGACAGCCATCGGCCGCTGCGCGAGACGCTCGAAGATGGCGCGCCTGGTCGGATCTCCCAGGGCACCGAGCGCCTCAACTCCGTAAGTTTCCACTAACCGTAAGCTATAACTTACGGATCTTCCCGTCAAGCGCCGAGATGGATCTGGCGGCCCTGGCGAGCAGGACGCCGAGCACCGATCCCGCTGGCCGCGCTCGGTAAGGGGACGTCCGAGACCGCCCTCTCTAAAGGAACCGCCCTCGTAACGAAGATGCGCGGTGCGACCGGGCTGCGCGACCCTGATCGGCGTGGATCCGGCCGGGAGCCGCCCGGGACGGCCTGGTCAGCCGAGTACGGTCCGGATGGCGGCCGAGAGCGCCGCTGGCACGTCCTCGACCAGCAGATGCGTGCCGTCGACGACGATATCCCGCCCGCCGATCACCACGTTGCGTACATCGGCAGGGCTCGCAGCGAAGATCACGCCCTCCAGTACGGCCAG
>DASWAA010000017.1:0-15431 GCA_036391385.1 Streptosporangiaceae bacterium
GTAGCTGCTGGTGTTGGACCCGGTCGTCTGGGAGGTGAGCCGGTTGAGCGGGTCGTACTTGAAGCTGGTGGTGGTCGCGCTCGCGCCGCTGCCGGTGGTGTTGGAGATGAGGTTGTCGAACCCGTCGTAGGTGTTGGCTTCCTGGATAGAGCCGTCCGGTCCGGTGACGGTGTCGAGGCGGCCGAGCGGGTCATAGTTGTACGTGCTGGTCTGCCCGCTGGTGGTAGTGGATTGCAGCAGGCCGCGGGAGTAGGTGCTCGTGGTGGCTGGGGCGCTGGTGTTCCCGATGACCTGGGAGATGATGTCGCCCTGCGGGTCGTGCTGGTAGGCCTCGGTCTGGGCGCTGCCGTCGCTGACCTGGGTGAGCTGCCCGACCGGGTTGTAGGAGTAGTTCCACGTGTGGGACAGGTGCGTGCTGGAGGAATCGGCGGACATCAGGCTGGACAGGTCCTGGGTCTGCTGGCTGTTGACGTCGTAGGTGTACGCGTCGGCGGTGACGAGCTGCCCGCCGGTGCCACAGGTGATCGCGGTGGGCGACGTGATCGGGAAGGCGGGGATGACCGGGCTGGTCTTGTTCGTGCACTCGGCCTGGGTGTACACCTGTCCGGCGGCCGTGTACTGGTCGGAGATCAGGTTGCCGTTCGGCTGCTGCTGGGTCTGGATCTGGCCGGCGGGGGTGTAGGTGAACGCGGTGGTCTTCTGCGTCGAGTCCCCGGTAACCGGGCCGTCGGTCTCGTTCTTCAGCTGGTTCAGGTTGTTCCAGGTGTAAGTGGCGTTCTGGTCGGTCGTGGTGGTGGTGCCCTGGGTGATGGTGTGGGTCAGGGTCGCGATGTTCGACGCGGCGTCGTAGGTGTAGCTGGTGGTGTTGGACGGGCCGCCGTTCGCCCACGACTCGGTGATCTTGCTGGTGCGGTCCAGCACGTCCGGGGTGATCGCTACGGTGACCGCGGTGTTGCTGGTGCCCGTACCGGAGGTGCCGGTGATCCCGGTGGTGTTGCCGTCCAGGTCATAGGTGTAGCTGCTGCCGTGGACGGCGGTGTTGGTGATCCCGGTGGTGTCGCTGACTGCCTCGACAGCGCTGGCGACCACGACGGATCCGGTTGCGCCAGTGCTGCCCGCCGGATTGAGCGTGACCTGCTGCGCAGTGCCGGCCCGGTTGAACTGCCATTCGCCGAGCTTGACCCACGTCCCGCCGCTGCTGGTTCCGGCGTTCTGAGTCTGGTTGATCCCGGTGACTGTGACGGGGGTGCCGCCGCCGCTGCTGTCGCCGTTCGTGGTGATGGTGTAGTTCGCGCCGGTAGCGGCGGTGGTCCCCGACGGGAGTGCCGGGTACTTGACGTAGATCGTGTACTTGCCGTCGGCGGGGACGTCGAGGTGCCAGGTGAAGGCGTCGGTCGTGCTGCCTGCGGCGGCGATCGGGTGGGTGCGGTAGGTCGGGCCGCCGCACGCGGGCTGCAGCGGCGGGGTGCCGGCCTGCGGCAGCGGCTGGGTAGGCGCGGCCGGGCAGGTTCCGGTGGCCCAGTTGGTCCCGCCGGTGGCGGTCGCGGCGGCGTCGCCGGAGTCGACCATCTCGGTATAGGAGCCAGTGGGAACGCCGTTGTCGGTGACCTGCTGGAGCTTGCCGTCCGGGTAGTAGCTCCAGCCCATGCCGCGGCTCATGCCACCGTCGGCCGAGGTCAGGACGCGGGAGGATTGCTGCCCGTCAGGGGCGTAGTCCCAGCTAGTGACGACACCGCGCGGGTCAGTGGAGGTGGCCGCCCAGCCGTTGTCCCAGTAGGTGTAGCCGGTGGTATTCAGCCCGGTCGATGGCAGGTCCCCGTTGGACGGCGGGGCGGTCACCTGGCTCGGCCGGCCGTCGTTGTCGTAGCTGTAGGTGGTGACCTGCGGCGCCGAGTACGGGCCGTCACCCCCGGCCGGGCTCTGCTGCGTGGCGACCTGGTTGTCGGGGTTATAGGTCGTCACCCACGTGAACGGGCACGGGCTAGTCGTGGGAGTAGTGGTGCACGTGCTCGGGGGGCTGGAGAACAGGCTGTAGCCGTTCTGGACGGCCAGCGGGGTCAGCACCTGGGTGCGGTTGCCGGCCTGGTCGTAGGCGAACTGGGTGGTCGCATAGCTGACGGGCTGGCCGGGAGCCTGGACCGGGACCTGCTGCTGGATCAGCTGCCCGCTCGCGTCGTAGTTGGACAAGGTGACGTTGCCGTTCTTGTCCCGGGCCTGGATGACCCGGCCGTCGGCGTCCCGCGTGGTCTGGGAGAAGTTGCCGTTCGCATCGGTCACCTGCTGCGCGCGATGGTCGAGGTCGTAGGCGTAGGTGACGGTGTTGTTGTTCGGGTCAGTGACCTGGTGGACGTTGCCCACGTTGTCGTAGGTGTAGCCGGTCTGGTGCCCGAGCCCGTCGGTGACGGTCTGCACCTGCTGGTCCGGGAAATAGGCGTAGGTAGTGGTGTACTGGGCCGTGGTCGCCCCGGCCGCCGGGGTCGCGGCATCCGGCCTGATCACGGACGCGAGGGTGTCGTCGTTGTAGTAGGACCTCGTCGTGGTAGGCCCGGTGCCCGAGCCGGAATCTGGCGGCGTGGTCGCGGAGGTCACCTCGTCGTCGGGGTTGTACACGATGCTGGTCGTCGCGCCCGGCGTCGTGGCGCTGTAGGACGGCGCATGGGAGGTTGTCACGTTGCCGTTGCCGTCATAGACCGGTGCGGCGATCGTGATGTTCTGGGTGGCGGACTTGCGAGTGGTCACCAGCCCAGGCCGGCCGAACACGTCGTACTGCGTGGTGGTAATGGTGTGGCCATAGGCGTCGGAGTCCGACGTGACCTCCCCGATCGGGGAGTACGCAAAGCTGACGGTATTTCCGCGCGGGTCGGTGACCTTCGTCGGCAAGCCGGTCGGGTCATAGGCCAGGTACTTGGTGACGTTCCCGTCCGGGTCCTTGGCGGTGGCCAGCGTCCCATCGCTGTTATAGGTGTAGTTGCTGGTGAACGAGCCTGCCGCGGCGCCGGACACGTTCCCGTCAGGCGCGGTCACCGACGTGACATTGCCGAACGTGTCGTGGCCGTAGCTGGTGATGTTGCCCAGCGGGCTGGTCACCGAGGTCAGGAACGCGACGTGCCCGATCAGGCTGGTCTGGTAGCTGTAGGAGTACTGCTTGCCGGCGGCCCGGTTCGCGGCGTCTTGCATGGTCAGCGGGTAGCCGGTGTTCGGATCCCAGGTCCAGGTGGTGACCGCGCCGTTGTTCTCGGTCCGGGTGCTGAGGTTGTTGTCGCTGTCCCACGTCAGGGTGGTATTGCGGCCTACCGGGTCGGTTACCTGAACGGGTCGCTGGGAGGTGTCGGTCAGGTAGCTGGTCTTATGGCCCAGCGGGTCGGTGACGTCGGTCTGCACGCCGCCGTTCGGCAGCAGCGGATTGGCTCCGGCGGCAAGGGCGGTGTAGGCGAACTGGGTCTCGTAGGCCGAGGCCGGGGTGGCCGGGCAGGCGGCCATGGCGCCGCTGCTGGCCGGGTCGGCACGGCGGCTGGTCATGGCCTGCAGCGACCACTTGAACGACGCGGACGGCGGATAGTAATACAGGCAGGTGGTGTCGTTCCTGGGGTCAGTGACCGAGACCATCTTGACGTTCTTGTTCCCCTGGGTGGGGTCGTAGCCGAACGAGAAGACCTTCGCGGTGCTGGCGGGGCCGGACCAGACCGGGCCGTCGGCCGCGACGGTGTTGGGACCGTCGGTCATCTGCGACATCAGGCCCTTGGTGTCATACAAGAAGCTGATCTTGCGGCCGGAGATGTCGGTGATGGACGCAATCTGATCGACGATGTCGGGGTTGGTCAGGTTGGTGCCGGTCGCGACCGTCGGGGGGAACGCGGAGTCGTCGATGTAGCTGTAGTTCTGGCCCTTGGTGTAGTAGTTGATGGTCAGCGTCTGCCGGTGCGCCGGGTCGGTGATGTAGTCCAGGAACTCGGTCGGCTGGTTCGCCGATTTGCGCTGGCTGTAGACGAAGTCGGCCTCGTTGCCGTTCTTGTCGATGACCGCCGTCTGGTAGCCAGAGCAGTCGAACAGGAACCGCGTATTGTCCGGCGCGGTGATCTGCCACGCCTGCACGGGGTTGTTCTTGGCCTGCCCGGTCGGGTCGCAGGAGGCCAGTTGCTGCAGGTAGTAGTGGAACCCCGGGGGCGATGTCCACACGTTCGGGGTGACGGTGGTGTTGAGGGTGAAGACATGACTACCGCCGTTGGCGTCGGTCAGGGTCACGGAGTTGGGGTTGCCCGGGGGATGGAAGTCCAGCGGCGTTCCCAGCCGGGTCAGGGTGGAGGTCTGCAGCGACCAGCCGAATCCCATCGACGACTCGGTCGTGTCCATGGAGTTGTAATCCAGCCGGACAAAGGTGCGGAAGCCATTGGACGGGTTGGAGAACGGGCTGTAGTTCCACACCACGTTCCCGTTCGCGTCGTTGTTCTCGAGCATCGACCCGGAACCGGTGGCCATGCCCGTGTACTGGAAGTACTTCTCCAGGCCGAGGGTCTCGGCGGTCTCGGCGACCGAGGTGACCTGCCCGGCAGGGGGCTCCGTGCCGGTCCCGCCGGTGCCGGTCACGTTCGGCGTGGACGTGCCCGATGAGAGCCAGGTATTGGCCGTGGAGTTGTACATGTCCCAGACCAGCTGATAGCCCGACCGGGTGCCAGCCACGCCGGTGACGGTGTCCGGGGTGGCGACGGTCTCGGTGATCGTGGCCTGCGAGCCAGGGTTCAAGGTGGCGGGCAGTGCCGTGTACACCGGCGTCGTGGGGGTGGAGACCAAGGTGGTGCCGTCGTTGGCGACCCAGTGATAGCCAAGCTGCCAGTTCGTCCCCCACGCCGACGCGGTCGGGTTGGTGACCGTGACCTGAGTGCTGTAGGTGGACTTGGCGGCCGACACGCGCGGCGTGGCGGGGGCGTAATAGGTCTGGGACGGGTCGGTGTAGGTGACCACGAGCGTCGGCGCCAGGGCCGGCTCGGCCGCGCCGGGGCTCAGCCACAGCTCCTGGTCCTGCGGGGCGGTGCTGGCCTCGTTCTGGACCTTGATCATCAGGCCGTGCTGGCTGGACGGGGTGGTCAGCCAGGACTGGACGGCGGAGGTGACGGTGAACTCTTCCCGGTTCGGGTCGTTGGTCAGGCCGGTCACGCCGGTGTCGAGGGCCCCGCCGAACGTCCCGCCCGCCGTGGTCCATGCGGTCCCGGTCGCGGCGCTGTTCCAGGTGACCTGCGACGGCGTGAACGCCTGAGTGATGTTGTGCGCTTGGTAGTTAGCCTGCGTGGGGGCGCCGCCGGGGTTGTTCGTCATCCCCCAGAGCTTGAGTTCCGAGTCCAGCAGGTGCACCCCGGACGGGATCAACGAGGACACGGACGGGAACGTGAACACCGACCGGGCTGTGCCGAAGCAGGAACTGCACGTGCCGCCGTTGTTGCCGGTCATCAGCCACGGGAACCCGAACAGCGACTGCAGGTTCGTGCTCGGCTGCGCCGAGGACAAGGTGGCCGCGCCGTTGGAGGGGATGATGACCGTGGTCTGCCCCCCGAGCGGCAGCCGCACGAGCTGCACCGGACCGGGCACGATGGTCCCGTCCTGGGTCTTGACCGCGATCATGTAGTAGAACGCGTTCCCCAAGGTGGCCCCCGGCGGCGCCGGGACCGCCGTCGTGTCGTTGAAGCTAGTCGTGCCGACGGCCACTGGCGCCACCAGGGTGGAGCCTGACGGGGTGAACGACTGGAAGACGCTGCGGTGCACCTGGTACTCGGCCAGGTCATCACCGGGGTTCGTGCCGGGAGTCGGGTCCTGGTAGGCGGTCCAGGACAGGTTCGCGCCGTTGTCCCTGATCACGGTGATCGGCTTGAAGCTCACCGACGTCAGCTGGCCATAGGTCACCACTAGCTGCGGGTAGACCGCGGTCTCCCCGTTGTAGTAGAACCCCGACCGCTCGTACTCCGGTCCGCCGATGCCCAGCGTGCCCTCGTTGGCGGCCTTGAGCACGAACCCGTCGTTCGCCTGCCCGGACACCCAGTTCTGGACGATGTTCCGGACCGCGAACGAATCCCACCGGTCGCCTTCCAGCCCCTGACCTGGCGGCGCTGAGGCATCAGTCACCTGCGCGTACTTGGTGAACCGCACTCCGTCGGCCTCGACCCGCACCGTAGCGGTGGCGGGGCCGTCGCCCACTACCGCCGACCCGGCGGTCC
Source organism: Streptosporangiaceae bacterium (assembly GCA_036391385.1). Classification (GTDB taxonomy): domain Bacteria; phylum Actinomycetota; class Actinomycetes; order Streptosporangiales; family Streptosporangiaceae; genus Chersky-822. The sequence goes on from DASWAA010000017.1 coordinate 6,204, forward strand.
CGGCCACGAACGACTCGTTGCCCATCGTGGACCACACGCCGCCGGTGCCGGACTGCTGGTTCACCGTGAACGACGCCGACCCGCCCTGGTAATGCACCGTCACCGGCGCGTTCGACGCCGCGGTCGTGGACGCCACGTAGTGGTCCTGGACCTGGTAGGTGCCCGCCTCGGTCAGCTGCGGCACGAACGTGAACGTGTCCCCCGCCGTCGTGTCCTGGTCATACCGGTAGCTCGACCCGTTCGCCGCCGATGTCGAGGCCTGCGACGGCCAGGCGCCCTTGGCCGTGGTACCGGCATCGGTGGAGGTCACCGTCACCCGGTTCATTCCCTCGGTGCCCAGCTGGATATTGGAGTTCCACGTCACCGTCGTCGGGTCCCACGCCGTCTTCGCCTGGTAGGCCTGCACCGTCTGGGCCGGCTGGGTCAAGGCGGTCCCGGGGTAGAACGAGTCATCCCAGTACAGGTTCAGGTCCGCCGAGTCGATCTGGGACCCGGCCGGGATCGCCCCGAGCGGGAACTGGATCAGCCCCCGGTCGATCCCCGTCGCCGTGGTCCCCACGGGCAGCGGCCAGCTCATCGAGGAGTTGAAGTTCGTCGACGGCGAGTCGGAGGAGATCATCACGTTGTGCGCGCACCCGGTGGGGTCATCCGGGTTGTACTTCTGGCACGGGACCGGGGCGATCGTGATCGTCGGGTCCACCGTCACCGGCCACACCCGCCCGGCAGCACCCAGCCACGCCTGGCTGGGCACAACTGACACCGTCTCGGTCGACCTAGCCGCGTCCCACGACGTCCGCTGGCCCACGGTCGACCACGGATGCCCCAGCGGCGACGACTTGTCGGCACGCGCGTCGGTCATGAACGGCGCGGGGGACACCAGCATCAGCTGGCTGCCGGCATACCAGCCCGTCCCGCCGCCTGACATCGCCCGGGGCACCAGGCCGCCCCCGGCGGTTACGGTGAACCGCAGGCCAGCGACATCCGCCGACGCCGACGCCAGCACGATCCGCTCTTTCAGGCCCGACGGCGACACCGAGTACTCCAGGGTCACCCCCGGAAGGATCTGCGGATACGTCACCGTGTTCCCCGACACCCGCGGCGTCACCCGCCGGCCGCCCGGCAGCCCCGTCTGCAGCCATCCGCCCGCCGGCAAGCTGAAGCGGACCAGCCGGGCCGGGTCAGTGCCGAAGAACGACCCGAAGACGTTGGTGGTGTTCTGCAGCGACCAGCCCGCTCGTACCGACCTCGTCACGGCGGTGTTCACCGGCTGCCACCGGCCGGCGTGGTCCCGGTAGTTCACCGGGCCCGCTGAGATCACCGCCTGCCGCTGCCCGTTGGACAGCTGGAAGGTCCGTGAGAACTCCGACCGCTTCGACGTCAGCTCCCGCACCCGGTGCGCCCGAGGCGCTGGCGCCTGCCGCACGGCCTTGGGCCGGGTCGGTATCGCAAGGTCCGTCCCCGGCACCGCCGTCGAGGCCGGAGCCTGCGTGCCCGCGGAGAACCAGCCCCGCGGATCCCACCAGGGCAGGCTCGACGACGACCCTTGCGACCCGGGCGCCAGGACGACGCCGGCCGGCGGCGGCCCCGGCGTTTGGGGCAGCGCCACGATCGTGATCCCGACGGCTGTCGAGATCCCGCACGCGATCGTGACGACTAGCCGCCACCGCCTGCGTGCCGCTGTTAGCGCCCAGCCGCCCGCACCGAACAGCGCGCTGCCCGGCCTGGCGGCGGGGGTGAACTTCCAGGCTCGTCCCCGGATCGCGGCTAAACTCCGCGCTCGGTCCCGTGCAACCTCCAGCACCCGCTGCCAGCCCATCGCCACTCCTCGCGTCTGACCCAGTGGCAGGCCGAAGGGGCGCTGGCATGCCAAGGATTTCAAGATGAGCGTGACAAAATTGGACTTGAGCGAATACCCCTAGATCTGCGGGTTCTGTCTAGTCAGATCTATCGGTCACGGGTAGCTAGATGAGGGACTCGACCTCTTGCAGGCCCGCCATGTTTCGGTAACGCTCAGGAGGTCAGGCCATCGCGCGGACGGTGGCAGCATCCCCGGCCCGCACGGCGGGTCGAGGCGCACGCAAAGGCACAAGAACGCCATATGTCACCTCTGCGCTACCCCCTAGGGGATCGCTTCAGTGGCCAGGGACCGCTCGTAGTCGTATACTCATCTATCATGTATAATCATTAACTATACTTATTGCGGCTATATGGCGCCCGCTCATGCGCTGTGCCGCAGCCGCAGTCGGGACGCCCGCACTTTCGGCTCGACCTGGCTCACAAGTCCACCTTGAGATCAAATGGCCGATGTCACAGCCCTGCCTAAAGGCGGTGGAAATCAGGTCCCGGAAAGGAGATGTGATATGGATCCGACGAACGGGTCCCCATGCGAGCGCACGCCCGAGCAGTGCTGTTGCCACGCCGAGCACTTAACCGACCGGGAACTCGAGGTTCTCTGTTATCTGGCCGCCGGGCTGACCAACGAGGAGGCGGCCGAGAAGATGCACGTCAGTGCCCACACGATCGCCGGGCACGTCCAGACAATGCGCGGCCGGTTTGGTGCCCGCACTCGGACCGACCTGGTATTCCGCGCTAGCGCTGCCGGGCTGCTGAAGCCCGTCTGGCCGCCGAGCCTGACCGGACGGCGCTGCGTACCCCTGCGGGGCTAGTCCTGCAGGGCGTCTTGCACCACGAAACGACCAGATACTCAGCCTGCTCTGCTTCCTGCTGAGCGAGCCACGGCGGGAATTCGGGCAGCCCGCCTTTCAGCCGAGGTGCCCAGGCTTGCATCCGCCCGCCATCCTAGACTAACGTCTGGACACATGTCCGATAGTCTTGCTACCGAGCCGACTCGGCGGCAGCTGAGCTCTCGGCAGGCCGACACCGTCCGCAAGCTGACCGAGGCCGGCGTGGCAGAAGTCCAGCATTCCGGCTACCAGAACCTGAGCATCCGTGACGTCGCACGCCGGGCGGGAGTGGCTGCCGCCACGGCTTACACCTACTTCGTCTCCAAGGACCACTTGCTGAGCGAGATCTTCTGGCGCCGCCTGAACGCGCTGCCGCCTGCCGACACCTCTCAGCCAGCCGGCCGGGACCGCGTGATCACCGTGCTGCGTGAGCTCGCGCTGCTGGTCTCCGAGGAACCCGAGCTGGCGGCCGGCTGCACCGCCGCCCTGTTCGGCAGCGAGCCTGACGTCCGGCAGCTGCGGCTCAAGATCGGGATGGCGATCCACCGCCGGATCGAGGCGGCAGCCGGGCCGGGCAGCCCCGCGGCCGGCCTGCTAGAGCTGGCCTACTTCGGTGCCATGGTGCAGGCCGGGCTCGGCTACAACACCTACGGCCACATGGCGGACCGGCTGGCCGAGGCCGCCGACCTGATCATGGGGTGACCCACGTGGCCGAGGTGTCCTTCAACCCGTACGACTACTCGATCCACGAGGATCCCTATCCGGCCTATGCCAGGCTGCGGGACGAGGCACCGCTCTACCGCAGCGACGAGCAAGACTTCTGGGCGCTGTCCAGGCACGAGGACGTCGCCTGGGCGTTCCGCGACCCCACCCGGTTCTCCAGCGCGAACGGCGTCTCGCTCGACCCGTCGGCCTGGGGCCCGAACGCCCACCGCGTGATGTCCTTCCTTGCTCTGGATCCGCCTCGGCATACCCGCATGCGAGCCCTGGTGTCGAAGGGCTTCACCCCCAGGCGGGTCAGAGACCTGGCCGGCAGCATCCGGGCGCTCGCCGTGCACTACCTGGAAGCGGGCCTGCGGCAGGAGACGTTCGACTTCATCGCAGACTTCGCCGGGCGACTTCCGATGGACGTGATCTCAGACCTGATGGGGGTGCCCGAGGGCGACCGACAGGAGCTGCGTCGGCTGGCCGACACCGTCGTACATCGCGAGGACGGGCTGCTCGACGTGCCGCAGGCCGGCATTGAGGCGGCCCTGACGCTGGCCGGCTACTACGCCGACCTGGTGACCGAGCGGCGTACCAGACCTCGGCAGGACCTGACGTCCGCGCTGATCGACGCCGACATCGACGGCGACCGGCTGACCGACCACGAAGTGATCGGATTCCTCTTCCTGATGGTCGTCGCAGGCAACGAGACCACCACCAAGCTGCTCGCCAACGCCGCCTACTGGGGCTGGCGCAACCCGGCGGAGCTCGCCAAGCCGATGACCGACCCGGCGCGAGTCAGCGACTGGGTCGAGGAGACGCTCCGCTACGACGCATCGACTCAGGTCATCGCGCGGACGGTTGCCGAGGACTTCTCGGTGCACGGGCAGGTCGTCGAGGCCGGGAGCAGGCTGCTGCTGCTGATCGGCGCGGCCAACCGCGACCCTGCCGTCTTCGCCGACCCCGAGCGCTACGACCTGGACCGGGACACGTCCGCGCTGATCAGCTTCGGTGCCGGCCGGCACTACTGCCTGGGCGCGAACCTTGCCCGGCTCGAGTCCCAGATAGCGCTCGGCGAGTTCGCCCGGCTGGTGTCGGGCTATGAGATCGACCAGGCACGTGCCGAGCGGATCCACTCGGTGAACGTCAGGGGCTTCGCCAGCCTCCCGATGCGGCTGGAGGTGCGCTGACGTGCCCAGATTCGAGCCGCACCCGCAGCGAAGGCCCGCCGTCATAGCCGGGGCGTCGTCAGGAATCGGCGCCGCCACCGCCTCCGCGCTTGGATCCGCCGGGTTTCCGGTGGCGCTGGGCGCCAGGCGGACCGGGGCGTGCGAGGAACTGGCCGCCACCATCAGGGCCGGAGGGGGCGAGGCTGTCGCCTATCCCCTGGATGTGTCCGACGACGAGTCGGTGACGAGCTTCACGGCAGCGGTGACCGAGGCACTGGGACCGATCGAGGTGCTCGTGTGCAGCGCCGGCGACATCGACGCGCACCTGGTGCACGAGCTTGACTCCGGTGCCTTCCTGCGCGAGGTGCAGGTACACCTGGTCGGCGTGCACAGGCTGGTCTCGAACGTGGTGCCCGGCATGGTCGCCAGGCAGCGCGGCGACGTCGTCTTCGTCTCCTCCGACGTCGTGCGGCAGCCCAGGCCCCGGATGGGCGCGTACGTCGCCGCAAAGAACGCGGTCGAGGGCATGGCCTCGGCCATGCGGATGGAGCTTGAGGGGACTGGCGTCCGGGTCAGCGTCGTCAGGCCCGGCCCGACGACGACCGGCATGGGCCTGAGCTGGGACGCGGAGACTGTGCAGCTGGTGCTGGACGACTGGTCCCGCTGGGGACTGGCCAGGCATCCGTACTTCCTCCGCCCGTCCGACGTCGCGGCGGCGGTGACCGCGGTCGTGTCGACGCCCCGCGGCGCGCACCTGACCCTGGTGGAAGTCGAGCCGGAAGCGCCGCTAGCGGCGCGGTCGAGGCAGCAGCCCGGGACGGCGGACCCGGGATCGGGATCGGGATCGGACGGGAGACGGCCATGACGCTCAGGGAACCCCCGATGGTCTCGGGGAGACTCACCGAGTCCGGCGGGCACCTCGAGGAGCTGCGCAGCGACCCGATCGCGCTGATGCGGCGGGTGCGGGACGAGTGCGGAGACGTCGGGACCTTCGACCTCGCTGGCCGGCCAGTGATCTTGCTCTCCGGGTCCGAGGCCAACGAGTTCTTCTTCCGGGCGCCCGACGAGGACCTCGACCAGGCCGAGGCCTATCCGTTCATGACGCCGATCTTCGGCAAGGGCGTAGTCTTCGACGCCTCGCCCGAGCGGCGCAGGGAAGCGCTGCGCAACCAGGCGCTGCGCGGGGACATGATGCGCGGTCATGCCCAGACGATCGCCGACGAGGTCGACGCGATGGTCGCCCAGTGGGGCGACGCAGGCGAGATCGACCTGCTCGACTGGTTCGCCGAGCTGACGATTTACACCTCCTCGGCCTGCCTGATCGGCAAGAAGTTCCGGGACCAGCTCGACAGCAGGTTCGCCGCGCTCTACCACGACCTTGAGCGCGGGACCGACGCCCTGGCTTTCGTTGATCCTTATGCCCCTATCGACAGCTTCCGGCGCCGGGATGCCGCCAGGAAAGGCCTGGTCGAACTGGTCGGGGCCATCATGAGCGACCGCGCCGCCGCCCCTGCGCCCGCCAGGGACGATCGCGACCTTCTCGATGTCCTGATGTCGATCAAGGAGGCCGACGGCACGAGCACCTTCTCTCCCGACGAGATCACCGGCATGTTCATCTCGATGATGTTCGCCGGGCACCACACGACGTCAGGGACGGCCGCCTGGACCCTGATCGAGCTGCTGCGCCATCCGCAGGCGCTGGCCGAGGTGGTCGCCGAGCTTGACGGGCTGTACGGCGGCGGCGCGGAGATCAGCTTCCAGGCGCTGCGCGAGATCCCGCGGCTCGAGTCGGCGATCAAGGAGGCGCTGCGGCTGCACCCGCCGCTCATCCTGCTGCTACGCGCGGCGACCAGGGAGATGGAGGTCCAGGGATACCAGATCCCGGCCGGCGCCCTGGTCGGCGCGAGCCCGGCGATATCGAACCGGATAGCCGGCGACTTCCCCGATCCGGACTCCTTCGTCCCGGGGCGGTACTCAGAGCCACGGCAGGAGGACCTGGTCAACCGCTGGACGTGGATACCGTTCGGTGCTGGCCGGCACCGCTGCGTGGGCGCGAACTTCGCGATGATCCAGCTCAAGGCGATCTTCTCGGTGCTGCTGCGGGACTGGGAGTTCGAGCTGGCCCAGCCTGCCGGCAGCTACCGCAACGACCACTCCAAGATGGTCGTCCAGCTCGCCCAGCCCTGTGTCGTCAGGTATGGCAGGCGGCGATGAGGATCGAGATCGACCTGGACCTGTGCCAGGGCCACGCGATGTGCGAGCTGGAGGCGCCCGCGGTGTTCTCCGTCCCGAAGAAGGGCAAGGCGACGCTGATCGACCCCGAACCGCCCGCGAGCGAGCGCGCGCAGGTCGAGGCAGCCATCCGGTATTGCCCCACCCAGGCGCTCCGGATCGTCCCCGACCCACCCGGCTGACCGGCTACGCCGGCTGACCCACTACCCCCGCTGGCCCGCCCCCGTCCCGATGCTGGAGGAACCCCGATGCCCGCCTTCCCTCGCGCCGAGCTTGACGAGATGGTGCAACGATGGCTGGACGCCAACCGGCGCTGCGAGGAGAACGGTGACTGGCGCCCGCTCGCGCAGATGTACACGCCGGACGCGACCTATGGCTGGAACATGGGCCCGGGGCACGAGTTCATGGCCGCCGGCCGGGACGAGATCCGGGACATCGCGCTCGCGCTCGAGATGGGCGGGCTCGACGGCTGGTCCTACCCGTACCAGAAGGTGCTGATCGACGACGTCGACGGTGAGGTCGTCGGCTTCTGGAAGCAGGTCGCCGGCGCGACCAGGCCCGACGGCAGCCATTACGAGGTGGCCGGGATCGGCGGCAGCTGGTTCAGGTATGGCGGAGACTGGCAATGGTCGTGGCAGCGCGACTTCTTCGACCTGGGGAACGCCACGGCCCTGTTCATCGAGATGATCAAGGCGGGCACGCTGTCGGAGGGCATGCGGCGCCGGATGGAACGGTCCACCTCCGGCACCCCGCTGCCCGGCCATTACCGCATCGGCGATGGGCCGGCGAAACTCTGGTAAGCCCTTGGCCGATCCTATGTTCCGCAGTCACGCCGGCGCGTCGGCTGGCAATCCCGCCGCGATCGCGGCGTCCAGCAACCGCTTATCGTAAGTGACGAATGAGGTCAGGCTGCGCCGGATGCTAAGGGCCGCGCCCAGGTGGATGGCATCCAGGGAGCGGACTGTTACCGGCCTGATGGTCTGGGCCAGGATGCGAATGCGAGGGCTCAGGTCGATCAGGTCGATCTGGTCTAGCACAGGATGCAGCCGAGTTACTGCCTCCGGCGCATACCTGGCCAGCGCGCGAAACGTCTCGATCTCGACCAGGACGGAACTGGTCCACGCGGTTTCGGATCGATCGTCCAACCACGCCCGTAGTGCCGGGGACTCCGGCTCGGCATGCACGAGCTTGACGACTGCGGCCGAGTCCAGGTAGATCATCAGCGCTCGTCGCCCCGGTCGCGGGCTAGCTCGGCTGCGACGTCTATGCCATCGGGCTGGCCGATGTCCATTGCCAGGACGGCGCGGCGCAGTTGCGCGGCGCGTTCGCGGCGCTCCGCGGCGTGGATCACTGCCTGCCGGATAGCTGCGGATCGCGAGATGCCCTCGCCGGTCAGGACGTCAAGGGCATGCTCGGTCTCCTCGTCGGTCCGGATCGTGATGGTCTCAGCCATGCAATGAGTGTAAGACATATTGTCTTACACGGCAAGCTGGCGGGCAGCCGATCAGGGCACGAAAGTGAGCCCGTAGTCGTCGTTTCCGCCGATGTCGAGCTCGCGCATCCCGACAGTGAACGAGTCGGTATTGGCAGTCTCCGAGCACCAGTCAAACGCAATGTACGGAACGATCTCGTCGTAGACGCCGGCCCAGTAGGCTCCGTCGGCTGCCTGCGCGTAGAAGTACCAGTAGCGGTTCACGTCTTCGAGATCGTCACCGTACACAGTGGCCGAGCCACCCGGCTCGATCTTCCACCAGCCGGCCTTCTCCCAGTCCCCGCCATCCTCGCAGCCTGGGTGATACCACTCAATCATGGTCCAGATCGTGGACGGGTAGCCGTTGCTGAACTGAAGACTCATCGTCAGCTCCCCGCGCGAGGCTGGCGCCGCGCCGCGCCCGACGGCTCTTCTGGATGGGCCGGCAGTGCTTCCGTGCGTCCGACAGGATGCTCGCTGGCGCCCGGCTTGTGGGTGGGCGCGACCCTCGGCAACTGTGCGCTGGCGGCGCCGGCGAGCAGCGTCCGGTCTGTCTCGGTCGTCGGATCGGAGCCTGCTGGGAGTGTCATCGTGCCTCACTTTCAGGCGGGGCTGGATGCGGTTGCCTTCATCGTAGCCATTCCGCTACAGACCGTGACCGCTTAATCGGATGGCTGCGACCCGGAAATGCCGCTCAGCTAGTCCGGCTAGTAATCGAGAGCGCAACTGGCAAGCGGTTGCGGGCCCAGGCGGGGCGCGGGAGGAATCGGATCCCACTGCCCTGCCGGCGGCGAGCAGCCGGGAGAGATGATCAGGGTCAGGCTGGCGACCCGCCTGAGGCGAACGCCCGCACCCGGCGCCTCGCGCACAGTGATAACCAGGGCATCGGCCGCTCCCAGGTACCAGACATGGCCGATGGCTGGCACCGGGCGCCACCTGGTCGTGAGCCGCAGTGCGGAGCCAGGCT
>DASWAA010000018.1:0-41102 GCA_036391385.1 Streptosporangiaceae bacterium
CTGAAACGGGTGCCCGTTGCTGTCGATGCCGTTCGCGTCGAAGTACGCCATCGCCTTGATCTGCTTGTCGAGCCCGGCTAGCTCGCCGGCGGCCAGCAGCCATTCCGCCAGTCCCGCCGGGTCGTTGTTCACGCCGAACTCTCCGATCATCACCGGCTTGCCGGTGGCCTTCGCCCATCGCAGGAAAGGCTGGGCTGCCTGCTGCAGCGACTGGCCGGTCGACGGGGCGTAGATATCCGCGCACACCCAGTCCACCTCGTTGTTGCCCGGGTAGAACGGCTGAGCGCGCCCCCGCTGGAAGCCGTAGCCGGTCGGGCACCAGATCCAGCCGACGTTCAGCGCGCCGACCTTGGCGAAGATGGCCCGGATGTGATCCCACGCTGCGATGAAGTCCTTCGGCCCGTGCACTGCCCACTGCAGGTTCGGGCGGTCCATCTCATGCCGGAACTCCATCAGGATCGGCCGCCCGAGCCGCTTGACCGCCTCCGCCCTGGCCGTGATCGTGGCGTCGTAGTCGCCGGCGATGATCTTTCGGGTGTCCGGTGTCCCTGACCAGGTAAGCAGCAGCACCTTTCCGCGGCGCACGAAATTGCGGTCGGCCAGGTTCGGGAACGGGCTGTCCCATGGATGATAGGTGTGCACCAGCGAGATTGGTCCGACCAGGTGCTGGAACGCGTCCACGGCGGCGATCTCGGCTGGCGGTGTGTACTGCGTCGGCTGAACGAAGGCGCCGAGGTAGGCACCCGACGTCGGGATCAGCGTGCTCGCGATCCCGTCAGCGGGCGCCCCAGGTGAGGCCGCCGCCGACGGCGAGCGTGGGCCACCCGGTGATCCGCTGCCAGCGTGCGGATCGGCGGCTGGCCTGGCCGAACCCGAACAGCCCGCAGCGCCGAGGCAGGCGACGACGGCGGCCAGGACGATCACCCCGATGCCCGTCGTAGTGCCTCGCCGACAGTGCCCCGAGCGGTGAGTCATGCGACCGAGCCTTCCGGGGAGTTCCTGACGGCGGACTCCGCGCCCGGCAGGCCGACCGGGCGGAACTGTGGCCCGCCGGCGACCAGGTGGATCGCGGCAATGAAGGCTGCCAGCAGGAGCGTGCCGTAGAACAGGCCGCTCAGCGCGTCGGTGAGCCAGTGCAGTGAGAGGTAGACCCGGCTGTAGGCCTCGTTGAAACCCAGTGCCGCCACCGCCGCACCCGCCCAGACCGCGGTCGCACGCCGTCCGCTGAACTCGCGCCACAGCAAGTAGGCGATCAGCCCGTAGAAGGCGACGCTCCGGTCGCAGCCTCCGGACGGGTACGTGCCGAGCGGGCTTGCGGGTGGTCCCAGTCGGTGGAACTCGTGCCGCAGCGCGAGAGTGGTGTAGTGGTCGACCACGATCAGCGACGCCAGCGCGACTGGCGGCAGCCAGCGCCGTGCGCGCCAGCTGACGGCGAGGCACACGGCGGCGGCCGCGGCGGCGCCCCAGGTGGTCCAGGTGTCGCCGATCTTGGTGAGCCGCTTCATCAGCGCGGTCATGACGTGGACGTGATTGCTGTGCAGCCAGGTGAAGACGGGCCGGTCGATCGTCAGCCCGTGGTACACCACCGCCAGTCCGAGCAGCGACATCAGGCCGAACGCGATGACCGCGCCGACGACAACCAGGACGACTAGCCTGGCCGGGCTCTGGATCGCGTCGAGCACGGCCGCGCCCGGGCTGGCGCTGCGGCCGTGATGCCGCCCCGCAGCGAGGCCGGGCGAATCCGAGGTCAGGCTGGCGGCGCCTGGCTGCCGCCGCGCAAACAGGTAGGCCCCGGCGGCGAGCACTGCCAGGCCGGCCGGCCAGATCAGGACTACCAGGTACTTTGTCATCGCCCGAACCCTTCTCGCATTACGGACCGTATCGCTGGTCGGCCGCCGGATAATGATCTTTCAGGCCAGAGCCTGCGATCCGGACGAGGCGGCTCAGTCCGGGCATCGTCGACAGGTACAAGGCCCCCCGCAGCCGCCACAGCCCGAGTGCCATGACAGCGCAGCCGGCTCCGACCGCCGTCACCGAGACCGCGGGCCCGGTACCGGCGGCAGCACGCAGCGACAGCGGGATCGCCGCGAAGCTCACCAGGGTCAGCCCGGCAGCGGCTGCCGTCCCGGCTCCGAACGGGTGAACTCGTGCCGCCCGCGCCACCTGGACCAGGGGCACGAGGTTCGTCAGCCCGATGGCGGCGGCCCAGCCGACGGCCGCTCCCGTGATTCCCATGCGGGGGATCAGCACCAGGTCAAGCCCCACGTTCGCGGTCATCGCGACCAGACCGTTGAGCAGGCTCCAGCTGCTGCGGCCCGCGGTGATCAGCACCATGTCCACCTGACCGCATGCACTGGCGACGAGCATTGCGAGCGCGAGGGTCACCATCACCGTGCTCCCAGCGGCGTAGCTGCGGCCGAATACCGTGAGCACACTCGGCCCGAACACGATGGCGAGCAGGTATAGGGGCCAGGTGAGCAGGATCAGCCAGGCGGTGGAGACCTGGTAGAGGGTGCCGGCGCCACGCCGGTCACCGAGGGCGAACAGTCGGGTGAGCTGCGGTTGCGAGGCCATGCCGATCGCCGCGTTGCCGAGCTGGCCGGCGACAAGGAAGCGGGTCGCCGCGGTGTACAGGGCAGCCTTGGCGGGCCCGAGCATGATCCCGACCAGCACGATGTCCAGGCGCTGGATGACGATCTGCGCGACGCTCGCCATCGACCGCGGCGCGGTGAATCCCCAGAAGCCCCGGGCGTTGGGCTTGCCATGCCGGTTACCGACAGCGGCGCGATCCGCGGCCGGGGCCGGGGCGCGCGGTGGCCGCTGCGGTGCCGCCGTCAGCGCGGCCCGGTGACCACGCATGATCCGGCGCAGCCAGAGCAGCGAGACAATGGTGACCGGGAGGTACGGCAGCACCCACAGCGGGGCAAGCAGCGCTTGGTCGCCGATCGCCGCGGCGACGGCGACCCCGGCAAGCTGCAGGGTTGACCGGCCGATCCGGTCGGCGACAACGGTGGGGCGCATCTCGTGGTAGCCCCTGGTCGCGCCGAGCATGGTGTCGGCCAGCGCGGCGAAGGGCAAAGCGATAGCCAGCACTCGCAGCGTGCTCGTCATGGCGGCGGGGCTGACGCCGGAGGCGATCCGACTGCCGACGAGGGTGGAGGCCAGCGGGCGGGCGAAGGCGAGCAGGGCAATCGCGCCGGCGACCGAGGCGACCACCACCGGGATGATCGTCGCCCGGATGATCGCCGGAATCCTGCGCTCGGCGTGCAGCGCCCGGAGCCTGGCGATGAAGTAGATAGTGCCGTTGTAAGCACCGAGATTAGTGATCGCCTCGATGATCAGGAACAGCGACATCGCGACGAAGAACGTCCCGACCGCGGACTTGGGGAAGTTACGCGTGACCACGATCGTCAGCCCGACGCTCGCGGCGGCGGAGATGATCGCACCGGCCAGGTTGACGACTCCACCCCGGGCTACGCCGGTCAGCCCGGCCTGCCCGACGGCGCCGGGATCTGTGGCCAGGCCGCCGGGGTGAGCAGCCAGGAAGTCACCGCGCCCGGGCTCGTCGGCCGGCTCTGCCTGCGCGGTCACCGGGCCGAGCCGGGACCGGGCGTCGTGCTCAGTGCCGCCTGGCGCTGATGCTCGTCGTTCTTCCACAGCAGGGCGTAGGCCAGCATGGTGAAGCCCAGCGGCCCGCCGGTGGCGTCGTAAGAGAGCATGAAGATGAACGTCAGCAGCAGCACGAGCACGCCGGCCATTCCGTACGGGCTGACGTCGCGCCGGTACCGCCAGACGCCGGCGGCGAAGAAGGACAGGTACAGCGCGGCGCCGACGATGCCGTTGCAGACCAGCAGCAACCAGATCTGGCCCGTGCTGCCCACTGCGAGCTGCCCGCAGGTGGGGCATTTGGCAGACGGGCCGATCGCGATCGACATCGGACTGCCCTGCTCCTGCCGGGTGTCGCCGTACCCGATGACCGGAGAGGCCAGTCCGTCAGTGATGGCGAGCCGGTCCAGGTTCGCGCGCAGGTTGTTGCTCCTGCCGTGCTCCAGTCGGCTGGTGATGACGCTGCTCAGCGGTGTGACCATGATGACCAGTCCGGTCAGGGCGACGACCGCGCACAAGGTGCCCAGCAGTGCCACCTTCCCCCTCGCCGCAAGCCTGACCGCCAGGTAGCCGACCGCGGCTGCCACCGCGATCCAGGCGCCCCGGTTCAGCGAGTACAGCAGCGGCACTATCGAGATCGTCACCGTTCCGGCGGCGATCAGCCGACTCCGGCGGCTCTCGTTCCACCAGCGGCCGACGAGCAGGAACGGGAGCAGGATGGTCAGGCAGTTGCTCCAGGTGTTGGTGTAGTCGAAAGGTGCCTTCGGTCGCCCGCTCGCGGCGCCGAGCACGTTCTGCACTTGCGTCAGGGCCGGGTGCATCGACGCCTGAATGAAGGGATTGGCCTGGACGCTATGTGGCAGCAGCAGCAGGAACGGGGAGCTGAACTGCAGGTTCGGCAGGATCATGCCGGCGATGCCGCCAGCCACGGCATAGACGCCGACGAGGCCGAGCATCCACGCCAGCGCTCGCCGCGGCAGTTCGCGCTCGGTGAGATTTCCCGCGAAGAGCAGGAGCACGGTGACGCCGGCATAGCCAGCCGTGCGGTTGACGTACGACAGCAGCCGGTGGGAGACGGGGCTCGGAACCGTGCCGGGTGCGGTGAGGGTAATGGTCGCCAGCCCGGCTGCCACGATGATGAGGAACAGCAGCCAGAGCCCGAATCCGGGCGGTACCCGGATCAGGCGGCCGCGTTTGCGCCAGGCCACCATCCGGGCGACCATCGGAACCGCCAGGATCGTCCATGCGAAGTCGCCGAGGCCAAGTGCCCACCAGATCGGATAGCCGACCAGCAGGAAGGTGACGGGCCAGCCTGGCCGACGGGCGAGCGGCCCAAGGCGCCGGATCGCGGGCCGGGTGGTCCCATCGTGGCCGGGGCCGGGGGTGCCGGGGCCCGCCTGGCCGGTACCGCGGAGGCCGGAACGAGCGTAGCCATTGCCGGGACCCGCGCGATCGGGCGGCGCGACACCGGCCGCCGCGGCCGTGCGGGCCTGCGATCCGGTCACAACGTCAGGTCCATCGGGGGCGGGCCCGCCGCGAGGGTCCGGGCATGATCAGTCCTCTGGCCCGGGATCGGCGAGGTCGGAGTAACCGTCCCGCTCGGTCACCGCCACCCGCGGAATCGGCCAGGTTTCGGTTGCCCGCCGGGCTCCGCCAGCGCTGGCGCCGGTGAACTCGGGCGGCTCGGCAGAGGCTCTGGGCGCCCTCGACGGCCACATTGTGGCGCCGGCCGCGGGCATCGGCCCTGGCGCCCCCGGCTCCGCCTGCCGGTCAGGGGCCTGCCGGTCGCGGGCCCGCCGGTCGCGGGTCCGCCGGTCGCGGGCCCTTGAGTCATGGCCCGACCCGTCATACCCCCGGGCCGCCGGCGGCCGGGCAGTCGGTACGGCCGCGGCGGCCTTCCGGCCGCGGCGCCCGGCCGGGGACGCTGGCAGCAGGGCCATGCCGATCGCCGGTGTCCCTAGCCTGGCCAGCCGCTGGACGCAGTCGGCGAGGTCGGTCGAGCGGGACCGGCCAGGCTGCACGGTCAGGATCGCCGCCTCGGCGAACTCAGCGAGGCCGAAAGTCTCGCCGCTCTCGCCGAGCGACTGGAGTTCGATAACCACGTAGCGGGCCTCGCCGAGCAGTTCGCCGATGAGCAGGCTCACCGCGGTATGCGGCATCGCCTGCGCGGCGCCGTGGGGATCGAGGCCAGGCGGGATGACCCTCAGCCCGGGTACCGGGCCGGCCACGGCGACATCCCTGGCCGACGCGGTTCCGGCGAGCACCTCGGACACGCCGCGTCCGCGGTCGACTCCAAGCAATTCGGGGACAGTGCTGCCGCGCAGGTCGGCGCAGATGACCGCCGTCTCGTCCCCGGCTCTGGCCAGGGCGGCGGCGAGGTTCCCCGCGACGACGCTGCCGCCGGTTCCCGGCGCGCTGGCCGCGACGACCAGCACGTGCTCTCCATCGCCGAAGGCGGTGCGGACGTACCGGGCGAACTCGCCGAATGCCTGGCCAGCCCGGGTTCGGGGTGACTCCAGGGCAGTCACGGCCTGACCGCTGACGGCGAGGTCGAGCAGGACCGGCAGGTCGGCGAGGCGCTCGGCCTCTCTGACGGAATGGACCCGCTTATCGCGCCGGTCAGAGACGAACGCCACGGCCAGGCCGACGATGAGGCCGGCCATCAGCCCGCTAGGCAGTACGAGCAGCTTGCGCGGGCTGGACGGAGACGATGGCAGCGAGGCCGGGGTGACGATAGAGCCCACGATGACGCTGTCGGGGACGGACAGGCTCTCATACAGCGGAATGGCGTCGTCGATATGGGCCTGCACGGAGGCCAGGGCGGTCTGCGCGCCGCTGAGGAGCAGTTCGTCGCCCACGATCACCGGCGACCCGGATGGATTGCGAGAATTATGACGGTTCGAGTAGATCAGCACCTTCAGCCGCTCGATGGTCGAGCGCAGCCGGGCGGCGCGGGCTTGCAGTGCCTGGATCCCGGTACCGATCAGTGTCTGCGTGCTCACCCGGCGCTGCGCGAGGTAGGCATACCCGACCGCGTTCGCCCAGCGCTGCGCCGTCGCCGCGGTCGGCCCGGCGACGCTGATCTGCAGGTAAGTGGTGTTCGGCGGTACAACGACCTTGATGAGGTTCGCGATGTCGGCGGTCGACATCGCACTGTCCATCCGGTCTTTCATGATCGAGGCGACCGCGCCGGATCGCACCGCCTGGGCCTCGTTGTCCATATTCACCGGCCCGCCGGTGCGGCCGCCTACGGCGTTGGCGTCGCTGGGTAGCGCCGTCACCTGAACCAGCACGGTGCCCGTGTACTGCCTGGGCGCGAGGAACACGTAGCCGGCCGCCAGAACGAGTCCCGCAAGGGTGAGCCCCGCAACGGTCAGCCAACGCCGTCGCAGGACGCGCACGTAGTCAGAGATCTCGAAATAGTCCGCGGCCGGGGAAGTCATCCTCAGCACTCCTCACGCTGTCTGTCACGGACGCCAGGCGCGCCCCGTCAGCGGTCAACGCGCGGTGGACGCCAGGTAACCAGAAGATGAGCTTAGGCGCTCAAGAACCGCATTACCGGAGTTCACGTCACGTAACGGTCTAGTCAGCCGCGATCGGGCTTCCGGCGGCTGGGGCCAGGCCCTCCGCTGCCGGGTCGTAGCACTGGAACTAAAGATGTCGTTCCGGGTGTAGATCATGCAATGCCGTCTGGCTGCTTACGATGCACCACGGCGCCGCCGAATACAGGAGCAGCTGACACGCGGCGGCGCCCTGGCAGATAGCACCCCGACCACAGGAGAACTCGTGAATCCCTTCGCGGACCTGAAGGAGTTCGTCGCGATTCCGGCGGTAACCTCGCTGAGCCTGTCGCCCGATGGAGACTGGCTGGCCGCGACCGTGCAGGCGCTCAGCCCCGACGCCAAGAAGCGGGTCAGCAGCATCTGGCGGGTGGATCCCGGCGGGGGACCGGCTGTCCGGCTCACCCGGTCGGCTGACGGCGAGTCATCGCCGGTCTTCCTGCCGGACGGATCGCTGCTGTTCGTCTCCAAGCGCTCGGATCCGGACGCGGCACCGTCCGCGGACACCCAGAGCGACAAGCAGGCCCTGTGGCTGCTGCCGGCCGGCGGTGGCGAGGCGCGCCGGGTCACCGCACCGGCCGGCGGAGTGAGCTCGCTGGCGGCCGCCCGGGACGTGCACCGCTACCTGCTCGCCGTCCCGGCCCTTCCCGGCACCTCCGGCGACGACGCCGACGCCGGTCGCCGCAAGGCTCGTGCCGATGCCGGGGTGAGCGCGATCCTGCATGAGGGCGGCGGGCGGGTCAGGTACTGGGATCACGATCTCGGGCCTGACTGCCTGCGACTGCTGGTCGGCGAGGCGGAAGGCGGCAAGCCCGACGGGGCCGACAGGCCACGCGACCTCACCTCTGATCCTGGCCGTGCGCTCGACGAGCAGGGGTTCGGGCTGACTCCCGACGGCTCGCTCGCGGTCACCGGGTGGGCGGTGCCCGAGGAGCCGGGCGGCACCCGGGTGCAGGTCGAGGTTATCGACGTCGCGACCGCGCGCCGGCGCACCCTGCTGTCGGCTCCGGGCTGCGACTTCGAGAACCCGTCCGTCTCACCGGATGGAAGGCTGGTGGTAGCGGTCAGGTCCGAGCACGACACCTACCGGCGGGCTGGTGACGTGACGCTGGTGCTGGCCCCGATAGACGGCAGCGAGGCTGACGGCCCGCGCGATCTGCTGCCCGGCTTCGACCGGCGCCCGGCAGGCGCGCAGTGGGCGCCGGACTCCGCCCGCGTCTACTTCACGGCCGATGACAACGGCAGGTGCCCTGTCTTCGCTGTCGACGTCGCGACCGGGGAGGTGGCGAGGATCACCACCGACGACGCCGCCTACGAGGGCCTGTGCCCGGCACCCGACGGGCGGTCGCTCTACGCGCTGCGCTCTACCGTCCGCGAGCCGCCCGCGCCGGTCCGGATCGACCTGTCTGACCCCGGCTCGGGGCCGGTCAGGCTTGCCGGCCCGGCGGAGCCAGTGCAGGTGCCGGGCTGTCTTGAGGAGGTGACGGCGACGGCCAGGGACGGCGCGCCGCTGCGGGCCTGGCTGGCGCTGCCGGCGGACGCGTCGGCGCAGTCGAGGGTCCCGCTGCTGCTCTGGGTGCACGGCGGTCCGGTGATGAGCTGGAACGCCTGGTCCTGGCGCTGGAACCCGTGGCTGATGGTGACCAGGGGTTACGCGGTGCTGCTGCCGGACCCGGCCCTGTCGACCGGCTACGGGCATTCCTTCATCGAGCGTGGCCACGGCAGCTGGGGAGACAAGCCGTACACCGACCTGATGGACATCACCGACGAGGTCATCACCAGGCCGGACATCGACGCGGGCAAGACGGCGATGATGGGCGGGTCGTTCGGCGGCTACATGGCCAACTGGATGGCCGGCCATACCAGCAGGTTCGGCGCGATCGTGAGTCACGCGGGCCTGTGGGCGCTCGACCAGATGTTCGGCACGACCGACGGGCCGGCATTCTGGCGCCGAACCTTCGGCCGCCCGGCCACCGAGCCCGAGCGATATCTCGCGAACTCACCGCACCTGCACGCGGCCAGTGTCAGCACGCCAGTGCTGATTATCCACGGGGACAAGGACTACCGGGTGCCGGTCGGCGAGGCGCTGCGCATGTACGCGGACCTGACCAGCCTGGGCAAAGAGGCCAGGCTGCTGTACTTCCCTGACGAGAACCACTGGGTACTCAAGCCCGGTGACGCCAGGGTCTGGTATGAGACGATCTTCGCCTTCCTCGCCGAGCACCTGCACGGCCAGGAATGGCGTCGGCCCGAGTTGCTCTAGCCCGGACATGCCGGAGGGGCCGGTCCCGGACGGTTTCCGGGAATAGCCCCTCCGGCTGAGCTGGCCGCGGCTGCTCAGGCAACCGGTCCGAACTGGAGGGTGAACTGCTGGGTGTCCTTGACGGTGTGGGCGGCAAGCAGGTCAAGCCGCTGCACCCTGAGCAGGTTCTCCGGCAGGAAGGAGCCCGTGTCCACGGTCAGGACGAGCGGGTGACTAAAGTTCGGGTCCGATCCGTTCACCCACGGGGTGTACAGGTGCCCGTTGTGCGTGACCGAGTCGGCCAGGTCGCCAACCCACAGCGTGCGGCCCGAGACGCCGCAGGTCTGCAGGGTCACCTGCTCCCGGTTGACATTCGGCCTGGCGATGCCAACGCACAAGTGGGTCTGATTGCCGAACGGCGACCAGTCGGACTCGAAGACGGGGTAGCTGCTCGGATAGCGGATGCATACGTAGGAAGTCGACGAGATCAGGTTTCCGCAGAAGTCTGCCAGGGTGCCGACCTTCGCCCCGGTGAAGTCCTCGTTCGGCCTGGTGTTGCTCGCGTGCTTGAGATTGACCGGCTGACCGACCCGGCCGCCGACGCCCCTGTCTCCGGCGATGTAGGCGTTCTGGATCGCGTTCGTGCCGAGATCCAGGCTGGACAGTTCGAAGCACTGCGCTCCGCAGGCCGGTGATGCCTTCGGGACGGTGCCGGCGAAGGCGGCCTGACTGGCCGTCGAGCCGAGCGTGAGCAGCGCCACGATGGTGCTGAGCGCGATGAGCATCTTGCGCATGATCTCTCCTTGTTCGCTGGCCGGGGGGTACGCCCGGCCAGCCAGGGGAGGCGGCCAGGCGATCCGGCGAAAATCGCCTTAACGGGCGCTTTCTTTGCGTGCCGGGCCACGTAATAGGCGGCCCTGGCGCGCGAATACATTACATATACCAAGACGCTCTCGCTTTGGGCGTGGTTTACACGGACAATTCTAAGAGATTTTTTGAAACACCAGACAGATCTGATCCGGTTATTAACATCCCTTTAACATTGATCTGACCTGCGTTGATGTGACTCATATCTACAATCTTCGGACCGATTGGAGAGGAGCGTTACCTAGCGGAGGAGAGTGGCCGCATGGCACTGTTAGTAATATTTTCAGTGTCACCGCCATGCTCTGGGAAAGGGCTTTGAAATGCCTCTCATGCGAGCGATAGCGACCTAAATCAGCCGTCCGGCCAGGAGACCACGCCGAAGTGCGCGGTACGGTCCGGCCACTGCGCCGCCGGCCGCTATGCCACGCTGTGTCACATGACTCGCGCTCAGCTCGACAAGAGGCCAGCCGACGTTGCCGCGATGTTCGACGCTGTCGCGGAGCGATACGACCTGCTCAACGATGTCCTGTCGCTTGGCCAGGACCGGCGCTGGCGATCCGTCGTGGCGCGCCTGGTGGGCGCGCGGCGCGGCGACCTGGTGCTCGACCTCGCGGCAGGCACCGGGACCTCATCGCGAGCGTTCACCACCGCGGGCGCGCGGTGCGTGGCGTGTGATTTCTCGCTCGGCATGCTGACGGTCGGCGCACGGCGGCCGGCCGGGCTCGTGACCTTCGCCGCGGGCGACGCGCTGGCCCTGCCGTTCGCTGACGAGACCTTCGACGTCGTCACGATCTCCTTCGGTCTGCGCAACGTCGCCGACCCCGACGCCGCGCTCGCCGAGATGCTCAGGGTCACCAAGCCGGGCGGCCGGCTGGTGATCTGCGAGTTCAGCCATCTGCCCGTCGGGCCGCTCGATGCCGCCTACCAGCGGTATCTGGCCGCGGCGCTGCCGATGGTGGCGCGCAGGCTGTCCCGCAGCGCCGGGGCCTACGCATACCTGGCCGAGTCGATCAGGGACTGGCCGGCCCAGGCGGAGCTGGCCGAGCGGGTCAGGTCGGCCGGGTGGTCGGCGGCGCGGTGGCGCAACCTGACCTTCGGCGTCGTGGCGGTGCACGTAGCCAGGCGCCCCCGCTGACGCCGCGAACCGGGGTGGCTCCGCCGATCACGAGCTACGGGCTAGACTGTCGGCATCTGTACTTGTGAAGGCGTTCACAAGATTGGCGGGACGGGTCAGTGAGCGAGCAGCACCCCCCGGCTAGCCCTCCGGACCAGGCAGACCGCAGCCGCGACGCCGGTCGCGGGACTCGTTCCCGCGCCAGCCGTGCCAGCACGGCGCGCGGCCGTCGTCCCGGGCCAGCCGCCACATCTTCCGATACCGCTGACGTCATCGTCGTCGGCGCCGGGCCGGCCGGCTCGTCGGCCGCCTATTACCTGGCCACCGCCGGGCTTGACGTGCTGCTGCTTGAGAAGACCAGCTTCCCCAGGGAGAAGGTCTGCGGCGACGGGCTCACCCCCAGGGCGGTCAGGGCACTGACCGGGATGGGCGTGCCGATCGCCGCCGAGGACGGCTGGCTGCGGAACAGGGGCCTGCGCATCATCGGCGGTGGCGGCCGGATCGAGCTTGACTGGCCCGAGCTGTCCGCGTTCCCTGGCTTCGGCCTGGTCAGGACCAGGACTGATTTCGACCAGATCCTGGCCGGGCACGCGCAGAAGGCAGGTGCGCGGCTGCTGGAGAACGTGACGGTCACGGGCACGACCACCGACGAGAAGACCGGTCGGGTCACCGGCGTCGTCGCCCGCGAGGCGGCCGGAGGCGCCGAGGACGATTCCGGCCGGGAGAACGGGCGTAAGGCGGGGACGGAACGGACCTTCCGCGGCCGTCTCGTCATCGCCGCCGACGGTAACTCCTCACGGCTGTCCGTATCGATGGGACTGCACAAGCGGTCGGACCGGCCGCTCGGCGTCGCGGTGCGGACCTATTACACAAGCCCGCGCCACGACGACGACTACCTCGAAGCATGGCTCGACCTGTGGGACGGCAAGCAGTTGCTGCCCGGCTACGGCTGGGTGTTCGGCATGGGCGACGGCACGAGCAACGTAGGCCTCGGCATGCTGAACACCTCGGAGGCCTTCGGGCACATCGACTACCGGGCGCTGCTGAAACGCTGGCTCGCCGCGATGCCGGCCGAGTGGGGCTTCACCGAGGAGAACCGGACCCAGCCGGTGCGTGGCGCGGCGCTGCCGATGGGCTTCAACCGCACACCGCATTACGCCCGCGGCATGATGCTGGTCGGCGACGCGGGCGGGATGGTCAACCCGTTCAACGGCGAGGGCATCGCCTATGCCATGGAATCCGGCGAACTGGCCGCGCGGTCGGTGATCCAGGCGCTCGGACGGCCGACAGCAGGCGGTACCGAGCGCGTGCTGCAGGCCTACCCGGCCGCGCTCAAGGACGCTTATGGTGGCTACTACACTCTCGGCCGGACGTTCGTGAAGCTGATCGGGAACCCGTCGTTCATGAAGTTCGCCACCCGGCACGGGATCAAGCGCCCGGCTGTGATGCGGATGACGATGAAACTGCTGGGCAACCTGACCGAGCCGCGCGGCGGTGACGCGGTCGACCGGGTGATCAACGCACTGTCTAAGATGTCGCCGGCGGCATAGCGCCGCTGGTCGCAGACCGTCGGTGCGCGGTACCGCAGGCGGCGCACGTCGCCGCACCCGAGCAGGACGCAAAGAGCCAGACGAGCAAGACCGTCCAGCCAGGTGGCTGCACGGCAGGACGAGGAGGTGACTGAGCAGATGAGCTACTACGTACCGGTCGTCGTGCTCGGGGCGCTGTCCGCTGTCTTCGCCATCTTGTCGCTGATCATGGGATCGGTCGCAGGGCCGAAGCGGTGGAACCGGGCTAAGCTGGAAGCCTACGAGTGCGGCATCGAGCCGACCCGCCAGCCGGCCGGGATCAGATTCCCGGTCAAGTACTACCTGACCGCGATGCTCTTCATTGTCTTCGACATCGAGATCATCTTCCTGTACCCCTGGGCGGTCACGTTCGACCGTCTCGGCGTGTTCGGCCTGGTCGAGATGGTCACCTTTGTCGCAACAGTTCTCGTCGCGTACGTCTACGTGTGGCGGCGCGGCGGTCTGGAGTGGGATTAGCGATGGCATCGTCGAAGGGGGTTTCCGATGGGTCTTGAGGAGAAACTTCCAAGCGGAATCCTGCTGACCACGGTCGAGAGGCTTGCCGGTTACGCGCGCAGGGTCTCGGTCTGGCCGGCCACCTTCGGCCTGGCCTGCTGCGCCATGGAGCTCATGGCCACCGGCGGGCCGCGGCACGACCTTGCCAGGTTCGGCATGGAGCGGGCGTCGAACACGCCACGCCAGGCCGACCTGATGATCGTGGCTGGCCGGGTCAGCCAGAAGATGGCGCCGGTGCTCCGCCAGATCTACGACCAGATGTCCGAGCCCAAATGGGTCATCTCGATGGGCGTCTGCGCATCGAGCGGCGGCATGTTCAACAACTACGCGATCGTGCAGGGCGTCGACCACATCGTGCCGGTCGACATCTACCTGCCGGGCTGCCCGCCCCGCCCGGAGATGCTGCTCGACGCCATCATCAAACTGCACGACAAGATCCAGAACACCAAGCTCGGTGCCAACAGGGAGCGGCAGATCACCGAGCTCGAGCAGGCCAGGCTCCGCCGCCTGCCGCTGCTGCCGCACCTGCAGTCAGGGGCAGAGCAGTGAGTGAGCAGGACAAGCCGGAGCAGGCCGCCGCCGACCCGGCGGCGATCGCCGGCCAGGAGCGCCTGACCGAGCCGGTGGTGCGCACGGGCATGTTCGGCACCCAGACGACCGGTGACACGTCCGGTTACGGCGGGCTCCAGGTCCGGCGGCACCTGCCGCTGTCCAGCGAGCCGCCGTACGGCTCCTACTTCGACGAGGTCACCGACGCGCTTGGCGCCGCGCTGCGCGAGGCGGGCCTGGGCTTCGGCGAGGCGGTCGGGCGGGTCGAGGTGAGCAACGGCGAGCTGACCCTGCATGTGCGCCGTGAGCACCTGGTCGCGGTCGCCAGGCAACTGCGCGACGACCCAGAGCTCGCCTTCGAGCTGTGCCTGGGCGTGTCCGGCGTGCACTATCCGGCCGAGGCCGGCGCCGAGCTGCGCGGGGTCTACCATTTCCTGTCGATCAGCCGGAACCGCAGGCTCCGGGTCGAGGTCGCGGCGCCGGACGCTGACCCGCACCTCCCCTCGCTGGTCGACGTCTACCCGACCTGTGACTGGCACGAGCGGGAGACCTGGGACTTCTTCGGCATCATCTTCGACGGGCACCCGGCGCTGACCAGGATCGAGATGCCGGACGACTGGAAGGGTCACCCGCAGCGGAAGGACTACCCGCTCGGCGGCATTCCGGTGGAGTACCGCGGCGCTACCGTCCCGCCGCCGGACGAGCGGAGGTCGTACGCATGACGACGACAGCGGGGGGTCAGGGGGGGTCGTCCCCCCAGGCCGACACAGCGCAGGGCCGTGTCTACAACGTCGGCGGCCAGGACTGGGAAGAGATCGTCGCCGCGGCCGACGAGATCAGCGAGGGCGGCCGCGACGAGCACCTCATCGTCAACATGGGCCCGCAGCATCCGTCCACCCACGGCGTGCTGCGGCTCATCCTGACGCTGGACGGGGAGACTGTCACCGAACTGCGACCGGTGGTCGGCTACCTGCACACCGGCATCGAGAAGAACATGGAGTTCCGGACCTGGACGCAGGGCGTCACGTTCTGCACCCGGATGGATTACCTGTCCCCGCTGTTCAACGAGACCGCGTACTGCCTGGCCGTCGAGAAGCTACTCGGCATCACCGAGCAGATTCCCGAGCGGGCCAGTGTGCTGCGGGTGCTCATGATGGAGCTCAACCGGATCTCCTCGCACATGATGGCCGTCGGCACGTTCGGCATGGAACTAGGCGCGACCACGGTGTTCCTCTACGGGCTGCGCGAGCGCGAGAAGGTGCTCGACCTTTTCGAGCTGATCAGCGGCCTGCGGATGAACCATGCCTACATCCGGCCCGGCGGAGTCTCCCAGGATCTGCCCTCTGGTGCCCTGGAGAAGCTGCGCGAGTTCCTCGGCGTGATGCCGCGCCAGATCGACGAGCTGCGCAAGCTGCTCGACGCCAACCCCCTCTACATCCGCCGGACCAGGGACGTCGCGCACCTCGACCTGCGGGGCTGCATGGCGCTGGGGATCACCGGCCCGATCCTGCGCGCCACGGGGCTGCCCTGGGATTTGCGCAAGAGCCAGCCCTACTGCGGTTATGAGACCTACGACTTCGATGTCGCCACGCAGGACGGTGCCGATGTCTACGACCGTTACCTGGTCAGGATGGACGAGGTGGACCAGTCGCTGCGGATCATCGAGCAGTGCGTCGACCGGCTGGCCGCCACCCGGCCGGCCAGCGATCCCGTGATGATCGGCAACGCCAAGATCGGCTGGCCCGCCCAGCTGGCCGTCGGCCCGGACGGGCTGGGCAATTCGGCCGACCACATCGCGCACATCATGAGCCAGTCGATGGAGGCGCTGATCCATCACTTCAAGCTCGTGACCGAGGGCTTCCGGGTGCCAGCCGGGCAGGTCTACGCCGCGGTCGAGTCACCGCGCGGCGAGCTTGGCTGCCACGTGGTCAGCGACGGCGGCACCCGGCCGTACCGGGTGCACTTCCGTGATCCGTCGTTCACCAACCTGCAGTCGGTGTCGGTGATGTGCGAGGGCGGAATGGTCGCCGACGTGATCGCGGCCGTGGCCAGCATCGACCCGGTGATGGGAGGGGTGGACAGGTAATGGCCTTCACCGAGCAGGAACGGGCCGGGCTGGACGAGCGGGCGGCGGAGATCATGGCCCGGTACCCGAAGTCACGGTCGGCGCTGCTTCCGCTGCTGCACCTGGTCCAGGCGCAGGAGGGTTTCGTCTCGGCGGACGGGGTGGCGTTCTGTGCCGGGAAGCTTGGCCTGTCCGAGGCGGACGTCACCGGCGTCGTGTCGTTCTACACCATGTACAAGCGGCGGCCGGTGGGCGAGTACCACGTCGGAGTCTGCACGAATACGCTGTGCGCGGTCATGGGCGGTGACGCCATCCACGCCGAGCTCCGTGACCACCTGGGGATCGAGGGTGACGAGCCCACGCCCGACGGCAAGGTCAGCCTGGAGCGCGTGGAGTGCAACGCGGCCTGCGACTACGCACCGGTCGTCATGGTGAACTGGGAGTTCTTCGACAGCATGACGCCTGCGTCCGCCCGCGATCTGGTGGACGGCCTGCGGGCCGGAGCGGACATCGCGCCGAGCAGGGGCGCGGACCGGCTGGTCACCTGGAAGGAAGCGGCCCAGATCCTGGCCGGTTTCCCTGACGACCAGGCCGCGACCGGGGAAACCGCCGGCCAGCCGACGCTGGCTGGGCTGCGGATCGCGAAAGAGAACGGCTGGTCGCCAGCCGCCGGCAACGGAGGGCGGCAGTGACCTCAGTTCTGACCCCGCAGCTCACCGCGTACTGGGACGAGCCGGATTCGTTTACCCTCGCGGGCTACCGCAGGGCCGGCGGCTACCAGGCTCTGCCGAAGGCCCTGACGATGCCGCCGGATCAGGTCATCTCGATCGTGAAGGAGTCGGGCCTGCGCGGCCGTGGCGGTGCCGGCTTCCCGACCGGCATGAAGTGGGGCTTCATCCCGCAGGGCGACAGCAAGCCGCACTACCTGGTGGTCAACGCCGACGAGTCCGAGCCTGGCACCTGCAAGGATATTCCGACCATGCTGGCGACCCCGCACTCGCTGATCGAGGGTGCGGTGATCGCCGCCTACGCGATCAGGGCGGAGCGCGCCTTTATCTATGTGCGCGGCGAGGTGCTGCACGTGATCAGGCGCCTGCACCACGCCGTCGCCGAGGCCTACCAGGCCGGCTACCTGGGCGCGAACATCCTGGACTCCGGATTCAGCCTCGACATCGTGGTGCACTCCGGTGCCGGTGCGTACGAGTGCGGCGAGGAGACCGCGCTGCTCGACTCGCTGGAGGGCTATCGCGGGCAGCCGCGGCTGAAGCCGCCGTTCCCGGCGATCGAGGGCCTGTACGCCTGCCCGACCGTGGTCAACAACGTGGAGTCGATCGCCAGCGTGCCCTACATCATCTCGCGTGGCGCGGCGGCGTTCGCCGCACTCGGCACCGAGAAATCCAAGGGCTTCGGCATCTTCTCGCTCTCCGGGCACGTCACGACGCCCGGCCAGTACGAGGCGCCCCTCGGGGTGACGCTCCGCGAACTGCTGTCCCTGGCCGGCGGTGTCCGGGCCGGCCACCGGCTCAAGTTCTGGACCCCGGGCGGGTCGTCGACGCCGATCTTCACCCACGAGCATCTCGACATCCCGCTCGATTTCGAGTCAGTGGGCGCGGCCGGATCGATGCTCGGCACCAGGGCCCTGCAGATCTTCGACGACACGACCTGCGTGGTACGCGCCACGCTGCGGTGGATGGAGTTCTACCGGCACGAGTCATGCGGCAAGTGCACGCCATGCCGTGAGGGCACCTACTGGACCGTCCAGGTGCTCGAGCAGCTTGAGCGCGGCGAGGGCAGCGAGGCCGACCTGGACAAGCTGCTCGACATCTGCGACAACATTCTCGGCCGGGCGTTCTGCCCGTTCGGCGACGGTGCGATCAGCCCCATCGTCTCCTCGATCAAGTACTTCCGGGACGAGTACATCGAGCACTCTAAGCGCGGCAGCTGCCCGTTCGACCCCACCGCGTCGACCGCGTTCGCAGACTCCTGGAGGGCAGCAGCCCGATGACTGTGCAGGTGAACAAGAGCAGTTCCGGCGAGGTAGCCAGGCCAGCCGATGTCGTGCGCGTCACCATCGACGGCTTCGAGATCGCGGTCCCGAGGGGGACGCTGATCATCAGGGCCGCCGAGCAGCTTGGCATCCAGATCCCGCGGTTCTGCGACCACCCGCTGCTCGCGCCGGTCGGCGCCTGCCGACAGTGCCTGGTGCACGTCGAGGGGCAGCCGAAGCCGCCCGCGTCCTGCACTACGGTCTGCACGGACGGCATGGTGGTGCACACCCAGCTCACCTCGCCGGTCGCCGAGAAGGCACAGCGCGGCGTGATGGAGTTCCTGCTGGTGAACCACCCGCTCGACTGCCCGATGTGCGACAAGGGCGGCGAGTGCCCGCTGCAGAACCAGGCCATGTCGACCGGGCAGGGCGAGACCAGGTTCAACGGACAAAAGCGCACGTTCGCCAAGCCGGTCGCCCTCTCCGCGCAGGTGCTGCTCGACCGTGAGCGGTGCATCCAGTGCGCCAGGTGCACCAGGTTCGCCGACCAGATCCCTGGCGACCCGCTGATCGACCTGTTCGAGCGCGGGCCGGCCGAGCAGGTCGGCGTCGCCGATGGAGTGCCATTCGACTCGTACTTCTCCGGCAACACCGTGCAGATCTGCCCGGTCGGGGCGCTGACCGGGACGTCGTACCGGTTCCGCGCCCGGCCGTTCGACACCGTCTCTACTCCGAGCATCTGCGAGCACTGCGCGGCCGGCTGCCGGCAGCGGACCGACCATCGCCGCGGCGTGGTCACCCGGCGGCTGGCCGGCAGCGCTCCTGAGGTGAACGAGGAGTGGAACTGCGACAAGGGCCGCTGGGCCTTCACCTACGCGACCATGCCGGACCGGCTCACCAGGCCGCTCGTCCGGGATGCCGACGGGGTGCTGCGTGCCGCCTCCTGGCCGGAGGCGCTCGACGCGGCCGCCCGCGGCCTCGCCGCGGCGCGCGGCAGGGCCGGCGTGCTGACCGGCGGCAGGCTCACGGTGGAGGACGCTTACGCCTACGCTAAGTTCACCAGGATCGCGCTGGCCAGCAACGACATCGACATGCGCGCCAGGCCGCACAGCGCGGAAGAAACCGAGTTCCTGGCCGGAGTCGTGGCCGGCGACGCGGCCGATGGCGGCACTGTGAGCTACGCGAGCCTGCAGCAGGCTCCGGCCGTGCTGCTGGCCGGGTTCGAGCCGCAGGACGAGTCCCCGATCGTCTTCCTCCGGCTGCGCAAGGCGATGCGGTCGCACGGCACGAAGATCTACAGCATCGGTGCGCTGGCGAGCCCGGGGCTGGCCCGGATGGCCGGAACGCTGCTGCCGGTCGCGCCGGGCAGTGAGACCGCTGCCCTCGGCAGCCTCGGCAGTGCTGGCGGGCAGGCAGGGACCGACGATGCGTTCGCCGCCGCCGCGCAGGCGCTGCGCCAGCCAGGCGCGGTGATCCTGGCCGGCGAGCGACTGGCGGAGGTACCCGGTGCGCTCAGCGCGGCCGTCAGGCTAGCCGGGCAGACTGGCGCGCGGCTGGCCTGGGTTCCGCGCCGGGCCGGCGAGCGCGGCGCGATCGAGGCCGGCGCCCTGCCCGTGCTGCTCCCCGGTGGCCGCCGGGTCACCGACCCGGCCGCCCGCGCCGAGGTGGCCAGGGCCTGGAACACCGCCTCCCTGCCCGCCGAGCCAGGCAGGGACACCAGCGGGATACTCGCCGGGGTCGAGGCCGGCGATCTCGAGGCCCTGGTCGTGGCCGGGGTCGACCCGTACGACCTGCCTGACCCCCAGGCGGCGCTGGCCGCCATCGAGCGAGCCGCCTTCGTGGTCAGCCTGGAACTGCGGCCGAGCGCCGTCACGGACCGCGCCGACGTCGTGTTTCCGGTCGCCGCGGTCGCGGAGAAAGCCGGCACGTTCGTGAACTGGGAGGGCCGGCCTGGCGACTTCGGCGCCGCGCTCGACGTGCCGTCGATCCGGGCCGACCTGCACGTGCTGGCCGGAATCGCCGACGCCATGGACGTGCATCTCGGGCTCCCCGACACGGCTGCGGCCCGCAGGGAACTCGCGGCGCTCGGCGTCGGCACGGCCGAGCGGCCCGGCCAGACCGTGCGGTCGTCCGCACCGTCGTCCGCGGCACCGTCGTTTGCGGTACCGTCATCCGCGGCATCGTCGTCCGCGGCTGGCAGTCCGGGCGGCCGCACGCCTGGTACTGGCGAAGCGCTCCTCGCGACCTGGCATAATCTGCTCGACGCTGGCCGGATGCAAGACGGCGAGCCGAATCTCGCTGGCACCGCGCGCCCGTCGGTGGTGCGGATGTCCGCGGTGACCGCGGCCGAGGCCGGAGTCACCAGCGGTGCCAAGGTCACGATCGCGACCGAGCGCGGGACGATCACGGTGCCGGTCGAGGTCACGCAGATGCCGGACCGCGTGGTCTGGCTTCCGTCGAATTCCGCGGGCTGCGCGGTCCGGCGCCAGCTTGGCGCTGGCCACGGCACCCTAGTCACGGTGAGGAGCGCGGAATGACTGCCCTGCCCGGGCTGACCCGGCTAGCCGGGGGCACGGCCTCCTCGGCGCTGATCGACAACGACCCGTGGTGGCTGACCGCGCTGAAGGTGCTGATCGTCTTCGCCTTCCTGATGCTGACCACGCTGCTGATGATCTGGGCCGAGCGCCGGGTCATCGGGCGGATGCAGCAGCGGCCGGGCCCCAACCGAGCCGGCAAGTTCGGCCTGCTGCAGTCGCTGATGGACGGCATCAAGCTGCCGCTGAAGGAAGACATCATTCCCCGGGGCGTCGACAAGCTGCTCTTCGTAATGGCGCCAGCGATCGCCGCCATTCCGGCCTTCATCAGCTTCGCGGTCATACCGTTCGGCCCGGTGGTGTCTATCTTCGGCCACTACACCTCGCTGCAGCTCGCCAACCTGCCGGTCGCCGTGCTGCTCGTGCTGGCGATGAGCTCCATGGGCGTCTACGGGATCGTGCTGGCTGGCTGGTCCTCGTCGTCGCCCTACTCGCTCCTTGGCGGGCTGCGGTCCTCGGCCCAGGTGATCAGCTACGAGATCGCGATGGGCCTGTCGTTCGTACCGGTCTTCATGTACGCCGGATCACTGAACACCTCTCAGATCGTCGCCGCGCAGGCGCACGGCGCGCCGTTCCACCCCTTCGGCCTCAACGCGACCCTGCACTACCCGTCCTGGTTCGCCGTGCTGCTGTTTCCCTCGTTCGTGATCTACCTGATCACGATGGTCGGCGAGACCAACCGGCTACCGTTCGACCTGCCCGAGGGCGAGGGCGAACTCGTCGGCGGCTTCCACACCGAGTACTCCTCGCTCAAGTTCGCGCTGTTCTACCTGGCCGAGTACGTGAACATGGTCACGGTCTCGGCCCTGGCCACCACGCTCTTCCTCGGCGGCTGGCACGCCGTCTGGCCGATCACGCTGTGGTCGGGCGCCAACAGCGGCTGGTGGCCGGTGCTCTGGTTCCTGATCAAGATGATCCTGCTGCTGTTCGGGTTCATCTGGCTGCGGGGGACGCTGCCCAGAATCAGGTACGACCAGCTGATGGCGTTCGGCTGGAAGCGGCTGATCCCGGCGGCGCTGATCTGGACCCTGCTGATCGCTACCATCAGGGTCGAGCGCCGCCAGGGCGGCAGCCCGGCGGTTTACCTGGTGGGCGGCGCTATCATCGCGATCCTGATCGTGCTGGCATTCGCCTGGGACATCACTGCCGAGCGGCGGGATGACGAGCGCGCGGCGCAGGAGGCGGAGTCGGAAGAGCGGGACCGCGGGACGTTCCCTGTGCCGCCGATGGACCTGCCCCACTATCACGGCATCGGTACCGGCGAATCAGCCCCGACCGACCTGGCCACGGCCAGCTCCGCACCGAAGGAGGTCTCCGGTGCTTGACTTCCTGAACCCCGTCAAGGGTTTCGCTGTCACCTTCATGCAGATGTTCAAGAAGGTCGACACCGTCCAGTATCCCGAGGAGAAGCGGCCGACAGCGCCGCGATTCCACGGCCGGCACCAGCTCAACCGCTGGCCGGACGGCCTGGAGAAGTGCATCGGCTGCGAGCTGTGCGCCTGGGCGTGCCCGGCCGATGCCATCTACGTGGAAGGCGGCAGCAACACGCCGCAGGAGCGGTACTCGCCCGGCGAGCGGTACGGTGCCGTCTACCAGATCAACTACCTGCGCTGCATCTTGTGCGGACTGTGCGTCGAGGCCTGCCCGACCAGGGCGCTGACCATGACGAACGAGTACGAGCTTGCCGACGACAGCAGGGAGAACCTGATCTGGACCAAGGAGCAGCTGCTCGCGCCACTGCAGCCTGGGATGGAGGCGCCGCCGCACCCGATGCGCCTGGGCGACTCCGAGGAGGACTACTACCGGCTCGGCCCCAGCTTCGCCTCGGCGCAGTCGACGGACCTGCTCGGCCTGCTCGCGCGCAGCAGCTCTGACGAGACCGGAGGCGCGTGATGACCCACCCGCTCATCCTGGCCGGGAGCGCGAGCAACACCACAGAGGTCGCTACCTTCTGGGTGCTCTTCGTCATCGCCGTCCTGGCCGCCCTCGGCATGATCCTGACCAGGCGCGCGGTGCACTGCGCCGTCCTGCTCGCGGTGGTCATGCTGATCCTGGCCGCGATGTACGCCATGCAGGGAGCACCATTCCTGGCCTTCGTCCAGGTGATCGTCTACACCGGCGCGGTGCTGATGCTCTTCCTGTTCGTCATGATGATCGTCGGCATTACCGCGGCGGACTCGATCGTCGAGACGATCAGGGGCCAGCGGCTGTTCGCGGCGCTGGCCGGGATCGGCATGCTGGTGCTGCTCATCCTGGTGGTCGGGCACGCCGCGATCGGATCCGCCGCGCCAGCGGGCGCGCGCAACAGCTCGCTGAACGTCAGCGGCCTCGCGCGGGTGATCTTCACGACGTACGTCTTCCCGTTCGAGGTCACCAGCGCGCTGCTCATCACGGCGGCGCTCGGCGCCATGGTGCTCGCGCACCGGGAGCGCACCACCCCGAAGCCGACCCAGCGGATGCTGGCCAGGCAGCGAGTGGCCGGCGGCCGGCCCGCCCCGCTGCCTGGACCTGGCACGTACGCCAGGCACAACGCCGTGGACATGCCCGCGCTGCTCCCCGACGGCAGCCAGTCGCGGCTGTCGGTCAGCGGAGTGCTGGCCGCCAGGTCAGCGGTCGCTAGCCGGCTGGTGATCGGCGGCGAAGTCATCGAGCCCGCCGGGCAGCCGGACCAGGACGACGCTGGACGCGGCGACGCGGCCCGCGACCACGAGGAGGAGTCGTGATCAGCCCGTCCGATTACGTGCTGCTGTCGGCGATACTCTTCGTGATCGGCGCCGTCGGCGTGCTCATCCGCAGGAACGCGCTCGTCGTGTTCATGTGCGTCGAGCTGATGCTCAACGCCGTCAACCTGGCTTTCATCGCCTTCGCCAGGCTGCACGGCGGGCTCGACGGCCAGGTGATCGCCTTCTTCGTGATGGTGGTCGCGGCGGCCGAGGTCGTGGTCGGCCTGGCCATCCTGACCGCCATCTTCCGCACCCGCAGGTCAGCGTCGGTCGACGACGCCAGCCTGCTGAAGTATTGACCGGCCGGGCCCGATGCTCCGGGCCCGGCCGCACGGCTGTGTCACCCAGGATCGACGTGGAGGGTAGTCAGTGACGGGCTCTCTTGCTGGCGCG
The DNA here is from genome assembly GCA_036391385.1 of Streptosporangiaceae bacterium. Taxonomy (GTDB): domain Bacteria; phylum Actinomycetota; class Actinomycetes; order Streptosporangiales; family Streptosporangiaceae; genus Chersky-822. The sequence goes on from DASWAA010000018.1 coordinate 23,785, forward strand.
CTGGCCAGGCCGGCCGCGGCCATGACGACGCTACCTGCCGTCGGCGTGGGCCGCCTGGCCTGGCTCCTGCTCGCGTTCCCGGCGGCAGGAGCCGCCATTCTCCTGTTCGGCGGCAAGCGCACCAACGCCTGGGGCCACATCGTCGGCTGCGCGATGGCACTGGCGGCCTTCTGCTACGGCGTGGTCGCCTTCGTCCAGATGCTGGGCTACCCGGCTGGCCAGCGCGGCCGGGAAGTGCAGGTCTACACCTTCATCCCGGCGATCGGACGGTTCCACGTCAACATCGGACTGCTGCTCGACCCGCTGTCCATCTGCTTCGTCCTGCTCATCACCGGCGTCGGCTCGCTGATCCACATCTACGCCGTCGGCTACATGTCGCACGATCCTGAGCGGCGCAGGTTCTTCGGGTACCTGAACCTGTTCATCACCGCGATGCTGCTGCTCGTGCTTGCCGACAATTACGTGGCACTCTACGCAGGCTGGGAAGGCGTCGGCCTGGCCTCGTATCTGCTCATCGGCTTCTGGCAGTTCAAGCCCTCGGCCGCGGTCGCGGCCAAGAAGGCCTTCATCGCCAACCGGGTCGGTGACGTCGGCCTGTCGCTGGCCATCATGGTCATGTTCGCCACCTTCGGCTCGGTCAGCTTCGCTGGCGTGTTCGGCGCCGTGCACAGCGCGGGCTCCGGCACGATCACCGCGATCGGCCTGCTCCTGCTGCTCGGCGCCTGCGGGAAGTCGGCCCAGTTGCCGCTGCAGTCCTGGCTGCTCGACGCGATGGAGGGCCCCACCCCGGTCTCGGCGCTGATCCACGCGGCCACGATGGTCACCGCCGGGGTCTACCTGATCGTCAGGTCGGCACCGATCTTCAACCTGTCGGCCGACGCCAGGCTGGTCGTCACCATCGTGGGCGCGGCCACGCTGCTCTTCGGTGCGATCATCGGTTGTGCCAAGGACGACATCAAGAAGGCCCTGGCCGGGTCGACGATGAGCCAGATCGGCTACATGATGCTGGCGGCGGGCCTCGGCCCGGCCGGCTACGCGCTGGCGATCGCGCACCTGCTGTCGCACGGCTTCTTCAAGGCCGGGCTTTTCCTCGGCGCGGGATCGGTCAAGCACGGCATGAACGACGAGGTCGACATGCGCAAGTTCGGCGGCCTGGCCACCGCGATGAAGATCACCTTTGTCACCTTCACCTTCGGTTACCTCGCGATCATCGGCATCCCGCCGTTCTCCGGCTTCTTCACCAAGGACCCGATCATCGAGGCGGCCTTCAGCAAGGGCGGCACCTCGGGAGCGATACTCGGCACGGCCGCGCTGATCGGGGCCGGCATCACCGCGTTCTACATGACCAGGGTCATGATCATGACCTTCGGCGGCAAGCGCCGGTGGGACGAGGGCATCCACCCGCACGAGTCGCCGGCGGTGATGACTTCCCCGATGGTCATCCTGGCCATCGGCTCGCTGGGCGCGGGCGGCTTCCTGATGCTGTCGAACCGGCTGATCGGATTCCTGAGCCCGGTGGTGGGGACGCCGCCGCTGACCAACGGCTGGTTCACCACCGTCAGCGACGTCTCGCTGGCGGTAGTCGTCGCCGGGGCGGCGCTCGGCTGGCTGATGTATGGCCGGCGCGACGTGCCGGTTACCGCGCCGCGCGGCAGCCTGGTGACGGTCGCGGCCCGCAAGGATCTGTACGGCGACGTGCTGAACGAGTCGGTGCTGATGCGGCCTGGCCAGTGGCTTACCAGGCTGTCCGTGTACTTCGACAACCGCGGGATCGACGGGCTCGTCAACACGGTCGCGGCCGCCCTGGGCGGAAGCTCGGGGCGGATGCGAAGGGTCCAGACCGGCTTCGTCCGCTCGTACGCCCTGTCCATGCTCGTAGGCGCCGCACTGCTCGTCGGCGTGCTGCTGCTGCTACCGCTCTACCTGCGATGAGGCGCTGATCTGAGATGAGCAACTTTCCCTGGCTGACGGTCGCGGGAGTGATCCCGCTGGCCGGAGCGCTGGCCATCGGCCTTACCCCGGGCCGGTCCGCGCCGGGCAGTGACTCCGATCGCCGGTCACGCGACCTGCTGGTGAAGCGCATCGCCCTGGTCACCAGCGTGCTTACCCTCGGAATCACGATCGCGATGGCCGTCCGGTTCACGCCCGGTGGCCAGCGGTTCCAGTTCTCCGAGGTCTACTCGTGGATACCGCAGTTCGGGGTGCACTACGCGGTCGGGGTGGACGGGATCGCCCTCGTGCTGATCCTGATGACCACCGTCCTGATGCCGGTCGTCATCCTCGCCTCGTGGAACGACGCGGAAGGCTCGTCAGGACCGGACGGGCAGGCACCGCCGACGCGCAGCGTGAAGACCTACTTCACGCTGCTGCTCGTGCTCGAGACGATGATGATCGGCGTCTTCGCGGCGACCGACGTGTTCTTGTTCTACGTCTTCTTCGAGGCCATGCTCATCCCGATGTATTTCATGATCGGGAGCTACGGCGTCGGCCAGCGGCAATACGCCGCCGTGAAGTTCCTGCTCTACAGCCTGCTCGGCGGGCTGCTGATGCTGGCCGCCGTGATCGCGCTTTACGTGTACTCGAGCCAGAGTGCCGCACTGCATTTCCACGGCTCATTCCTGTTCACCGACCTCGCCAAGGTGGCGCTCAGCCCGACCGAGCAGAAGTGGCTCTTCCTCGGCTTCTTCATCGCGTTCGCGATCAAGGCGCCGTTGTGGCCATTCCACACCTGGCTGCCCGACGCCGCCACCGCCGCGCAGCCGGGAGCCGCGGTGCTGCTGGTCGGCGTGCTTGACAAGGTCGGCACCTTCGGAATGATCAGGTACTGCCTGGACCTGTTCCCGTCGGCGTCGCACTACTTCACGCCGCTGGTCATCGTCTTGTCGGTGGTCGGGATCTTGTACGCGGCGATCGTGGCGATCGGCCAGGCGGACCTCAAGCGGCTGATCGCGTATACGTCGGTGTCCCACTTCGGCCTGATTACGCTCGGCATCTTCGCGATGACGAGCCAGGGCCAGGTCGGTGCCACCTTGTACATGGTGAACCACGGATTCGCCACCGGCGCGCTCTTCCTGATCGCGGGGTTCATGATCGCGCGCCGGCGCTCACAGCAGATCGCCGACTACGGCGGCGTGCAGAAGGTGGCACCCGTCCTGGCTGGGCTGTTCCTGGTAGCTGGGCTGGCCGGGCTGGCACTGCCTGGCCTGGCTACGTTCGTCAGCGAGTTCCTCGTGCTGGTCGGCACGTTCACCAGGTACGAGGTCGCGGCCGCGCTCGCTACCGTCGGCATCATCCTGGCGGCGATCTACATCCTGTGGATGTACCAGCGGACCATGACCGGGCCGGTGCGCGAGGACGTCGCTGACATGCCCGACCTGCGCGCGCGCGAACTCTGGGCTGTCGGCCCGCTGATCGCGCTGATCATCGTGCTCGGCGTGTACCCCAAGCCAGTCATCGACATGATCAGCCCGGCCGTCCATCAGACGCTGGTCCAGTCGCACTCGACCGATCCGGTCCCGCCGCACCCGGCGAGCGCCGTGCGGAGTGCCGGGGCGGCCGTGCACCAGAAGGGGAGCAATCCGTGACCGGGTCGATCGCAGCTGTCGCGCCTGTCATCCACTCGCCGAGCATCGAATACAGCCAGCTCTCGCCGATGCTGCTCGTCTTCGGCGCGGCCGTGGCCGGCGTCCTGGTCGAGGCGTTCGCGCCGCGGCCGCTGCGCCGGACGTTCCACCTGGCGATAACGCTCGGCAGCCTGGCTGGCGCGTTCGTTCTCACCATCTTCGTGGCGCAGAGCGCGGTGTTCAGCGGCGGGAGCGCCGGGCACCTGGCCGCCGCGGGCGCGGTCGCTGTCGACCAGCCGACGCTGTTCATCCAGGGCACCATCCTGGTGCTCGCCTTCGTCAGCGTGCTGCTGATCGCTGAGTCGTCGCATGAGGTGAGCGCCTTCGCCGCCCAGGCGGCCGCGGTTCCAGGCAGCGCCGAGGAGCGCGAGGGCCTGCTTGCCGGGATCAGCCACACCGAGGTGTACCCGCTGACGCTGTTCGCCGTCGGCGGGATGCTGCTGTTCCCGGCATCGAACGACCTGCTCACCATGTTCGTCGCGCTTGAGGTGCTGTCGCTGCCGCTGTACCTGCTCTGCGGCCTCGCTCGCCGGCGCCGGCTGCTCTCGCAGGAAGCGGCGATGAAGTACTTTCTGCTCGGAGCGTTCTCCTCGGCATTCTTCCTGTTCGGCGTGGCCATGCTGTACGGCTTTTCCGGATCGGTGCGGCTAGCCAGGATCGCGACGGCCGCGAGTATCACCACCTCAAGTTCGGTGCTGCTGTACGCGGGTATCGCCCTGCTTGGCGTCGGCCTGCTGTTCAAGATCGGCGCGGTGCCCTTCCAGGCGTGGAAGCCGGATGTCTATCAGGGGGCGCCGACTCCGATCACCGCGCTCATGGCGTCCTGCACGCTGGTCAGCGCGTTCGGTGCGCTGCTGCGCGTCTTCTACGTGGCATTCGGGCAGCTAACCTGGGACTGGCGGCCGGTGATGTGGGGCATCGCGATTCTGACGATGCTGGGCGGCTCGATCGTCGCCATCACGCAGACGGACGTAAAGCGGCTGCTGGCCTACTCCTCGATCGCCCAGACGGGCTACGTCCTGACCGGCGTGATCGCCGCGACGACGGCAGGATTGTCAAGCAGCCTGTTCTACCTTGCTGCCTACGGCGTCGCGGTGATCGGCGCGTTCGCCGTGGTCACCCTGATCCGCGACCAGGGCGGCGAGGCCGGTCACATCTCCCGGTGGGCCGGGCTTGGCAAGCGCTCTCCGCTCGTCGCGGGAGTATTCGCTTTCTTCCTGATCGCCTTTGCCGGCATTCCGCTGACCAGCGGATTCACCGGAAAGTTCGCGGTCTTTCAGGCCGCGATCGCCGGCGGTGCGCTGCCGCTGGTCATCGTCGGAGTGCTGAGCAGCGCGATCCTCGCCTTTCCCTATGTCCGTGTCATCGTGCTGATGTTCTTCAGCGAGCCGGTGGCTGACGGCCCGGCCGTGGTGCGGCCGAGCGCCTTCACCTCGGTGGCCGTGGGCATCGGGGTGCTGGCGACGCTCGTTCTCGGCGTCGCGCCCGAGCCGCTGCTGAGGCTGGCTCACGATGCCGCCACCGCGCTCCTCGTACGGTGATGCGGCATGCCTCGCTGACCAGCCGGGAGGACCGTGTCCACCCGGCAGTGCGGCGCGCTTATCGTGGTGGTTGCCGGATAAGCGGTCTGCTGACAGGGCGTCAGCGGCGCCGGGTGAAGTGATAGGGGATGCAGTGATCACCGTCATTCCCGTGGAGCTAACAGACGCCGCTCTGGCGGCCGAGGTAGTCGACGGGCTCGCCCTGGTCGAGGATGGCCTGCGCGAGGCCGCCAGAGCACAGCACGACCTGCTCGACGAGACGTCGGCGTATCTGATCGACGCGGGGGGCAAGCGGTTCAGGGCGACCCTTGTCCTGCTGGCCGCGCAGTTCGGCAACCCGCGCGACCCGAGGATCGTGCCGGCCGCTGTCGCCATCGAGCTGACCCACCTGGCCACCCTGTACCACGACGACGTGATGGACGAGGCCGACGTCCGGCGCGGGTCGGCCAGCGCCAACTCACGCTGGGACAACTCGGTCGCGATCCTGACCGGTGACTTCCTGTTCGCCTGTGCGTCGAAGATCCTGGCTGACCTCGGCCCGGACGCGGTCAGGATCCAGGCGGAGACCTTCTGCCGCCTGGTGACCGGCCAGATCGAAGAGACGGTCGGGGTGCGGCCAGGGCAGGATGCGCTCGATCACTACATGAGCGTCATCGAGGGGAAGACGGCCTCGCTGATCGCGACGGCCGGCCAGTTCGGCGCCATGTTCTCGGGAGCACCAGCTGGCGTTGCGGCCAGGATCGCCCCGGCCTGCGCTGCGATCGGCGTCGCCTTCCAGCTGTCGGACGACATACTCGACGTCGCGAGCGAGTCGGCGCAGTCGGGCAAGACGCCGGGCACCGATCTGCGTGAGGGCGTCCGCACGCTTCCCGTGCTGCACGCGCTCCGGTCGGCTGGCCCAGGCGATGCCCGGCTCGTCGAGTTGCTGAACGGCGACCTGACCGGCGAGCGGCAGCGCACTGAGGCACTCGGCCTGCTGCGCGGGCACCCGGCCATGGAGACGGCCAGGGCCGATCTGCGGCGCTGGACCGACCGTGCCCGCCGCGAGATCCTCGCACTGCCCGACGTGCCGGCCCGCGCGGCCTTCGAGGCGATGTGCGACTTCGTGGTCGAGCGGACGGGCTAGCCCGGTCCGCCTGGCCGCCGTGACCTGGAGAAATCGGGTCTAGATTAACGCTTTCTTAAGAATTAACCGACATAAGGCTCACCCGGCACGTAGACTGCCAACGCTCGTCTGTAACACTTTAAAGACGAAGCGTGACAGCACGTGACCAGGGGAAGAAGCGTGATCGTAAAGGCCGGCACGGGGACGAGCCACCCGATCGAGAGTGCCGCGGCCGAACTCGTCGGGACCGGGCTCGCCAGTACCGGAGTAGCCGAGGCGGGGGCCGCGGCCGCAGGGACGGACGGGGCCCAAGCGCCTGTCACCGTCCTGCCCGGAAAGCACCACAGGTCGGGTACGGACCTGGCCGAGGCTGACGGCACGGGGGAGCTCCGGCTCGAGCTGAACTGGCTGACCGACGGCTCGGTGACAGGCTTCACGACCGGGGGCCCGGTACTGGCGCGGAGGAAGGCCCGCAGGCAGCGACTGCGCCGCAGCACCTTCGTCGACGCGCTGAACCGGACGGACCAGGCGGCGATCGTCTTCATGTCCGGAGCCTGGCTTGCCTGTGTCTACGTGTTCTGGACCTGGTGGCTAGAGCCCGCACACCGGGCCGGCCTGTTCGGCCTGGTGGTCAACTCCGCCGTGATCGCGTACGTATCCGGTTTCCCGGTCTTCTTCATCGTCGCCGCCAACCGGCTGCGGAAGGTGAACCCTGACGTCGCCGTGCCCTTGCTCAGGGTCGCCTTCGTCGTGGCGCACGCTCCCTCCGAGCCATGGCCGGTGGTGCGGAAGACCCTGGACGCGATGCTGGCGCAGAACTACCCGCTCCCGTACGACGTCTGGATCTGCTGCGAGCGTCCTACCGAGGAGATCGTCAACTGGTGCGTCGGGCGCGGCGTCGGCGTGTCCACGAGGTTCGCCGAGCCTGGTTATCACCGGGACAGCTGGCCGCGGCGCATGAAATGCAAGGAGGGCAACCTCGCGTACTTCTACGACCGCTGGGGTTACCGGTCGTACGACGTCGTCGTCCAGCTCGACTGTGACCACGTGCCCGAAGCCGGCTACCTAGCCGAGATGGTCCGGCCCTTCTCCGACCCGGCGATCGGCTATGTGGCGGCGCCGAGCGTGTGCGATGCCAATGCCGGCCAGTCGTGGTCGGCCCGCGGCAGGCTGCACAAGGAGGCAACCTTCCACGGTCCCTTCCAGCTCGGCCACAGCGACGGATTCGCTCCGCTGTGCATCGGGTCGCACTACGCGGTCCGGACGTCGGCGCTGCGCGACATCGGCGGGATCGGCCCGGACCTGGCTGAAGACTTCTCGACCAGCTTCCTGCTCAGCGCCGCGGGATGGCACGGGGCGTTCGCCATCGACGCGGAGGCGCACGGCGACGGGCCCAACACGTTCTCCGCCATGACGGTGCAGGAGTTCCAGTGGTCACGGAGCCTGACTACCCTGCTGGTCGGCCTGGTGCCGCGGAACCTGCGCCGTCTGAGCACCGCCATGCGCTTCCGGTTCCTTTACGCACTCTCGTACTATTTCCTGCTCGTCAGCACCACCGTCGCAGGGCTGGCGCTGGCCCCGGTCGCTGCCGTGACCGGGCTGCCCTGGATCAACGTCAACTACTTCGCCTTCCTCGCGCACTGGTGGTCGATCTCGATCTGGCTGATCCTGATCGCTGCCCTGCTGCGGCGCCGCGGGCTGCTGCGGCCGCCCAGAGCTCCGCTGGTGAGCTGGGAGAACTGGCTCTACAGCCTGAGTCGCTGGCCATTCGTCGGCGCCGGCATCGGTGCCGCCCTGCTCGCGCTCGTCGTGCCCAGGCAGGTTTCGTTCAAGGTGACGCCGAAGAACGCCGCGGGACTAGAGCCGCTGCCGGTCAGGCTCGTCATGCCGTTCGTGGCGATCAGCGTGCTGTCGTCGGGTGCCGCCCTGTTCGGAGAGCAGCGGACGTCCGCGGTCGGGTACGTGTTCCTCAGTGCGCTCAGTGGCGCTGTCTATGCCGTTGTCTCGATGCTCATCCCTATCCGGCACGCGGTCGAGCTCGGCAAGGAGACCGGGCTGTCGTTCCGGGCCCGGCTTCGCCAGACGGCGCGCCGGCCGGTCGTGCTCGCCCTGTGTGCCTGCGCGGCATCAGCCACGGCGATCGGGCTCTACCCGGTCTACGCGATCCGGATGCTCGGCATGTAACCGCCGCGGTCTTCGGATTCTGAACAGTTCTCAGGGGAGGGAACTCACTTTGACAATCCTGGTTACGGGGGGAGCAGGGTTCATCGGAAGCCACACCTGCGCCGAACTGCTTGAGCACGGCCACGACGTGGTCGTCGTGGATAACTTTGCCAACAGCCATCAAGCGGCTCTCGACGCGGTGCGAGACATCTGCCCTGGCACCCTGCACGCCTATCCGGTCGACCTCCGCGACTGCGATGCGCTTGGCGACGTCTTCGCCGCCCACGACATCGACACGGTGATCCATTTCGCGGCTAAGAAGGCCGTAGGCGAGTCCATGGCGATTCCGCTCGAGTATTTCGACGTGAACGTCGGCGGCACGATCAGCCTGCTGCGGGCCATGCGAGCTCATGGCGTACGGCAGCTGGTCTTCTCGTCTTCCTGCTCGGTCTACGGGGATCAGTACAGTCGCCCTATCAGCGAGGGCGACCCGCCGGCCCCGGTCAACCCGTACGCGCGATCGAAGCTGATCTGCGAGCAGATGCTGCAGTCAGCCTGCCAGGTTTATCCTGACTTTACGGCAATATCATTGCGGTATTTCAATCCGGCGGGGGCGCATCCGAGCGGCCGGATCGGTGAGTGCCCGCGCGGCGTCCCCAGCAACGTCGTCCCGTACATGATCGCCGTCGCTGCCGGGAGGATCGAGCGGCTCGAGGTCTTCGGTGCCGACTACGACACGCCGGACGGCACGGCCATCAGGGATTACATCCATGTCGCCGACGTGGCGCAGGCGCACAGGGTCGCGATGGAGCACCTGGGTGATTCCGCCGGCCTGCGCGTGCTGAACCTCGGTACCGGCGCCGGTCACTCCGTGCTCGAGCTGATCCGGACCTTCGAGGAGACCTGCGGGACCCAGGTCCCTTATGTGGTCACCGGCCGGCGAGCGGGGGACGTCACCAGCCTTGTCGCCGACGCCAGCACGGTGGAGAGGGAGTGGGGCTGGCGGACCAGGCGGGACCTGCCGTCGATCTTCGCCGATGCGTGGAGGTTTGAGCAGCTGAACCCGGCCGGGTTCGCTGACAGTGAGTAGCAGGGGGGATAGCGAATGAACATCACGGTCATCGGCAGCGGTTATCTCGGTACGGTGCACGCGGCGTGCATGGCCGAGCTTGGCCACCACGTCCTTGGGGTGGACACCAGCGCCGAGCGGATCGGCCAGCTGGCTCAGGGGGAGGCGCCGTTCTTCGAGCCTGGGCTCTCTGAGCTGCTGGCACGCGGCGTGAGCTCGGGCAGGCTGATCTTCAGCACGTCGCTGGCCGACGCGGCACAGTTCGGCGAGGTGCACTTCATCTGTGTCGGCACGCCGCAGCTGCCCGGATCGCTGGCGGCGGACACGAGCAGCGTCGAGGCGGTCGCGCAGGGGCTTGCCAGGAACATCACCCGTGACTGCCTGGTAGTCGGGAAGTCCACCGTGCCGGTAGGAACGGCTGCCAGGCTGGCGGCCATGCTCGCCAGGCTGACGCCGGACGGAGTCGCCGCCGAGGTGGCCTGGAATCCTGAGTTCCTGCGGGAGGGCTACGCCGTCCAGGACACTCTGACACCGGACCGGCTGGTCGCCGGAGTGACGTCGGCCCGGGCCGATGCCATGCTCCGCCAGGTCTACGGCCCGCTCATCGAGGCAGGGACGCCGTACATCCGGACCGACCTCAGTACCGCCGAGCTGGCGAAGGTGTCGGCGAACGCCTTCCTCGCCACCAAAATCTCCTTCATCAACGCGATGGCCGAGCTCTGCGACGTGGCCGGCGCCGACGTGGTGACACTGGCCGAAGTGCTCGGCCACGACGCCAGGATCGGGAACCGCGGGATGATGGCCGGGCTCGGGTTCGGCGGCGGCTGCCTGCCGAAGGACCTGCGAGCCCTGCAGGCACGGGCGCACGAGCTCGGCGTCGCCGACTCGTTCCGCTTCCTGCACGAAATCGACATGATCAACTCGCGGCGCCGCGCCAGCGTCGTAGCCATCGCGACCGAACTGGTCGGCGGCTCACTCGACTCGGTCAACGTCGCGGTACTCGGAGCGGCGTTCAAGCCGGATACCGACGATGTGCGTGACTCGCCCGCCCTCGCCGTCGCGACCGCCATGCAGTCAGCCGGAGCGCGGGTACGCGTGCACGATCCCAAGGCAAGCGACAACGCCGCCGAGCTTGCCCCGGAACTCGACTACGCGCCCGACGTGGAGAAGGCATGCGAGGACGCGGACATCGTGCTGCACCTGACGCAGTGGCGGCAGTACCGTGAGATAGATCCCGGCGCGCTGCTGGCCTTCGTCAGGAGGCCCATCCTGCTAGACGCCCGCAACGTACTGGCGCTTGACCGCTGGCAGGAGGCGGGCTGGACGGTGCGGGGGCTCGGCGTCCGGCCTGGCGGGTACAGCGACCCTGTGGGTGACCTAGTCGCCGCCGCGCGCCGCGACCACGAGGGGGAGATATGAGAGTCCTGGTCACTGGCGGAGCGGGCTTCCTCGGCTCGCACCTGTGCGACGCGCTGACAGCCCGCGGTGATGCGGTGGTCTGCGTCGACGACCTGTCGAGCGGCCGGGCCGAGAACGTCGGCCAGTTGCTTGGCGTGCCGGGCTTCGAATTCGTCGAGGCCGACATCACCACTGGCCTGGACCTTGCCGGGCCCTTCGGCGCGGTGGCGCATCTGGCCAGCCCGGCCTCGCCGCCGGAATACCTCAGGCGACCGCTGGAGACCCTGGCCGTGGGGAGCACGGGGACGCGGAACGCGCTGGCGATCGCGCACCGGGACGGGGCGAGGTTCCTGCTGGCCTCGACCAGCGAGGTGTACGGAGATCCGCTGCTACATCCGCAGCCAGAGGAGTACTGGGGCAACGTCAACCCGATCGGCCCGCGCAGTGTCTACGACGAGGCGAAGAGATTCGCCGAGGCCCTGACCACGGCCTACCGAAGCGCGCGCGGGCTGAATGCCGGCATAGTCCGGATCTTCAACACCTACGGTCCGCGGATGAGCGCGGGCGACGGCCGGATCGTCACGAATTTCGTCACCCAGGCACTCACCGGCCAGCCGCTCACCGTGTACGGCGACGGTAGTCAGACCCGCAGCTTCTGTTACGTGGACGACCTGATCCGCGGGCTCGTCGCGATGATCGACTCGGCCGAGCCTGGTCCGGTCAACCTCGGCAACCCTGAGGAATTCACGGTCGGAGATTTCGCCAGGCTCGTCTTGTCGGTCACGGGATCATCATCGCCGATCGAGCACTTGCCGCTGCCGCAGGACGATCCGACGCGCAGGCGGCCGGTGATCACCCGCGCGGCCGAGCGCCTCGGCTGGCAGCTGCAGATCGGCGTGCGCGAGGGTGTCAGCCGCACCGTGGAGTGGCTGCGGTCACGACCAGGCGAGCTAGCAGGCGCAGCCTCGCCCCGGCCAGCCGGCGCTCAGTAAGCGCGCGCCGGGGCCGGGCCGGGATTCACATCGCGCCGATGTTCGGCCTGGTCACGGAGTAAGGCTTGCCGGCGAAGTCGACCTTGCCTGCCGTGATGCCGAAGAGCAGCTTCAGGTTCAGCCCGGCGCCGATCAGCGGCGAGCCCTTCCGCAAGACGAATCCGGCGGCTCCGCGCGGGCCTGACAGCGGTCCGGCGAAGAGCGGGTTCAGGGTCAGGCCCACTGCCTTGCCTGCGGCCTTCTCCTCGCCGGTGGCGGCCCGCCAGGCACCGATCGAGAAGTACTCGGTCTTGAGGCCCCACTGGACGAACAGCGGCCCGGCCGTCGCACGGTAGTCGTTCCCCGCGAGCAGGGCGTCGGCGGTCGTCATCGGATGAGCTAGCGCTTTGTTCAGCGGCGGCACGACTTCCACGACCGGGCCGCTGGCCGCCACCAGGATGTTGTTGAACATCCTGACGTGATGCAAGATGCCGGTCAGCTTGACCACCGGCTGCTTGTTCCCCCTGGCCAGGATGATGGTGTTCTGGTAGAAGGTTCCGTTGTCCACCCAGCCGCCCGCGGTCATCGCGCCGTAGACATGGTGGCCGCCGGTGGCGTCGCCGTAGCTGAGGTTGAAGCGCACGACGTTGTTCCGCTGCGGCGCCGGAGCGTTCAGCGCGCTGTACAGCAGGAAGCCGGCCCCGTGGTTGTGGTAGGAGAGGTTGTACTCCATCACCGAATCCGAGGTCTCCCGGTCCAGGCCGAATCCGCCACCGTCGTGCACGCTGGCCGAGGTGTTGTCGTGGGACACGTCATGCGCGAGCAGCACCCGGGTCGAGTCGTAGGCCCAGATGCCGATCGGCCCTTCCCTGGTCGCCCCGCCCTTACCGCCGTTCTGGTAGGCCTGCGAGTTGACGACCGTGGCGCTGGCGACGCTGCCGAGCTCGATGCCGCTGCCGGTGTTGCGCGTGGTGTTCGCCGGGTCGCCGAGGTTCCTGAAGGCACGGACATGCGAGACGTAGATGCCATGATTCGCGTAGCCGGGAGCCTTGGGGTTGTAGTCAGGCCCGTAGCTGATCAGGCCGGCGTCCAGGTTGCCGTGCAGAGCCGAGTTCGTAATCCGGACATTGGCGAAACCAGCGCCGTCGTGCGCCGCCCCCAGCGCTATGCCGTAGCCGAACCCGCTGATGTTGACCCGGTCGACGAAGACGTGGCCGAACATCCCGGTGGTCCGGTCGCTGTACATCTGGATGCCCGAGTTGGCCGGCGACATCGCGTGCTGCCCGACGATCGTGAGGCCCCTGATGGTGATGCCCCCGGTGTCGATGACCACGATGGCCGAGGACGAGGAGCTGATCGTGGCGCGGCCGGTTCCGTACGTGCTGATCAGCACGGGCTTGCGAGGGTTACCGCCATCGGCGGCGCCGAGCCTCAGCTGACCGCTGTACTGATGTCCTCCGCGCAGCAGGAGCCTGGTGCCCGGGAGCAGTGCCGCCTTCGACGCCCTCGCCAGGGTCCGCCAGGCGGTGGCCGGGGAGGTCCCGGTCGCCGTATTGCGACCGGCCGGGCTGACGTAGTAGGTCACCGGAGTTGCGGAGGAGCCACTGGAGCCGACGCCGAGACCTCCCCTGGGCTGGACGAAGTGCCAGCCAGTCACAAGGCTCGCAGCTACGCCCAGTACGGCGCCTACCTTAAGAAAGCTCATGAAAGGCAATCTACCTATGCAGGAAGCCTGATGAGGACAAGACGGGCGCGAGGTCCGCTGCATCGCCGTGGCGACGCGACGCTGGGAATGCGGACGTGCACCGGACGCTTGTAACCTTTGCCGGGAACCGGCGGATCGGGAGGAGCCAGCGGTGGGAGTCTTCGGTACGCACAAGACGCGCATGATCACGGCCGACGAGGCGCTGCCCGGCCGGGCGGAGCAGCTGCGGGTCCCGGCCGTGCACGAGGTGCTCGGGACACCGCTGCTGCCGCCCTACCCGGAGGGCAGTGAGGTCGCGGAGTTCGCACTCGGCTGCTTCTGGGGTGCGGAGCGCAAGTTCTGGCAGACGCCAGGCGTGATCTCCACCTCGGTGGGGTACGAGGGCGGCTTCACCCCGAATCCTTCCTACGAGGAGGTCTGCAGCGGTCGCACCGGCCACGCCGAAGCTGTGCGGGTGGTCTTCAACCCGGACGTCGTGTCCTACGGTGACCTGCTGAAGGTGTTCTGGGAGTCGCACGACCCGACTCAGGGCATGCGCCAGGGCAACGATGTCGGCACCCAGTACCGGTCGGCAGTCTTCGCCCGCAGCGCCGAGCAGAAGGCGGCCGCGCAGGCATCGGCCCGGGCATACCAGCAGCGGCTGACGCAGGCCGGCTACGGGCCGATCAGCACGGAGATCGTCGAGGCCGGCGAGTTCTACTTCGCCGAGGACTATCACCAGCAGTACCTTTCGGCCACCAAGAACCCCAATGGCTACTGCGGGCTCGGCGGTACCGGCGTCTCCTGCCCTGTCGGCGTAGTCAGCGCCGAGAGCTAGCCGCACACCGGGCGTCGCGAAGAGGGGCATCGGCGACGCCCGGCAGCTAGGCTTACGCCTCATGGGTGCGGAGCGGCCGATCTTCGTTCTAGGTTGTCCTCGTTCGGGGACGACGTTGCTGCAGCTCATGCTGCACGCGCATCCCAGGATCGCCATTCCGCCTGAGACGCGGTTCGTCCTGACGGCCTATGAGGCCAGGAACTCGTTCGGGAATCTGCGCGACGAAGCCAGCCGCCGGGCCCTTGCCACATCCATTGTCGGCGAGCGCAAGACGCTGTTCTACGACCTTGGCCTGAACGCGGACGAGGTACTCGCGGAGATCGTGGACGGGCCGCCCACCCTAGGGTCGGCCCTGGGCACGGTCTTCCGCGCCTACGCCAGGCGATTCGGCAAGCCGCGCTGGGGAGACAAGCGCCCCGGCTATTACCAGTACATCCCGGCGCTGCGGCGGATGTTCCCCGATGCCCAGATAGTCGCCCTGATCAGGGACGGCCGTGACTGCGTAGCGTCCTTGATGTCGATGCCCTGGTTCGATCAGGACATCTACGCCGCGATCTGCACCTGGACCGAGGCCATCGAGAGCGGGCGCCGGGCGAGGCGGTGGCTTCCGGCCGATTCCTACTTCGAGCTCCGCTACGAGGACCTGGTGGCCGATCCGGAGGCCAGACTGACCGAGTTGTGCGGCTTCCTCGGCGAGGACTACGACCCGGCGATGGCCGAGCCGCACAAGATCGCGGCGAGCACGATTCCCGAGCGGAAGACCTGGCATGCCGACACGCAGCGGCGGGTCACGCGGGCGCCGTCAGGGTCGTGGCAGGAACGGCTCGAGCCATGGCAGATAGCGCTCTGCGAGAGCGCCATGGCTGGCAGGCTCCGCTCGCTCGGGTATGAGCCGTCGAAGGCCGATCGTCCGTCGGCCGACCACCTGACCCGCTATGCCCAGGCGGCGGCGCTGCACCGGGGCGCGGCCTACAAGCGCCGGCTCCGCGACCGCGTCAGCCGCCTGCGCGAGCCAGGGCCAGTGGAGTGCCAGCTCTGATCAGGCGGGCTCGCCGCCCCGACCGGCCCCGTCGCGGAAGCTGGATACGCCGGCGATCAGGGCCGGATCCGCCAGGCTCGCAAGCCCGTGGCCGAACTCGCCCGCCATGGCCGCGGCGTGGCCGAGCGACATCGACTCGATCGCTGACATCCGGTCGTTGCGCAGGCATGCCTGTGGCAGGGCGGCTAGCTCACCGGCGAGCCGCTCCGCCGCCGCGCGTGCGGTGCCACGCGGTACGACCCGGCTGACCAGGCCTATCTGCAGCGCCTCGGCAGCATCGACGGCCCGCCCCGTCATGATCAGGTCAAGCGCCCGGCCAAGACCGACGAGCCGGGGCAGCCGTACGGTTCCGCCGTCGACCAGGGGGACGCCCCAGCGCCGGCAGAACACCCCGAAGACCGCGTCCTCCTCGGCGACGCGCAGATCGCACCAGATGGCAAGCTCAAGCCCGCCAGCCACCGCGTACCCGGCCACCGCGGCGATCACCGGCTTGGACAGCGTCAGCCGGGTAGGTCCCATCGGCCCGTCCCCCTCGGGTTTCGTCTGGTTGCCTTCCGGCGTCCCGACAGCCCGCAGATCCGCTCCGGCGCAGAACGTCCCTCCAGCCCCGTACAGCACCGCCACACTGGCCTGCGGGTCGGCATCGAACTCCCGGAAAGCATCTGCCAGCGCGCGTGCGGTAGGTCCGTCAACGGCGTTGCGCACCTGCGGCCGGTCCAGGATGACTGTCGTCACCGCCCCCGACCGTTCCACTCGTACGCTCATCGCTGCTCCCTTCCAGGGCACGTCTGCGCTAGACCAGACATTAGATCGTCCCGCACGCTAGCGGGCGCCGGTATGTCGGCCGTCCTTCGCTCCAGCATCGCGCCGCGGTAAGATGCTGCTCTTAACCGGAATAGCAGATCAGTGAAGAATGTGAACAATAACATGCTAAAACACAGAATAGCACCACGATCCGTGGCGGCGGCTGCTGTCGCGGCACTAGCGATCACGAGCTGTTCCGCTGGAGCGACGCACGCCGGCCCGAACGGCCCGTCTGTCGCCTCGCTGATCAAGTCTATGAAGGCAGGGTTTGCCAGCGCGACGAGCGTGCGGATGTCCGGCTCGCTCACCACGGGATCGCAGCACGTCGCGCTCGACCTCGGGATGCTGCGCAACGGCGACGAGAGCGGCACGCTCAGCGTCAGCGCGACGCACCTGACGCTCGTGATCGTCGGCGGCCAGGCCTACGAGTACGTGAGCAAGGACTTCTTCAAGACCATCCAGCAGGCCAGCCACGTGCCGGCCTCTGCCTGCGCCACGATCTGCGGCAAGTACATCTCCGTCTCGGCCGGCCCGTTCAGCTCGTTCAACCTGCCGGGAATGACCCACCAGATCGAGAGCAAGATGCCGGTGGTCACCTCGGTGTCGCACATCAGCTCCACCACCTACGAGGGCCAGCCGGCCTACGAACTGAGCGGTGAAGGCGTCAGGCTCTACCTCGCCAAGAACGGCACGCACTACCTGCTCGGCATGGTCGCGCCGACCAAGTTCGGGACGCTTAATTTCAGCCAGTGGAATGCGGTCTCCCCGATCAGCGCGCCGCCGACCAGCAAGATCGTCAATATCGGCTGACGCGGCCAGACTCATGCAGATGGCCCGGCCGGTCTAACCGGCCGGGCCGCGCGAGTGCTCCTGGCGGTGCCTGGCCCGACGCTAGCCAGGCCCGGCGTTCAGCCGACGTGCCAGGTGTCGCTGCCTGCCAGCAGGGCGGTCAGGTCGCCCGCTCCCTGCCGCTCCTGCGCGGCATCGATCTGAGCTGCCATCGCGTCGTCGTAGGTGGTCCGCTGGACGTCGCGGAACACGCCGATCGGCGTATGCGCGAAGTCCGAGCTGTCAAGCCTGGTC
>DASWAA010000019.1:0-1528 GCA_036391385.1 Streptosporangiaceae bacterium
TGTGCTGGCGCCGGCAGACCAGCTGACCTTGATGTCCTGCTCCGGGCCTTCCTTCTGCGCGGCGATCGGCAGCTCGTCCAGTCCGACGGCGAGCGGTCGCCCGTTCGGTGAGGTGTGGCGGGGAACAGCGTGGCAGCTCGTGCCAAGCCCGGCTACCTTGCTGACCGACATCTCATGCGCCAGTGCCACCTTCTGCATGGCGGTCGGTGCGGGCGGCGCGCATATATGGAACGGCACGAGCTGGAAAGCACTGCCGAAGTCACCAGCGGCTGACGCCGTGTCGTGCACGAGCAGCGCGTTCTGCATGGCGGTCGGCGGCGGGGCCAGTGACCAGGTAAGCACGCACGTGTGGAACGGCACGACCTGGCACTCGCTGACGGCGACCTTTACCTGCCCGCCGTTCCACGGCGGCTGCGCAACCGTGCTGACGCACGTGACCTGCGTCAGCACGACGTTCTGCATGACCATCGGCAAGGTCGGCTCGGACACGCCGCAGACGGTCGCTGCCGAATGGAACGGCAGCGCCTGGACGCAGGAAGGCGCGCCGACCACGGGCGGACACAGCGCGGGGCTCGACTCCGTCTCCTGCACGTCCGCCTCGTTCTGCATGGCAGTCGGAGAAACCCGCTACGGCCAGGCGACCATGATGACCTGGGATGGCGCGACCTGGCAGTTGCAGACGCCAAGCCAGGCCATCCCCAGCATCGTCACCTGTACGAGCGAGACCAGCTGCGTGGCCGCATCGAGCACCGGCATCGAGTCATGGGCGGCCGGAGTCTGGCAGCCGTTCGCGCCAGTCGCGATCCCGGGCGGAACGAGCATCGCGGTCACCGGGCTGTCCTGTACCGGCTCTCCCGTCAGCCACTGCATGCTGGCGGGCGGCTACGTGTCGCCGAGCCTGAGCAGTCTCACGCTGGCCGAGCAGTGGAGCGGCACGAGCTGGGAGATAATCCCCACACCGAGCCCGGGAGCGGTGGACGGCCTGTTCGGCATTTCCTGCCCTAGCGCGTCGTTCTGCATGGCGGTCGGCACCTTCGTCGGCAGCGGTGACGTGCAGCAGGCGCTCGCCGAGACCTGGAACGGCCGCCGCTGGAAGCTGCGCGCCCCGCTGAGCCCCGGCGTGCAGCTCAACTACCTGGCCGCGGTGGACTGCACGAGCGCGTCGAACTGCGTCGCCGTCGGTGGCTTCGACACCGTGCTCGGCCACCGCCAGGCGCTAGCCGAGAGGTGGAACGGCAGCACCTGGACCCAGCTCAACGCTCTCGACCCCGAGCTCAACGACCAGCTCGCGGCGGTCTCCTGCCCGTCCGCGACGAGCTGCATGGCGGTCGGCACGTCGTCGGTCCCGACGCGGGTGCACACGCTCGCCGAGCAGTGGAACGGGACCACCTGGACCGTGCGCAGCACGCCTGATCCCGGCTCGACCCATCCGGTGCAGCAGTTCAACGTCCTGTCCGGGGTGTCCTGTCCCAGCGCGAAGGCGTGTGTCGCCGTCGGCTACTTCAACAAGCGGCTGCCCGCCGGCGAG
>DASWAA010000020.1:0-2180 GCA_036391385.1 Streptosporangiaceae bacterium
CCCGAGCAGCGCCTCGACCGGCACGCCCAGGATGCGCGCCGCGGCCCCGTCGCCGAGCAGGGTATCCAGCCGGGCCGACACGTGACGGACGCGGAAGTGCCCGTCGAGCGCCATGCAGACGCGACCGAGCGAGCCGAAGGCTGCGTTCACGGCGGCGAACGCGACGTCGCCCGTCGTCTCGGAGGTCCGATCCATGGCGGGAACGATGGCACGTCCTGTCTCACATTGAAACGTGGCGTTTCGTCGCATTGAGACATCCCGTTTCCGGCGAGCCGCCCTGGCCACCTAACCAGCTGATCTCACGTGTCGTTCCTCGGGCACGCCACCCGCAGAGGGTGCAGGAGCGGGGCCCACGCAGACCCACCGGGCCCGAACGGACACGAGGGGAGAGCTCGTGAACAGCACCGCAGCGGCGCCGCCCCAGCGGGCGGGCGCCACCACCCGAGGAAGAAGAGGAGATCGTGTGCGCAAGTTCCTTCGAAGCATCCTGACGGGCGCCGCCGTGGCGAGCCTCGCGCTCCCGCTGGCGGGCCGCGCCGCCGACCCCGACCCGCAGCAGTCCGACCAGCAGAAGGTCGAGAAGCTGACCAAGGAGGTCGAGGCGTTGAAGCAGCAGGTGAAGCGGAACGAGGAGAAGTCGATCTCGCACTGGCTCACCCTCGGCGGCGACTACCGCTTCCGCTTCGACTCGCTCGGCGGGAAGGTGGCTGATTACTATCAGTTCATGGGCCCCACCGCCGCGCCGGCCCTGATGCCCGGCTACAACCTCTACAACGACACGCTCATGACCCACCGCTTTGGCCTGAACATGAAGGCCAAGGCGCTCAAGAACGTGACGATCACCTCCCGCCTGCTCATGTACAAGACCAGCGGGATGCAGACCGCCGACGCGACCAACGCCGGCCTCTTCGCCGATCGCTCGTTCATCATGGACGGCTCCATCGGCCACGTCCCCAGCGACAACGCGCTGCGCGTCGACCAGGTCTTCGCCACGTGGAGCAACATCGCCGACCAGCCGATCTGGTTCTCGGTGGGCCGGCGGCCCTCCACCGGCGGCGCCCCCACCCACGTCCGGCAGAACAACCAGCCCCCGGGCAACGGCGGCGTGCCCGGCCTGCTGGTCGACTACGCCTTCGACGGCATGACCGTCGGGGTCGCCCCCGAGGTCTCCTTCCTCCCCGGAGCCTACGCCAAGCTCTGCTACGGCCGTGGCTTCGAGTCCGGCTACAAGCAGCGGAACGGCCTGCGCGACACCGACATGGTCGGCGTCCAGGTCATCCCGGTGGACATCGACCCGATCCGGATCGACTTCCAGTGGAACCGCGGCTTCGACATCTTCGACAATCCCAACAACGTCGGCCAGCAGCTCGGCGACATCGACTGGTACGGCATGGGCCTCCTCAGCACCCTCAAGGACATCGGCCCGGGCAACCTCACCTCCTTCGTCAGCGGCGGCATCAGCATCACCCACCCGAACGGCAAGCACGCCGTGCTCCCCGCGTTCCTGGGCGGCGGAGACTCCGGCGCCGGCCTGCTGGCGAACGGCCCGGACAAGAGCGAGCACACCGGCTATGGCGCCTACGCGGGCCTCCGGTACGACCTGCCCTCCGGCACCAAGATCGGCGCCGAGTACAACTACGGCTCCAAGTTCTGGATTCCCTTCGATCCGGCGGCCGACGACATGTGGACCAGCAAGCTCGGCACCCGCGGCAACGTCTACGAGGCCTACCTGATCCAGGAGCTCCCGCTGGCGCCCATCGCGTCCTTCATCAGCAAGGCGTTCTTCAAGGTCGGGTACCAGTACTACGACTTCACGTACACGGGCAGCAACAACTGGGTCGGCGCGCCGGTGAAGATCACGGAGCTGACCGCGAGCCCGTTCAACGCCCAGATGCTCGCGCCGCTCAAGTCGGCGCAGGACGTCTACGGCACGTTCGAGGTGAAGTTCTAGGAACGCGGGCGAGGGGGTGCCATTGCACCGCACCCCCTCGCCGTGCCCACGAACGGTCGCCCCGCGAGACCAGCAGACGTCACCGCCTCACGCAGCACACGGTAACCACGGAGAACCGCCATGAAGAAGGCAGTCGCAGCCCTGTTCGTCGTCGCGCAGCTGGTCCTCGGGCTCCTCGCGATCAGCAGCGTCGCGCGCGCCGACGAGATCAAGATGGTCGGCGTCATCA
>DASWAA010000021.1:0-2386 GCA_036391385.1 Streptosporangiaceae bacterium
CGGTCACCCTTCTTGATCTTCATGCCCTTCGCCATCACAGCACCTCCGGGGCGAGCGAGATGATCCTCATGAACCGCTTCTCGCGCAGCTCCCGGCCCACCGGGCCGAAGATGCGAGTGCCGCGCGGGTCCCCGCCGTCCCTGATCAGGACGGCCGCGTTCTCGTCGAATCGGATGTACGAGCCGTCACCACGGCGGCGCTCCTTACGGGTCCGCACCACGACGGCCTTGACGACATCGCCCTTCTTGACGCCCGCACCAGGCAGGGCGTCCTTGACGGTGGCCACGATGACGTCGCCGATGCCCGCGTACCGCCGGCTCGACCCGCCGAGCACACGGATGCACAAAAGCTCCTTGGCACCTGTGTTGTCGGCGACCTTGAGCCGCGACTCCTGCTGGATCACGTCAACTCCTGCTTGCTCTTTATCTGTCTGGCTGTGGGCCTGCCCGGCTGTCGGCCTGCCTGGCCGGGCCGGTGTTACTTCGCCTTCTCCACGATCTGCGCCACGCGCCACCGCTTGGTGGCCGACAGCGGCCTGGTCTCGGTCAGGACGACCCGGTCGCCGACGCCGCAGGCGTTCTCCTCGTCATGCGCGACGTACTTCCTGGTGCGGCGGATGACCTTGCCGTACTTGGGGTGCTTGACCCGGTCCTCAACCTGCACGATGACGGTCTTGTCCATCTTGTCGCTGACGACGAGGCCTTCCCTGACCTTGCGGTAGCCACGTGCCGGAGCCTGCTGCGCTGCCTCGTTCTGGGCCGTCTCACTCATCCCCATCAGCCTCTCGCTCCAGCGTCACGATGCCGAGCTCTCGTTCCCGCTTCACGGTGTAGATGCGGGCGATCTCCTTGCGGACGGCGCGCAGCCGCCCGTGGCTCTCCAGCTGACCCGTCGCGGCCTGGAAGCGAAGGTTGAAAAGCTCGATCTTCGCCTCGGCCAGCTTGTCGTCGAGCTCTTCCTCGCTCGACGCCCTCAGGTCGGCCGCTGCCATTGCCTTGGCCATCACGCCTCACCCACTTCACGCTTCACGAACTTGCACTTCATGGGCAGCTTGTGCATGGCGCGGCGGAGCGCTTCCCTAGCCACCGGCTCGGGAACGCCAGACAGCTCGAACATCACCCGTCCCGGCTTGACGTTCGCGATCCACCACTCGGGCGCGCCCTTGCCAGAGCCCATCCGGGTCTCGGCGGGCTTCTTGGTCAGCGGGCGGTCTGGGTAGATCGTGATCCAGACCTTTCCGCCACGGCGGATGTGCCGTGTCATGGCGATACGGGCTGCCTCGATCTGCCGGTTCGTCACGTACGAGTGCTCGACCGCCTGGATGCCGTACTCGCCGAAGGTCACCCGCGTGCCGCCCTTTGCCGCACCCGACCGGTCCGGCCTGTGCTGCTTGCGGTGCTTAACCCTGCGGGGGATGAGCATGCCTCAGCCCTCCTCGCCCGTCGTCGCCGGCGATCCTGAACCGGCCTCGGCTGACCTGCCCCGAGCATCCTGCTGACCGGCGGGCGCCTGATCGGCCGTACGCGGGCCCCGGTCGGTGCCGTCCGGCCCGCCCGGCCTACGGCCGCGCCGCGCACCCGCCGACGGTGGCCGCTCCCGGCCGCCCGGGCGCTGCCCGGCCCGCAGGCCGGCCGCCACCGCTTCCCGCTCAGCGCGGGTCGCTGCGGCATCGCCCTTGTAGATCCAGACCTTCACGCCGATCCGGCCGAAGGTGGTGCGCGCCTCGTAGAAGCCGTAGTCGATGTCGGCGCGCAGCGTGTGCAGCGGTACCCGGCCCTCGCGGTAGAACTCGGACCGCGACATCTCGGCGCCGCCCAGGCGGCCGGCGCACTGCACCCGGATGCCCTTGGCCCCGCCCTTGATCGCGGTCTGCATCGCCTTGCGCATCGCCCGCCGGAAGGACACCCGGCTGGACAGCTGCTCGGCGACGCCCTGGGCGACCAGCTGAGCGTCGATCTCGGGGTTCTTCACCTCGAGGATGTTGAGCTCGATCCGCCGGCCGGTGAGCTTCTCCAGGTCGCCCCTGATCCGGTCGGCCTCGGCGCCGCGCCGGCCGATGACAATTCCCGGTCGCGCGGTGTGGATCCACACCTTGACCTTGTCCTTGTCCTCGCGCTCGATCTCGACCTTCGAGATGCCAGCCCGCTCCATGCCGCGCTGCAGCATCCGGCGGATGGCCACGTCCTCCGCGACGTAGTCCTTGTACAGCTTGTCGGCAAACCACCGGCTCTTGAAGTCGGTGGTGATGCCCAGCCGGAACCCGTGCGGGTTCACTTTCTGGCCCACTAGCGGGTCCTCTCCCTGCGGTTGGAAGCGCTGCGGCCGCCCGCGGCACCGCGGCCTGCCGCCGCCGCGCTGCCCTGAGCAGCTTCTGCGTCCGAGACGA
>DASWAA010000022.1:0-6491 GCA_036391385.1 Streptosporangiaceae bacterium
TCGGCTACCGGCCCCACGGCGGCGCCCCGGGCGTGATCGCCGCCGTGATGCTCGTCATCACGTTCGGGCTTTCCCTATCCTGGTTGTGGGCCGCGATCGCTCTGCTCGTGCGCGACCCGGCCACTGTCATGAGTCTCGGCCTCGCCGTGCTGATCCCGCCGACGTTCGCCAGCAACATCTTCGTAAGACCTCGCACCATGCCCGGCTGGCTTCAGGCCTTCGTCCACATCAACCCCATCAGCCACGTCGCCGACGCCGCCCGCGACCTGATGAACAACGCCAGCGGCGCCGGCGGCCCGGTCTCCTGGTCTCTCATCGCCACCGCCGCCATCACCCTCGTGTTCGCGCCGCTCACCCTCCACCTCTACCGCAAGCAAGGGTGACGAGGCGCGGGATGGAAGCGCTGTCAGCTACGCCCCGTGCGGGACTAGGTCGGCCTGCCCGCGATCGACGACGTCCCCCCGCCGCCGCCGCCTGCTCCGCCGTCAGCGCCTTGCTCGGCCGACCCGCTCGTCCCTTCGGCGTGTCCACCAGCGCCGCCACGCTATGGACCACGTGCCGGTTTGCCTCCGCTAGCCCGGCGAACCAGGACGCACCCTGCCCTTCGGGCCCTCACGGCGAGCACGCGTGCGGATGCGCTTGAGCATGTAACTCAATCGCCGGCCACGGCGCCGATGGCAGTCTTAACCGTTACCAGTCCCGCTCGTCGCGATGGCCACGACGATCCCGAGGGCCAGTGCGACAATGCCGCCGATCCATGCAGCCTTCGCCAGTCCATCTGGCCGCCCCTGGCTACGGAACTGGCTCTGGGCGATGATCCCCAGGACGATTGCAGCCGGTGAGCAGAAGAACCAGCAGACGATCCCGATCACCGACAGCACCGTCGGCGTGTTTGACGGCGGCGGCTGCGGGCCCGGGAAGCCACCGTATCCGGGGCCGTAGCCGGGAGGTGGCCCCCCATAGCCAGGAGGTGGCCCCCCATAGCCGCCGGCGTCGCCGGACCCTCCGGGATAGTTAGGCGGCTGTTGCCCGCCGTATCCCGGCGGTGGATTTTGATCTGCCATGACTCCTCCGAATGCCAAGTCCGTTTACATAAGGCCGAAGCGCACTAGCTGCCAGACTTCGGAAAAAGTAAGAGCCGCAACAATACCGGTAATGGCTGCCGCGCTGCGTGTCTTCGCGGGCAAATGCCGCCACCGCTCCGCCAGACCGGTCTTGCGGAGCATCGGAAGGGTGATCACGGCGACGGCTCCGCACACGGCCAGTGGCGACGCGCGCAACGCCGCGACCGGATTGCCCCGCCCAAGATCGATTCCGGCGTGTGTCCCGCCGCAGAACGGGCACGGAAGCCCAGTCAGCATCCGAAACGGGCATATCGTGTGGGGCACCGGCAGCCAGGCGAGAGCCAGCAGGCCAGAAGCGACAGCGGTCAGCCGGGCCAAGGCGTTGGGCACAGCGCTGAGCCCACGCCACCATGCCGTCATGCCACAGAAAGCGCTGACCATCCCGCTCGCCCCTCGCTCGCTGGCCTCACGGCTCGGGCAAGTATGTCACCTCTGGCACTCGGCCGACGAGCCTGCCAGCCTCGCGATCAACATTCCCCGCTGCGCCCACTAGTACGGATCCCGCAGACATCATCAGACCGGCAAACCCGGGGCATCCGGACGACCGGAGAACGGTCGTTTCGACGTTCGGCAGGCACATCTGATCGCCGCGCGCAAGGACCTGATCGCCACGCTCAGGCGGGCCTGCCATGCCGCTGCAGTCAGCAGCGGTTCCGCGTGGTGACAGGGACATCTCCGTCCACGGGCAGTTGCGGTGGCGTCTCAAGGCGCACAGCGAGGACGAGGCCAGCGGTGAGGACCTGGTGGCGGATGGCTTCCCAGGCGTCGCGGACCTCGCGTGCTGGCCGGGGCCGGCTGGCGCCCATGGCGCTCTGGGTGCTGGCGGGGTTGATCAGGCCGGGCAGCCGGATCGGCGGCCGGGCGAACCGCGGGTACCGCCCGTCGGCGGGCAGGGCGGGGACGAAGCTGTACATGCCGTCGACCGGGTCGTCGATGGTCGCTCCCCGGTACAGCGTGAGCCGGGTCCGGGCGTAGCCGCCGTCGCCGGAGGCCAGCGACCCCGCGGTGCAGGCGGCGAACGCGTCCCCGGCACGCTGCCCGATCGTGGTGTCGGCGGGCGTCCACGGCTCGGCCGAGGCGACGACGAGGATGGTGTCGGCGCAGAACTCGCCGCCGATGGCTGAGCCGAAGCAGATGACCGAGCCGCGGGTCAGCCGCTGCAGCGCGGTGGGCCGGTTGCCGGGGCGGATGGTCTGCTTGCAGTTGCTGTACAGCATCCGCGGGCCGAACACCCACGGGTCGGTGTTCTGCCGCCACCCGCTCCCGGCCGGGCGGTGCCAGTACGGGCGGTGCAGCGCCCGCGGCAGCCGCCCGCTGGTCGGCCAGCCGGTGATGAGCTGGGACGGCGGCTCCCACTCGCCCCAGAACACGAACTCGCCATGGTGGACGTCGTCGTCCTGATCAACGTACTGGCCGGCCGCGAGGAGGAACTTCCTGCCGTGATCGCCGGTGTTCCAGGTCATCGCCGGGCCGGGCGGAACATGCTCGCCACCCGGGTGCGGGAACTGAACGAAGTACATCGCAGCCTGCCCTCACTCAGATCAGCTGGCCGGCCGTGCCAGGCCGGGCCAGGTACGCGTACCAGCCCGGCACCGGGACTGGGTCCGGGCCCGGGAGCACCTTGGTGGCGTGGCCGCGCTGGCTGGCGACCACCAGCCAGGGCCGGTCCGGGTCGGTGGCGCTTGCCCGCACGAACGCATCGACCGCGGGGCGTTTGGTGTCAGCGTTCAGAACGACCTCAGTCCCGCCGACGCTGATCCGCAGCCACGCGACGCGCCCGAAGCTGCCGACGTCGCCGATCGTCGCCGCGCCGGAACACTCGAGCCAGGCCGCCAGCACGGCGGCCAGTTCCCGCTTGCCGTGAACGCGCAGCCCGCGCGGGAGGTACTCGCTCGCTGACACAGAATCCGGCACTGGCTGCGGCGGGCCAGGAGGGCGGGTGATCTGGTCAGCTTCGCTGAGTGTCTGCGCGACCCAGGCGGCCAGTTCCCGCTTCAGTTCGCTGCTGACGCCCCAGCTGCTCTGCAGGTTCGCCGACCAGCCGATCCACCGGGCGGCGCCGGCACCTGCGGTGCCCGAGTACAGGCGGCAGGTGACCTGACCGCTGCGGATCACCCCGGCCTCGTCCAGACCGGCGAGGCCCGCGGCCTGGACCTGGTCGATGACCTGCCGGCCGTTGCACAGCACCACGCCGATCTCCGGGCTGGCCGCCAGCTGGGCACGCAGGTGCGGCACGCCATCATCCATCAGCGCCCGGCGTGCCCGGTCCTCGCTGATTTGGCCCCACACCGGGTCGGTCGCCCACTGCACCAGGTCCAGGTGGCAGGCCGTGCCGTCGTAGTAGCTCGCGCCGGCCGCGGCGCGCAGCAACTGGTCGAGCGGGTCGAACCACAGCCGGTAGGGATTGCGCCCGAAGTACGCCGCGCAGTCCGCCACAACCTCGCCGACCTGCCGATCCGTCAGCTCGTCCAGCCTTGCCGCACCAAGCGAACCGAGGGTGGCCAGCCGCCGCTGGCCGCCGTCGAGCAGCCGGCCCTGCCCGTCCACGAACTCGCTGCGCGACGGGTTGATCCCGAGCGTCGCCGCCCGCGCCGTGGCCGGGTCGCCGAACGCGACCACCGGCGTGCTGCCCGGCACGACGGCGGACGATGCGGGCGGCAGCCGCCGCACCATGTCCGTCACATACCCGGGCAGCCGGCCAGAACCGGCATCGCGGCCATCATCAGTCATACCTTGCTTATACATCGAAGAACCGTGAGCGCAGTGCCGCGCGGGCATTCGCCGCCCTGCGACTGGTCCTTGCCGCGGCATTCGCGCCGCGGCTACCCGGAGATATTCGAGCCCGCTGGCGCCCAGGCGCTGTGCCTCGCCGCAGCGCCGACCAGTCACGCTCCTGCCATGCGATTCGAGCCGATCCGATCAAGACTGGTGGTACTACCCGGTCAACTGATCAGCGTTGTTGCCGACCAACTCGACGGCGTCGCACAGTCAGGTACGGCGACCATGGAATGTGCTCGAGCCGGTCTCCTCGACCTGCTAGCCCGCTTTATCGACTCCCTGTCGTGCCCGTCGGCCGGCAGTTGCGCGCTCACCGGGACTGTCCGGACCGGAACCGGTTATGCGTCGTCCTTCGTCGCCGATGAGAGAAGCGGCACCTGGCGCGACGCTCAGCTTGTCGCAGGCATGGCGGGCCTGGGCGCTCAGAGCAGCGGGCCCACGTCGATCTCGTGCGCCTCGGCGGGCAACTGCAGCGCCGGCGGCATGTACTACCTGAGCACCGGCGCGTTCGACTCCTTCGTGGTGAGCGAGGTCGCCGGCACGTGGGGCAGCGCGCAGGTCGTGCCGGGCATGACCGCCATCGGCCCGGCTGGGGACAATCAGGTCCGCGACATCTCGTGCGCGTCAGCGGGCAACTGCAGCGCCGGCGGCGCAGCGGGGGATCAGGCGTTCGTCGTGAACGAAACCGGTGGAGTCTGGGGTCAAGCCGAGGAAGTTCCCGGCATCTCGGCACTGAACACTGGCAACAACTCCGAAGTCACGTCAATATCGTGCGCCTCTGCCGGCAACTGCTCCGCGGGCGGGCACTACTGGACCACGGATGCCACCCAGGCGTTCGTGGTGAGCGAGACCGCCGGCGTCTGGGGAACCGCTGCCCAGGTACCCGGGCTGGCCAGTCTCAATGTTGGCCGCGACGCCCTGCTGACGTCGGTATCGTGCGGTGCACCGGGATACTGCGCCGCCGGCGGGTCCTATGACAGCTATGGGACGAGGGCCTTCGTCGTCAGCGAGGCAAACGGCACCTGGGGAACCGCCCAGCCAGTCACTGTCACCAGCAGCCCAGCGGGCAGTGAAGTCGAGTCAGTGTCGTGTGGTGGCGCGGGCTACTGCAGCGCCGGCGGGTACGAGTATTCCCCCGGCCTCAGCGCGTTCGTCGTGAACGAGGCGACCGCCTCTGCGGTGACCCTTACGCTTACCCGCGCGAAAGCTGCCTACGGCGACGAGCAGACCGTGCGCGCGCAGGCCGCCGTGAGGTCGGGTGCCGATGGCGGCACTCCCACGGGGACGGTCACCATATCGGCCGGAACGGCACTGATATGCCGAGGCACGCTTGTATCGGGTGCAGCGTCGTGCGCGCTGCCGGCCACCTTGCTCCGTGCCGGCACCTACCATCTGATCGCCAGTTACAGCGGCGACGCCGATTTCGTCGCGGTCACGTCGGCCGGCCATGCGCTCACCGTCACGAAGGCAGCCTCGAAAGTCGGGTTCTCGCTGTCCGAAGCCACCGCGACCTACGGACATGAGACATCGGAGCGGCTCTCCGTCACAGTCAGCGCCCAGTACGTCGGCTTGCCTTCCGGCAAGGTCACCATCAAGGCTGGAAAGGTCGTCATATGCACCATGACTCTGGCGGCGGGCAAGGCAAGCTGCTCGCTGACAGCAAGGCAGCTAAAGCCGGGCAGCTACCTCCTGACGGCGGCCTACGGCGGCAATGCGGAGTTCCTGGCGTCCGAGGCGAACAAGACCCTCAAGGTAGTCAGATAGCGGCTGAAGTGGCTAGCCTAGGTCGCTGCCCGGCGCGGCGCTGACGTGCCGGCATTCGCGCGTCGCGCAACCGGTCCTTGCCGTGGCTCGAGCCCTTCGTCTCTGTGACGATGCCGCCTGGATTATCGCCGCCTGCCGGTACTGTCCGAGCATGGATCGGGATGGCGAGGGAAATGCCAGCGTCGAGGAACTGATCCTGGAGCGCCTTGCAGGTGAACACCACCTCGTCGTCCCTGCGCTCCCGGGAGATCGGCGTGCGGAACGGAGACGCCTTCGCGGTCAAGGAGGTGGAGCTGCCCCCAGACGGTCGGCTCCAGCCTGGCAGGAAACACCAGGCCTTCGGGTCGGCAGCCTGATTGCCCGCTGCCACCACGGCCCCCACTTGTGGGCGCTCCCCGTGTACTCGTAGCTGATCCAAGCCGCGAGGCATTCGAGGCCATGCTCCCGGTGATCCATGACCACCAGGACCCCACGAGCGGCGCGTTCGTCACTACGCGGCGAACCGCGGGGCGACCGAGTCGAGTACCTATGACGACCGGCGAACGCAACTGGTAACGAATGGACATTTTGGCGGGCATTACGCCATGCTGTCGACCGTGGATGATGATCAGCCGAATCCGGGCGCGAGCCGCCCGCTTTGCCACTGCTGCGGCAAGCCCGTCCCCGAGGGCAATCTCGCCTGGGACTACATGATCCCCGATCCGATCGCGTTCATCAGCGGCGAACAGCTAGCCGACCGGCTGATCTTCCGGTCAGAGAAGGTCATCAGCGTCAGCGGGGCAGGCAACTTCATCCAGGTCATCCTGCCCATCCCGGTGGAGCATG
>DASWAA010000023.1:0-20991 GCA_036391385.1 Streptosporangiaceae bacterium
GGCTTGGTGGTGAAGAACCGGTCGAAGATGCGGGACCTGACCTCCGGGCTCATGCCGATCCCGGTGTCCTGGACGACAAGCTCGACGTAGCGGCCCGGCCTGGCGACCGGAAGCTCACGCGAGCGTTCCTCGTCGATGTCCAGGGCCCCCGTGCCGATCGTCAGCGTCCCGCCGCCCGGCATGGCGTCGCGGGCGTTGACGGCCAGGTTGAGCAGCACCTGTTCCATCTGGTCAGGATCCGCGAGCACCGCGGGCAGCGGAGCTTGCGACGGCTGGACGACCACCTCGGCGCATCCGCTCAGGCTGACCCTCAGCAGGTCCCGCATGCCGGAGATCAGGACGTCCAGGTCGATCGCGACCGGCTGCGGCCTGGCGCGGCGCCCGGCCGAGAGCAGCTCGCTGGTAAGGTGACCGGCCCGGTCCGCCGCGGCCCGGATCTCCCCGAGTATCCGGCGCAGCTCAGGATCGAGGTTGTCGCTGACGTCCTCGGCCAGCTCGGCATATCCGACGATGACCCCGAGCAGGTTCCCGAAATCGTGGGCGATGCCGCTGGTCAGCTGCCCGACCATCTGCAGGCGCTCTCCTTGCCGGAGCTCGGACTCCAGCGCGCGACGGGCTTCTTCCGCCCGGACGAGCTGAGCCGTGCGCTCCCTTACCCGGGCCTCGAGCTCGGCATTCAGCAGCTGTTCCCTGCGCTGGCGGTCGGACAGGTCCACCACGAAGCTGGCCCAGCGCAGCGGGTGCCGGTCGAGCAGCGCCGCGCCGACCAGGACGGGAAAGCGATGCCCGTCCCGGTGCTCGTATTCCTTCTCCCATGGCTGGGCAGCCCCTGTGCGGCGCAGCTGCTCAAGTGCGGCATCGTCGTCCGCCTTCCATTCAGGTGGCGTGATCGCGCGCCAGTCGATCCGCCCGGCCCGCAGCTCGGCACGGCTGTAACCGATCATGTGCAGGTAGGCGTCGTTGGCCTCAAGAACTCCTTCCTCGCTGGCCACGACGACACCGACGACATTGGCATCCCGCAAGCGCCCGAGCAGCCGGTTGCTCTCGCGCAGGGCGGCCTCGGCGTGGCGCTGCTCGGTGATGTCGGTAATCATCGCGTAGGCGCGCTGCGGCCTGCCCCGCTCGTCCCTGGCATCGGGCACCGCGGTGACCCGCAGCCACTGCAGCTCGCCGGTCGTGCCATGCGGCCGGCCGATCACAGCGTCCGCGACGACCTCTCCGGTCCGCAACGCGACCATCACCGGAAGCTCGTCCTGCACGTAGGGCGTGCCGTCCTCGTGGATGGTGCGCCCGGACCGATCGAGCGGCCAGGTAGTCATCGCCTCGGGAACCAGGCCCATGATCTCGGCTGCCGCGGGATTCGCGCCGAGGATCGTCCCGTCCGCGTTGTAGTGCATGACGCCGAGAGGCAGCGTCTCGAACAGGGTCCGGTATCGCTCCTCGGAGATCGCCAGCCGCTCCGCCAGCACCTCAAGCCGGCGCCGGTCCCGCACATGCGTGGTGACATCGCTGCCGCACAGGAGCACGCCGGCGACCCCGCCCGTCTCGTCGGCCACCGGCTGGTAGACGAAATCCACGAACAGCTGCTCGGGCTCCTGGCCGGACCGGCGATTCCAGAGCTCGGCCTCGCTGCCCCGCAGCGGCTGCCCGCTGCTTGCGACCTGCTCGACCTGGTCGAGGCGCTCTCGCGGCAGGCCGGCCAGCGCCTCGCGTAGCGGACGGCCGATCAGCTCACGGCACCCGACGACTCGCCGGAATTCCTCGTTGGCGAACTCGAATACCAGCTCAGGCCCCGCGACGTAGGCCACGGCCGCTGGCAGGCTCAGCAGAAGCTCGCGCCGCAGCGCCAAGCGCTCCGCACCCTGACCTGAGCCTGTCACCATCCCCGTCCCCCGCGGCCGGCCGCGCCCCCAAGCGCCCCTGTATCAGTACTTCTAACGAATTCGCGCTCGCATTACCTTTCCATCGTCAGGCGGGTAGCGGCTGGGTGCCAGTGGACTTACGTCACTGATCGGCGGGCCTAAGTCCGAGTCTGCCCTGGTCCGGGACGACTGGAGAATCCAGGGATCCGACCCGTCAGCCTGGCGTGACTCAGCATTGCGCATGCGCAAATCCATTGTGCATGTGCACAGAACATGCCACATGGCAATCCCCAGCAGCGCATACTAGTAAAATGCTCACGTTACCAAGTGATCAGGCGGTCGATGCCGCCGTCGGCCGGCTTCGCATCAGGCTTGCGACGCCTGGGCTAGGCCGGGCGATAGCGGCCTATTTCGCGGAACCGGAATTCGCCGGGGTGACCTTCAGCACCCTCGGCAGCAATCCGGCTGACCGCATCACGGCCGACGACCTAGTCGCCGTGGCCCTGCTGGACATTACCTGGCGACCCCAGGTGGTCCGGGTGCTGCTCGACCTGCGTGCGGGCGAGCTGACCGAGCTCCTTGCCGGGGTTCCCGGCGATGTCGACCTGTGGGACGCCACCGACGAGGATCTCAAGCGGGTCGACATTCTGTGGGACGCGCTGACCGGCATCGACGGCATCGGCACGGCCAGCGCCACCAAGCTGCTCGCCCGCAAGCGGCCCCGGCTGTGCCCGATCAGCGACAGCGTCGTGATCAGGGCCGTTGACGTACCGGGCCGGACCTGGGACACGCTGCGCTGCCTGCTGCAGGACCCGGCCGCACGCGCCGAGATCGAGGCCCTGCGCCCGCCGGCGGCCGCCGCCGTCAGCCTGCTCCGGATCCTGGATGTCGCGCTGTGGGTATCGCACAGCAGGACCGCCGCGGCACGGTGGGTACGCCGCGAGGTCGGCATGCCGGAGCCGGCCTAGTAGTTGTCCGCGATCGCGCCGAGCACGAGGGCGCCGATCAGGCAGCCACCGCCGACTTCGAGCAGCTGCACTCCCGCGACCATGCCGAGGACCAGCAGGCCGAGGCCAGCGAAGAATATCCGCGGGGCATATTTCGGCGCGTTTCTGCTCAGGTTCGCCACGATCCTGTCACCGAGCACGGGCAGCCAGAGGATGACGGCCACCACCGCCCCGATGCCGAGCAGCACGAGTATCTGACGGCCGGACAGCGGCGGCAGCGTCAGGGCCAGTACGTGCCCCGCAGGGCGGACGAATTCCGGATCGGTGAGATATGCGGCCAAATGTTACCCCCGGAGCAGTGCCTTAAGTCCCACTGCTCTGACAGCACAGCAGGCTAGTGGCTTCCCGGGACCGGAAGCTCTGGTAAGGCCAAAGAATCGCTAAAGCCTGCGGTCCTGATTCCGGGCGGCGCTGAGTTACAGGACGCCCGGGATCAGTCGCCACCTGACCTGCTGCCGGTACTTCCGGTAGTCGGCCGAGGCGGAAAGGACGCGCTCCTCGGCCAGCGCCCGTCCGATGTTGCAGCCAGTCGCGAGCACAACCACCGCGGCGTTCCGCCAGGAGATGGCCTGCAACAGGTACCCGCTCTGGATCAGTACGTAGGCGGCGTACACCGGGTGGCGGATGATCGCGTACGGGCCGCGGGTGACGACACCGCGATCGGCCGCGACGAAACCGAAGGACCGGCCGAGTGCCACGAGCGCGGTTACCGCCAGCCCGAGGCCGCACAACTGCAGGGCAAGCCCGGCCTGTACGCCCCAGACGACGTGGACAGCATCGGGCCGCAGCAGCAGCCCGATGAAGGTACCGCCCGCGGCGAGCAGCCAGGCGCCGAGCTGGTGGCTGATCTCCCGGGCCGGCCGCCGGAACAGGAAGGCGGCCACGAACCACGCCTGCTCGACGAAGAAGGCGGCCCCGATCAGGCGGTGAGTCTGCAGGTAGAACAGCAAGCTGGCGCGGGCGAAGAAGACCGCTCCCGCCGCGCCCGCCAGGTTGACCAGGAGCCTGATCGCCCGGTCTGCCGCATGGCTGCGCACACCACTACGACGTACGCCGCCGGCGAGCCGTTCAGTTCTTACCGCGGTCACACGCTGGTCACGGACATCCCGGACGAGGCCTTGCTGCTGGCGGACGACGACGGAGCGTGATCGGAACTAGCGGCCGGCCTGCGCGCTGGCCGACTCGGCAGGACCGCCAGGACGACCAGGCCGGCCACCGCCGCGACCACGGCGGCCACGATCAGCCCGAGGTCCATGCCTGACACGAAAGCGTGCCTGGCGGCGGCGGCGAGGGCATCACCGGCCGGACCTGGCTCGCGCTGCGCGACGGCCAGGGCGCCGCCCAGCGAGCCGAGTATGACCTTGCTGATGCCCGCGGGCACATGCCTGCCGGCCAGCAGCGGCGTCAGATGGTTCTGGTAGCGGATATTGAGCAGCGTGCCGAGCACGGCCACGCCGAGCGCGCCGCCGATCTGCAGCGAGGTGTCGCTGGTAGCCGAGCCGACTCCGGCCTGCTCCCTGGGCAGCGAACCCATGATCGATTCAGTCGACGGGGCAAGCGCCAGGCCAACCCCGAGCCCCACCAGCAGGAAGGCCGGCAGGAAATCTGTGTAGCTGCTCGCCGCCGTGGTGCGGGACAGCAGCCCGAAGCCGACTGCGACGATGAGCAGGCCCCCGGCGACCAGCGGCTTAGTGCCGAACCGCCGGACCAGCAGTTCCGAGAGCGGCGCTACCACCAGCAGGACGATGGCGACGGGCCCGATGGCCAGCCCGGTGCGGAGCGGACTGAACCCGAGGCAGAACTGCAGGTACTGGGTGATCAGGAAGAACATCCCGAGCAGGGCGAACATCACCATCGCCAGTGCCGAGATGGCGACGCTATACCGCGGATTGCGGAAGAACCGCATCGGCAGCATCGGGTGACTGGCGCGCAGCTCCCACCAGATGAAGCCGGCGATGGTGACAGCGGCACCGGCGAGGGCGCCCAGGATCAGCGGAGAAGTCCAGGACCGGCCAGGCCCTTCGATGATCGCCCAGAGCAGCAGGCCGAGCCCGGCCAGCGAGAGCAGTGCACCGACCACGTCAGGGCGGCTCGCCTGCGGGTTCTTGGAGTTGGGGACCAGGAAGAGCGCCGCGACCAGTCCGGCCGTCGCGATCGGCACGTTGATCAGGAACACCGAGCCCCACCAGAAGTGCACGAGCAGGAACCCGCCGAGTATCGGGCCGAGCGCGACGCCGATCCCGGCGGTCCCCGCCCAGAAGCCGATCGCCTTGGCCCGCTCACGGTCCGAGGTGAACACGTTGGTCAGGATCGACAAAGTGCAGGGCATCAGCGCGGCAGCGCCGACGCCCATCACGGCGCGCGCGATGGTTAGCCGGTCCGGGCTGCCCGACCAGCCAGCCAGGGCTGACCCCCCGCCGAAGACGACCAGGCCAGCGAGGTACACCCACTTGCGGCCGACCCGGTCGCCCAGCGCTCCCAGCGGGAGCAGCAGGGCGGCGAAGACGATCGCGTAGGCGTCGACGACCCACTGCAGCTGGGTGGAGGTCGCGTGCAGCTCACGGACCACCGACGGCAGCGCGACGTTGAGAATCGTGTTGTCGAGGCTGACGAGCAGCAGGGTGACGCACAGCACGACGAGAGTGACCCAGCGCCAGCGGTGTCCAGGTCCGGCGGCTACGGCGCGCGCGGCGCCGGTGGTCCTGGTCGTCCCGGACGTCACGGCAGCACCTCGGCGAGCAGGGGCGGTGCGCCGTAGCCGGGCGCGACCGACGGCGCGATCCAGCGATCGAGGTAACGGCGGAGCTCGTCGCCGGTCCGCGGCGGGTGGCCAGGGTCGAGCACGAAGGACTGGATGGTTCGCAGCAGGTACTCGACGAGATCGGTCAGGCTGTCGTCGGCGAAGCCGGCGCCGGGCCAGTCGACCGGGAAGCGCTCGAGGATCGAGCGGCCGAGTGCCATGGCGGTCGCCGACGTGACCCCGACCGCGAAGGTGCTGGTCCGCCGCGACGCCAGCAGCAGGCTCAGGTAAGGCTCCGACGGCAGCCGCTCAAGCGTGTAGGCGATCGCCTCGACCACCGCCGCACCCGGATCGGTGAACGGCGCGACGTGCGCTGCGAGGCGGTCAAGGAAATCGCTGGCGGCTCCCACGGCGGCGCCGACGAGCAGGTCCTCGGTGCTCGGGAAGTAACGGTAGATGGTCTGCCGGGTGACGCCGAGAGCCCGGGCCACGTCGGCGATGCCGGTGTCGGCGCCCTTCTCGTCGAAGCACCGCCTGGCGGCATCGAGGATCCGGCCGATCGCCTGGGCGTCATCGGCCGGCGGGCTTCCGCCCCATCCATGCGTGCGCATGCTTCGACCATACACCTCGTTCGAGACGTATGGTCATGGGGGGCTCAGGGTGACCAGGCAGTACCCGCGCGGCCGAACTCCAGTCCCTTGAAATCGCCGGAACTGCGCCACTGGTCGATGTAGCGGAAGTAGGCAGGCGCTCCGCCGGAGTACCCGACCAGCGGTGAGTGCGGGCTGGGGTCCTGACCCTCGTTGTTGTAGTAGCCGGGGGTGCAACTGGCCAGGAACGACGTCATCACGGGGTTCGGAGTCAGCAGCTCCATCCAGGCGTCCTCGGCCTGCAGGCTGACATCGACGACGTCAAGGGCGTTATCCCGCATATAGGAGACCACCGAGGCGACTGTCCTGGCCGCGTCGGTGAGATTGTGCGGGACGTTGGCGACGAAGTTGCCGCCCTGGCCGAGCTGCACCAGGAAGGCGTTCGGGAAGCCGTGCACGTGAATGCCGTGCAGCGAGCGCATCCCGGCGGACCAGTAGTCCGACAGCCTGACGCCGCCGGTCCCGGTCAGGTCGAATCCGAAGCGCCTGACCGGCTCGGTGCCGACCTCGAATCCGGACGCGTAGATGATGCAGTCGACCTGGTACTCCGCGCCCGCCACCACGACCCCGGCCGGGGTGATCCGCTCCACTCCCCTGCCGTCGGTGTCGACGAGGTGGACCGAAGGCAGGTTGAAGGCCGCCAGGTACTCGTCGTGGAAGCACGGGCGCTTGCAGAGCTGGCGATACCAGGCCTTGAGCGCGTCTGCCGTCACCGGGTCAGCGACGATCGAGTCGACCCGGGCCCTGATCTCGCTCATCTTCTCGAAGTCGGCCTGCTCGAAGTCGGCGAGCAGATCGGTGAAGCTGGCCGGGTCCGGCCGCGGCGCGGCGAGCCGGCCGCGTATCCGCTTGGCGAGGTCCGTCCAGCCGTCGTTCACCAGGTCGTCGGCGGGAAACTCGCCAGCCGACATGTTGGCGCAGAAGTTGTCGAGCCAGCGCTCCTGCCAGCCCGGCGTCGCGACGGCGGAGAACCACCCCGGGTCGATCGGCTGGTTGTCGCGTACGTCCACCGACGAGGGAGTCCGCTGGAAGACGAACAGCTCCCCGCAGGCTGGGGCGAGGCGCGGCACGCACTGCACCGACGTGGCGCCGGTACCGATGACTGCCACCCGCTTGCCAGCCAGGCGGTCCATCGGCGCGCCTTCCGGGTCACCGCCGGTATAGGCGTAGTCCCAGCGGCTGGTGTGGAACGCGTGGCCGGCGAAGGTCTCGATGCCCGGAATGCCGGGGAGCTTCGCGACGTGCAGCGGGCCGGTGCCCAGCGCGACGAACTGCGAGGTGAACTCATCTCCACGGTCGGTCCGCACGATCCACCGGCACCCGTCCCATTCCAGGTCGGTCACCTCGGTATGGAACAGGGCCTGGTCGTGCAGCCCGTACCGGGTGGCGATCCGGTCGCAGTGCGCCAGGATCTCCGGAGCGTGCGCGTACCGCTCCGACGGCATGTACCCGGTCTCCTCGAGCAGCGGCAGGTAGATCAGCGAGGCGGTGTCGCACTGTGCGCCTGGATAGCGATTCCAGTACCAGGTGCCGCCGAAGCCGCCGGCCTTCTCCACGATGCGGACGTCAGGGATCCCTATCTCCCTGAGCCTGGCACCGGTCACCAGGCCAGCGAATCCGCCGCCGACGAAGGTCACCGTCACGTGATCGTGCCTGGCCTCCCGCTCGACCCGGCTGGCGTACGGGTCCTGCCGCAGGTGCGCGAGCGCGCCCTTCAGCTCGAGGTACTGGTCATTGCCGTCCGGCCGCAGGCGCTTGGCTCGCTCCTGGGCGTACCGGTGGCGCAGAGCGTCGAGATCGGGCATGGGCACATCCCGGGGTGTAACTGGCATTACGACAAGTGACTCACGGCCCGGAGCGGACCGTCAAGGCTGCGGCTTACCACGCGGGGCCGAGCGGGCGGCCGGGCGCGGGGCCGGGCGCGCAGCCATGCGCAGGGCCGTGAGCATCGCCGCCCGGCCCGCGCGCATGAACTCCGGCCACTCACCGGTGTCAAGGAACTGCGCGTAGAAGCCGGTGCCGGCCACCTTCCAGTACGGCACCGGCTCGACCAGGACCGTACGAGCTTCCTGGCGCAGCCTGGCAAGATGCTCGCGGGCGAGTTCGGCCTGCTGGCTGGTGCGCACCTGCGAGGCGGCCGAGACGACGCTGAGCGGCCGGCTGTCCCAGCCGGTGACATCCTCCCCGGCGAAGCCTGGCGGATAGAAAACGTTGACAGCTACGGCAGTGTCGACGGCAGGCTCGATGTCCAGTAGCGGGCGCACCGGAAAGATGTCGACCAGCCCGCCGTCGCACCAGGACAGCCCGTCGAGCACGACCGGCTGCACGAACAGCGGCAGCGAGACGGCCATCCGGATCGCGCGCGCCACCGGCAGGTCGGGATGGGTGCGCGGGCCGAGGAAGTCCAGCCGGTTGTGCTCGACGTTCCAGATCGGCGCGTAGACCGGGATCCGCAGCTGTGCCAGCGTGAGGTCGCCCAGGTGACGGCGGTAGAACGCCTCGAGCTTGTCACCGCGCACGATGCCGCACCAGCCGCGGCCCAGCGTCGGGACGAGCGTGGCGAGCTGGCGCCACCCGACGTCGACATAATCGCCCGGCCGCATGGACGCGGTCAGCTCAGCGGCCTCGTCGGGCGACATCCCGGCGCCGAGCGGGAACCCGAAGAGCGCTGAACCCGAGCACACTGAGTAGACCGACACCTGCGTGCCGCTGTCCTGCAGTGCCTTGGCCACGCCGATGAGCGATGCGAGGGCACCGCTGCCGCCCGTGGCCACGACACCGACGCGCCGGCCTGCCAGCGGTGGCGGTACCGGGCCGCGCAGCGGCCCGAAGACCGGGCCGGGCGCTGGCCGGCGATCGAAAGGCAGCGGCAGCATTCCGCGCCTGAGCGTGCGCAGGAACGACGCGTCCTTGCGAGCGGCCGTCGCCAGGTCACGTGCACGGACGACAACATCGAAATACTGCCGCATCCGGAACACGTCGAGTGCGCCGTCCAGGGCGCTGTGACCTCGCCGGCTATCACCGCTGGCCATGGCAATCGCCTCCACCCTCATCCTGCGCTGCGGGCCGGGCAAGCGATCAGAGGCGAAAGTCTCTTCCCGGGGGCCGGCCCGCACTGGCGTTACGCGTAACATGAGCGAGTGGCAGATACCAGGCTCTGTGAGCAGTGCGGCAACCCGTTCACGCCGCGGCGTGAGCACGCGCGGTTCTGCACGGCTCGCTGCCGGGTGGCCTGGAATCGCGGCAACATGAGCGATCCCGCTGACGAGCTGAGCCCGCTGCAGTGGTGCCTGACCGCGATGAACGAGACCGCTGGCAGGCTCTCGCGGATCAAGGGGTCGGACCGGGTGCGCGGCTCAGCCGCCGTGGGCGAGGCGGTCTGGTGGGTCACCATCGTCGACGCGACGATGCTGCGCCATCACCCGCAGGCCTATGACCGGGTGCTGGCGGCGACTACCCCGGCCGAGCGGGGCCTGATCGAAGGGACCCTCGGCGGCCTGCGGTTCCTGCGCAACCAGATCGGCGGGTACACCGATATCACCGACTTCATCAACCTGGAGGCCGACGGATCGGGCGAGGACCGGATGACCGGCTGGCGATGGCGGCAGGTGGCCGAGCCCGCCGTCGGGTCGCTGACGCCACGCGGCCAGGAATGGGAGCTGACCAGATACGCGGCTTATCAGGAGCACCTTGCCGGTCAGGCGATCGGAGCGACCTTCGGGCGCGCGGTCGCGTTCCTCAACCAGACCGCCGCCAAGGCGGCCCTGACGACCAGACTTCAGCCTGATCCGCACGCTCAGCGCGCAGGATAACGTCGGGTCCCTCTCGTACCTGCCCAGGCGACGGCGGGCGGGACAGCGCGACGGCGGGCGGGACCTGGTTCCGCCCGCCGTCGCGCCCGGGCTACGACCCGGCCATCCCGGCCCCGGCGCGGCCTGCCCGCCACATCGGGTACATCTTCGGCCCGTCCGGCAGCTCGATCGGCGCGCCGTGATCGACGTAGCCGTGCCGCAGGTAGATCTGGCGGGTGCGCAGGTCGGACGCCTCGAGGAAGGCCGGAGCGACCAGTTCGTCGTCGAGTTCCTGGTGATAGGCATTCAGCAGCGCGGTCCCGGCGCCCTGGCCCTGCCGGTCCGGGCGCACGCCGATGATGGCCAGGTGGTAGTGCGGCGTGCCCGCCGGGTGGTGGCTGTCGAGCGCCGCGTCGAACGTGTGGAACCGGCTCGCCCACCGGCCGGTCACCGCCGTCAGCCGGGCCGCGTATTCCGGCGAAGGCTCCGGTGGCTCGGCGGGCATCGGGATCCACAGGGCCGCGGCGGTGCGGTCCTGCGTGGTCTGGACCACCCCGTGCTCGAGTGCGTGCTCGACGTAGAGCCGGAAATAGCCGGGGAAGATGTCACGGCGGGCGACAGGGTCGTCGATGAGCCACTCCGACGGCGCCAGCGGGTGAAAGGCCTGTGCGATGACCTCGCTCAGGACGTCCGCATCCGCCTTGTCGGCACGGACCACCGTGCGGGTCGGGTGTGCCGTCACGCCTGCGCTCCGGTCGGAGTGAGCTCGCCGGTGACAGCGTGCGGGCCTAGCCCGATCGTGGCGTACACCTGCGGGCGGCTCGACTTGAGTATCGAGCCCCAGACCAGGCCGATCACGATCACCGCGCCGTAGCAGCCAGGCAGCGCCCAGGCGGCGACCGAGCCGTTCGGCACGCCGAGCAGAGTGCCGTAATTCTGCACGGCGAGCACGACGATGCCGATCAGCAAGACCGCGGCAATGGCCGGCGCGATCAGGCGCTGCCAGATGCCCTCTCCGCGCGAGTCACGGGCGAAGAACGTGATCACCGCGATCGCGGTCAGCGCCAGCAGGAGCAAGATACCGAACCCGCCGGTGGTGCCCAGCCAGAAGAACAGGTGCGTCATGGGATCCCAGCCGCCGATGGCGAACACCACGATCACGATGAGACCAGACAGGCTCTGGGTCAGTGATGCCGCCTTGGGGATGTTGTTGCCGCCGGTACGGCCCAGCGCGGCGGGCAGCACGCCTTCGCGACCGAGGGCGAAGATGTACCGCCAGACCGCGTTGTGGAAGGCCAGGGCCGCCGCGAAGAGCGAGGTCAGGAAGAGCCACTGGGCCGCCTGCGAAAGAGCACTACCGCCGAGACCGAACAGCAGGCCGGGACCTTGCTGGCCGGCGGTCGCCACGACCTTGGACGCGCCGTAGCGGGCGGCCATCGCCCAGGCAGCGCCCGCGTACACCACCGCGATCACGCCGAGGGCGAAGTACGTGGCGATCGGGATAGTGCGCCGCGAGTTCTTTGCTTCCTCCGCCAGCACGGGCGCCTGCTCGAAGCCGACGAACCCGAGCACGGCGACGACGGCGAGCACGCCGAAGGTGCCGAAGCCAGCCGAGGTGAGGTCTTTGGGTGACAGCGTCGCGAAACTGAGGTGACCGCCCGCTGGCCGGGCCAGGCCCGAGATCG
The DNA here is from genome assembly GCA_036391385.1 of Streptosporangiaceae bacterium. GTDB lineage: Bacteria > Actinomycetota > Actinomycetes > Streptosporangiales > Streptosporangiaceae > Chersky-822. Next base: position 11,736 of record DASWAA010000023.1, read on the forward strand.
CCTCGGCGATGATGACCACGATCTCGGCGGTGAGCAGGACGCCAAGTACCCACCCGGTGATGTCCACCCGCAGCAGGCCGAGGACCGTGACGACGGCCCACGCGCCGAGCGCCCACACCCACCAGGAGAAGTGCAGGTTCAGGTGGGCGGCGGCCTCGCTTGAGGCGTTAGGGCCGAAGGCGCCGTAGAGCCCTACCTGCAGCAGGGAATAGGCAAGCAGCGCGACAAGAGCGGCCGCGACGCCGACCACCCGGCCGATCCCGCGCGAGATGAAAGCGTAGAAGGCTCCGCTGTTAGTGATGTGCCGTGTCATCGCGACATATCCGATGGCGAATATTGCCAGGATGACGGCGATCACGATGAAGGCCGCCGGTATTCCGGTCAGTCCGGTCGTCTGATAAGCGGTGGGGATAACACCGGCGGCGACGGTCAGCGGCGCTACGCCGGCCAGGACAAAGAACAGCACGGCCGGCACGCCAAGCCGGTCCTGGGCGAGTGCCCGTGACACATGGCCAGGTTTGGCGCTGAGCGTCTCGGTTCGGGACATTTGTTCGGCTCCAATCGACGGGGAGGGATCGGGAGACGTTCACAGGCGATGCGAGAGCAGGGCGGTATCGACGGCGACCTGGGTCTGGGCGATTAGCTCTCGCATGCCGGGGTCGAGGTGGCCAAGGACCTCCTCGATGCTCCGGCTTGGCCCGGGCGGCGTCGCCCGGGCAAGGCGGAAACTCAGCCCGCATGCCGAGGCGAGCCCGGTCAGGGCCGCCCCGTGGATGCTGGCCGGACGGCTGGCGTCGAGCGCCGCGCGCACGCGCACGAGCGGCGCGAACGCGCAGTCGGCATCGACCGGAATCCAGCGCTGCCCGCGCCTGCCGCGGACCCTGGTGAGGTAACCAGCCTGCTCAAGCCGGCTAGCGACGTCAGCCGCCGCGGTGCCGCCGAGGAACTGCAGCCACGTGCGCACCGGATGCTGCTCGGGCTCCTGCTCGAGCAACTGCAGGACGGACCGCGCTAATCCGTCCTCCGCGCTGGCTGCGTCAGCCGCGACGACCGCGCCCTGCTGGATGTCGATCTTGCCAGCCAGCATGAGCTCGGCCAGCAGCCCGCCGGCCAGCCCGATACCCAGCGCCCGCTGCTGCAGATGCGGCTTCCCGTTCACGTCGTTGTGGGCGAGCAGGTACAGGTCGTCGGCCAGCCGCCCGGTGCCGCTTAGCCTGGCCATGACCCCAGCCGCCGCCATTCGCGGTTACTGCTCATCAGTCCGGCTCCAGCGCAGAGAGTCATGCCAGGCAACCGCCATTCCCAGGGAAAGGCGCTAGTTCATGGCACTCTAGCATTGATCGCATGTTTGGTTGAGATTTGACCGACCATACAATCGGTCAGGCGAGCCTATTTTTGCCCAGAGCGCGCCATTCTTCCGGCCTTTCAGCGACTCAGCAGGCGGGCGCGATCCCCCGCAGCGCGGTGTCGACGACCTCGCGGACGAACGTGTCGTCGAGCGGAGCATGGCCGTGCAGAAGCCGGTGGTAGATCGCGCCGTACAGCAGGTCGAGCGCGACCTCGACGTTCGTGCTCGGCGGTATCTCGCCGCGCTCGACGGCACGCCCGATGATCTCGCGCCCCTGCACCCTGCGCGGCTCGACGAAACGCTCGCGGTACTCGCGGGCGAAACCTGGGTCGGTCTGCGCCTGCGTGACCAGGGCCGCGATCACCCGCCCGTACGGTCGCTGCGCAGCCAGCCGGGCCCATGGACGGAGGAGCCCGAGCAGGTCATCGCGCAGCGACCCGGTCTCCCCGGCCGGGGCGACGGCCGCCCACTCGTGGTACAGCGCGTCAAGCGCGAGAATCTCCTTGGATCGCCACCACCGGTAGATCGTGGCCTTGCTCACCCCGGCCCGTGCGGCAACGGCGTCCATGCTCACCGCGCCGAGACCTCGCTCCAGCAGGAGTTCGGCCGCCGCCTCGAGGACGGCGTCGCGTGCCTTCTCGCTGCGCGGCCGCCCGCGCTGCGACGCCGGGGCGGGCAGCGTCGGCCCTGGCCAGTCCATCCTCACCTGCCGGCGGTCCCTTCGATCTCGGTCATATCCTCGTCGGTCAGGTCGAAGTCTGCCGCGGCGACGATCGCGTCCACCTGACCCGGCCGGCGGAATCCGGTGATCGCGCCGTCCACTGCCGGGTTCGCCAGCACCCAGGCCACGGCGACGGCCCCTGGCGTGACCGCGTAGCGGTCGGCAACCGCCTGCAGCCGCGCGGCAGTCGCGAGATGCCGGGATAGCTGCGGCTCGGCGAAGCGCGGGTCACGTGCCCGCCAGTCGTCCGCCGCCATCAGCTCGATCCGCTCCCGCGTCATCGCCCCGGTGAGCAGGCCGGAGCCCATCGGCGAGTAGGCGATGACGCCGATCCCCTCGCTCTGCGCGAACGGAAGTATCTCGTCCTCGACGCCGCGGTCGATCAGGGAGTACGGCGGCTGGAGTGTCTCCACCGGCGCGATCGGCGCGATCCGGCGCAACTGCCCGCCGTCGAAGTTGGAAACGCCGATATGCCGGACGAGCCCCTGCTCTTTCAGTTCCGCCAGCGCCGACCAGCCCTCCTCGATGTCCTGCTCCGGGTCGGGCCAGTGAATCTGGTACAGGTCGATCGCATCGACGCCCAGCCGGTTCAGGCTTGCCTCGGCCTCGCGCAGGACAGAATCTCGCTTGAGGCTGTGCCGTACGCGGCCGGTACCGTCGTCAAGCAGCGATGCCTTAGTGAAGACGTACGGGCGCTCGCCGAGGCCCTCGATGGCGCGGCCGACCACGCGCTCGGATCTGCCGAAACCGTAGGCCGCGGCGGTGTCGATCCAGTTGACCCCCAGCTCCAGCGCCCGGTGGATCGCCGAGATCGACTCCTCGTCCTGCTGCGGCCCCCAGCCGAACTCCCAGTCGCCTCCGCCGATCGCCCACGCACCGAATCCGACCCGGGTGATCTCCATGCCCGTCGTTCCGAGCTTGCTCGTCCTGAGCCTCGTCTTGCCCATGTATCCTCCGCTGGTCCTGCCGCCCGGCCGCCGCGCCCGCGGCGGCTCCGCTGCAAACAAAACTAAACTACTAGTTTCGAAAAAGCAACAGACGAGGATCTACCCGCCGCCGAACGGCTCACACTCCTGCTGGGTTCCCCTGTGCGGGTCGTCGCCACCGGATCCGGCCCGGCTTCGCCATGCCCTAGCGCACGTCAGTACCCGTAGCCGCCACCGCCACCGCCACCGGAACTCGACTTGCTCGGGGACGGCGCGGCACCCGACACGGTGACCTCGTGCCAGATTCCGCCGGATGCGTTGAGGCCGTTGCCGTTCGCCTGCCCGGGCGCGGAGTCGCCGGTGTAGGTGTAGAGCGGATGACCGTTGTAGGTGGCCTGCACGGAGCCGTCGGACCTGGTGATGGTGGCGAACGTGCCGGTCACGCCTGACTTCGCGGTCGCCGGGCCCTTGACCGGCGGCCAGACCGTGGCGCATCCGCCATTGCAGTTCGATTTCGTGCTGGTGTCCGGGGCGAACCAGTACAACGTAAGGCCCTTGGCGTTGGTGAGCACGGTGGCTCCGCCGATCGTGGTCGTCTTCAGCGCGCTCCCGCTGGACGCCGGAGCCCCGGTGTGCGTCGTCGTGCCGCCGGAGGAGCTGCTCGCTGGTGTAGCCGAGCTAGCGCATCCGGCGGCCGTCAGGGCGGCGGCCGCCAGGCCGGCGGGTATCAGCCATCGATTCCTCATGCTTGCCTCCGTCTGTGCTGCGGATTCATGTCCTGCCTACCCTGGACCACGTATCCGCAGGTCAAAGTGTTCATTGAAATCGGAGGCGAACCTGACCGCCGCGCCATCCGTACCCCGGGGTGAGATGAGTCCCCACCAGGCCGCCGCGCGGGCAGGCGCAGTGCTCTGCGCGCTGCTCGCCGCATGTTCCGGCCCATCGCACGCTGTCAGCATCAAGACGCTCGCCGCCAGCTACCTGGCGATCGCGCGGCCAGCGAACCATCGCCTCGACGTCGAGGTCGGCAGGTATGACCGCAGCAGGCGCGCCAGCCTGGTCGTGGCGCGGGCGGCACTGCGATCAGAGGCCGTCACTGAGGCCACCTTCGACCGCCAGTTGCTGACGATCCGGTTCCCGCCGCGCATCGCGGCAACGGCCCGCGCACTGGTGCGCGCGAACGAGTACCGGATCGCGCTGACCGAGCGGCAGGCACGCTCGTCATCGCTCGCCGGGCTCGCCTCTCTTACGGCCAGCCATAAAGCCGCGGACGCGGCCGTGGAGGTCCAGGTGCGCATCATCCGCGCCGAGCTCGGCCTGCCGCCTCCGCAAACCAGCTAGCCGTGGCGATTCCCGGCAAGAATGCCGGTGCTCAGGACGGTTACTAGGTCGTGCCCTGATCGCCGTAACCGCCACCGCCCGGCGTCTCGATCACGAACACGTCGCCCGCCTCGACCTCGACGCTGTCGCAGCCCCGCATCGGCGTGACCGAGCCGTCGGCCCGCTGCACCCAGTGCCGCCCCAGCGCCCCTGACATGCCGCCGGCCATCCCGTACGGCGGCACCCGGCGGTGGCTGGCGAGGGTGGTCACGGTCATGGGCTCGCCGAACCTGATCTCGCGGCGGCCTCCGGCACCGCCATGCCAGCGACCGGCGCCGCCACTACCCGGCCTGATCTGGAAGCTCTGCACGCGCACCGGGTACCGCCACTCGAGCACCTCAGGATCGGTGAGCCGGGAGTTGGTCATGTGGGTCTGCACCACGTCGGTGCCGTCGAACCCGTCCCCGGCGCCTGAGCCGCTAGCCACTGTCTCGTAGTACTGGTAGCGGGCGTTGCCGATGGTGACGTTGTTCATCGTGCCCGAGCCCTCGGCCATCACGCCGAGCGCCCGGTACAGCGCCCCGGTGATGGCCTGCGAGGTCTCGACGTTCCCGGCGGCGACGGCCGCCGGGTACTCAGGGGCCAGCAGGCAGCCCGGCGGGATGATGACCCGCACCGGCTTGAGGCAGCCCGAATTCAGCGGGATCTCGTCGGCTACCAGCGAGCGAAGTACGTACAGCACGGCTGCCATTGCCACTGACGATGGCGCGTTGAAGTTCCCGCTCACCTGCGCCGAGGTCCCGGTGAAGTCGATCTCCGCCGCCCTGGCCGCCCGGTCGACGCGGACCGCGACCTTGATTACTGCTCCGCTGTCGAGCTCGTAAGCGCACGCACCATCGCGCAGCGCGCCTATTACCCGGCGCACCGCTTCCTCGGCATTGTCCTGAACGTGACCCATGTACGCGGTCACCACCTCAAGGCCGAAGTGCTCGCACATCCGGCGCAGCTCGGCCACGCCGCGCTCGTTCGCCGCGATCTGGGCGCGCAGGTCGGCCAGGTTCACCTCGGGGTTGCGCGACGGGTACGGCGCGCCGCGCAGCAGGTCGAGAGTCTCCGCCTCGCGCAGCTCGCCATCCCTGACAAGCAGCCAGTTGTCGATCAGCACGCCCTCTTCTTCCACCCGGGTGCTGAACGCTGGCATCGACCCCGGCGTGATCCCGCCGACCTCCGCGTGGTGCCCGCGTGAGGCCACGAAGAACAGAATGCGCCCGTCCTGGCCGGCACCGTCGTCATCGAAGACCGGCGTGACCACGGTGATGTCGGGCAGATGGGTACCGCCGTGGTACGGATCATTGAGCACGTAGACGTCACCGGGGCGCATCAGGCCGGCATTGCGCTGCGCGATGATCGCGATGCTCTCGCCCATCGAGCCGAGGTGCACAGGGATGTGCGGGGCATTGGCGATCAGGCCGCCGGCCGCGTCGAAGATCGCGCAGGAGAAGTCGAGCCGCTCCTTGATGTTGACCGAATTGGCGGTGGCCCGGAGCCTGACCCCCATCTGCTCGGCGACCGACATGAAGAGGTTGTTGAAGATCTCCAGCATCACCGGGTCGACGCCGGTTCCTGCCGCCTGCCAGTCGGCGCGCGCCGTCAAGCGGGTCAGCAGCAGGTCGCCGAGACCGGTGACCTCCGCGCGCCACCCAGGCTGGAGCACCGTCGTCGCGAAGTCCTCCGTGATCAGGGCTGGCCCGCTGACCTGCTGACCCGGGCGCAGGTCGCGGCGGCGCAGCAGCGGCGCCCGCTGCCAGGAACCGCCGGTGTAGATGCGCACCGATGCCTCGCCGGCCGCCGGCTCATGATCGCCTGCCAGCCCGAGGCTCGCCTCAGGCGGTGCCGATCCCGCGGTCACCTCGACCGAGATCGCCTCGGCCACCACGGCCCGGCCCGGCATCAGGAACGAGAAGTGCTGCCGGTACGCCCGCTCGAAGGCGGCGAGCATGTCGGCGGCCGGCCCGAGCGGGACGGGCAGCGCGGTGTCCGTGCCCTGGTACTTCAGCTGGACCCGCCGGACGACGTCAGTCCCGCCGGCCCCCTGCCTCGCCAGTTCGGAGCGGGCGTCCGCAAGCAGGTACGCGGCGATCCGCTCGAGCTCGCCGACCAGCGCATCGGTCAGCGGCGCCTCCACCGCCCTCTCCCGCATGGCGGTCACGTCAGCCAGGCCGATGCCGAGCGCGGAGAGCACCCCGGCGAGCGGGTGGATCAGCACCTTCGTCATGCCGAGCGCATCGGCCACCTCGCAGGCATGCTGGCCGCCTGCCCCGCCGAACGTGGCCAGTACGTACTGGGTCACGTCATAGCCGCGCTGCACCGAGATCTTCTTGATCGCGTTCGCCATGTTGGCGACGGCGATCTCCAGGAAGCCGGCGGCCACCTCCTCGGGTGCTGCCGGCGTACCTGTCGCCGCGCCGATCTCGGCCGCAAGGTCCGCGAACCTGCCCGCGACGATGGCGTCGTCCAGCGGCTGGTCGCCGTCCGGGCCGAACACCCGCGGGAAGTATCCGGGCTGGATCCGCCCCAGCATGACGTTCGCGTCGGTCACCGTGAGCGGACCGCCACGCCGGTAGGCAGCCGGGCCCGGGTCCGCCGCGGCGGAGTCCGGGCCGACCCGGTACCGGCTGCCGTCGAAGTGCAGCACCGACCCGCCGCCGGCCGCGACCGTGTTGATGCTGAGCATCGGCGCGCGCATCCGGATGCCGGCCACCTGGGTCTCGTACTGGCGCTCAAGCTCGCCGGCGAAGTGCGAGACGTCGGTGGAGGTGCCGCCCATGTCGAACCCGATCACCTCGCGGAAGCCGGCCGCCTGCGCGGTCCTGGCCATGCCGACGATCCCGCCGGCCGGGCCCGACAAGATCGCGTCCTTGCCGCGGAACAGGTGGGCGTCGGTGAGCCCGCCATTGGACTGCATGAACTGCACCCGGACGTCGCCGAGCTCGGCGGAGACCTGGTCCACGTAGCGGGCGATTACCGGTGACAGGTAGGCGTCGACCAGCGTGGTGTCGCCGCGCGACACCAGCCTCATCAGCGGGCTGGTCGCGTGGGACTGCGAGACCTGGGTGAAGCCGATCCGCCTTGCGATCGCGCCGATCCGGCGCTCGTGGTCGGGGTAGCGGTATCCGTGCACGCATACCACGGCCACCGAGCGGAAGCCGTCGTCGAAGGCCGCCCGCAGGTCGCGCATGACCGCCGTCTCGTCCAGGGCGGTGACGATCTCGCCGTGCGCTCCGACCCGCTCGGCGGCCTCGATGACCCTGGAGTACAGCATCTGCGGCCGCACGATCCGCCGGGCGAAGATCTTCGGCCGGTCCTGGTAGGCGATCCGCAGCGCGTCGGCGAACCCGGCCGTGATGACCAGCACGGTGGGCTCGCCCTTTCGCTCGAGCAGCGCGTTGGTCGCCACCGTGGTGCCCAGGCGGACAACGCTGATCTGCTCGGCGGGCAGCGGAGCGTCAGGCGCCACCCCGAGCAGCTCACGGATGCCGGCCACAGCCGCGTCAGCGTAGCGTTCCGGATTCTGCGACAGCAGCTTGTGCACGGCGATCGTGCCGTCCGGCCGCCGCGCGACCACGTCGGTGAACGTGCCGCCGCGGTCGATCCAGAACTCCCAGGTCCCGCCCATGGCGCAATCCTGCCAGCGGCGGGTGCGGGCGCTGCCCGGGCCCGCGATTCGCCTGCCGCGTCTTTCGCCTGCCGCGAAAGCCCTTCACCGGCGGGCTCGTGGCTGATTACCGTGCAGGAAGGGCGCCCAGGCGGGCGCAGCCGACGGTCTGGAGGGGGCGGCGATGGCCGAGCTAGCCGGCCCGCGAGAGCGCGGGCAGCGGCCCCCGCTACTGCGGTCGATCCTTGGCGACGTCCTGCGCCGGACCCGGCTGGAGCAGGGCCGGACGCTGGCGGACGTCGCCAGGGCGGCGAGAGTGTCGATGCCGTACCTGTCCGAGCTGGAGCGCGGGCTCAAGGAAGGCTCCTCCGAGGTCGTGGCCGCCATCTGCGATGCGCTGCGGATCGACCTTGCCGACCTGCTGGCGCAGGTCGGCAGCGATCTGGACCGCGCCAGAACCGACCAGGTCGTCCGGCTGGCCCGGCTTGACGGTGCCGCGCCAGGCGGGCCCGGCTCGTCCCAGCGGTCGTCCGCTCACCTTGGCTCGGGCGACGCCGTCTGCCTGCTCGCCGCCTGATCATGGCGCGGCCGTCAGCTCCGCCGGCATCGCCTTACGGCTCACGACGACCTCGTCGGCCAGGCCGTACTCGACCGCCTCACGCGCGCTGAACGTCCGGTTCCGGTCGGTGTCGCTGCGGATCCTGGCCGCCGGGTGGCCGGTGTGCCGGCTGAGGATCTCCTCGACCTCGGCCCGCACCCTCGCCAGTTCCTTGGCCTGAACCGCCAGGTCAGGAAGGGCGCCCTGAGCCTGGCTGGCCGGCTGGTGCAGCAGCACCTTCGCATGCGGCAGGACAGACCGCCGCCCTGGCGCACCCGCGGCGAGCAGCACGGCGGCTGCCGACGATGCCTGCCCCATGCAGGTGGTCGCGACGTCGGGACGGATGTACTGCATCGTGTCGTAGATCGCGGTCAGCGCGCTGTAGCTACCGCCCGGTGAGTTGATGTAGAGACTGATGACGAGGTCGGGGCTGACCGACTCCAGGTGCAGCAGCTGCGCCATCACCACGTTGGCGACGCCGTCGTCGATCTCGGTGCCGATGAAGACGATCCGCTCGGACAGCAGCCTGGAGTAGATGTCGAAGGCACGCTCGCCGAGCGGGGTCTTCTCCACCACGGTGGGGATCGTGTACTGGCCCACGGTCACAGCCCTGCCATCCGGGCGGCGACCGCGGGACGTACCTCGTCGAACCGCTCCACGATGTGGTCGACAATCCCGTAGTCGCGGG
>DASWAA010000024.1:0-10365 GCA_036391385.1 Streptosporangiaceae bacterium
GCGGGGCGGGCAGGCCGAGCTCGGAGTAGATCTGGGCCCGGAGGTGGGCGAACAGCCCGCCAGTTCCGTAGTCGAGGTGGTGGCACTGCACGACCTGGCCGTCGAGAGTGACATCGAGATGGGCGAGATGGGTCGCACCGAGTGCCTGCGCGAACTCGAGCGCACCGGGATAGGACGGGTCGATCGGCAGGTAGGCGAAGCGCGGATTGACGACGCCCGAGCGCAGCACGCCGGCCATGCCTAGCATGGCCTGCACCGTGCCCTGGCCGGTGCGGTCGACGGCCGCGTGCCAGAGCACGGACTCACCGAGCGTCAGATTCGCTCGCGCGTGCGCTAGCCACGGCCCGATCAGCGGATCGGAGCCGGCGAAGGCCGGCGCGGTGGCCACGCTCATGCAGACCATGAAGCCGCAGATCTGATCGTCGCGGTCCCTGGCGACAGCGGCCCGTTCCGGTGACTCGCTGAAGTACCTGCGAGTCAGCCGCCACCACTGGCGGTTCTGGTCCGGTGTGTACTGCCGCTCGATACCGCGCACGTCGCCGGCGCTCACCGAGTCGATCCTGAAGCTGACGTTGCCGTCCCACCCGAAGCCCCATCGCAGCACCGGGTTCTCCACCAGATGAGCCATGTCGATCATGACGAGCGGTTCGCCGGCCACCGCACGGGAGTAGAGGTAGTCGACGATTCGTCGGCGCAGATCACGCTCAAGCTCAGGGTTTCGCAGCTTGAGGTCCGCGAGCATCGCCTTGCGCACGAGTTCATGCATCGCGATGCCGTCGCCGACCTGCTCGCTGACGCTGAGCCCGGCGAGCTGTCTGTAGGCGCGGTCGGCGTCCTCGCCCGCCAGCACGGCCTTGATGAGCGCCGGCGTGGTCGTCCTCGCCACGATCGCGATGCTCAGCGCCGAAGGGCGGACGTCACCCAACTCCGTCCCGACTAGCCGGTGCAGGACCGAGCGGAGAATGTCGGGACGGCCGGGATCCGCCGCCGCGCTCCAGCTCGGGTCGGCGATGGCCGTGTCCGCTGCCAGTGCGAGAGCCAGCGGCGAGCCCGCTGCCCAGTCGACGATGGCAGGTACCCGCTCGTCGCTCAGCCCGTGCGCCGCGAGCAGCTGCCCGGCCTCCCGCGGCACGAGGACGTCGAGTTCGAGCCGGGTCGTCAGGGCCTCCCACCCTCCGCTGAACCAGCCCGGATCGGGAGAGCCCCGCCCGGCGATGAGGACCAGGGACCGGTCGGGCAGGCGCGGGAGCAGCTCACGCCGCAGGTGGGGATCGAGTGCCCGCATTCGCTCGTAGGAATCGAGCACCACGAGCGGGCGGTGATAAGAGGCGGCTCCGGACAGGGCGGCCTCTAGCTTGCCGGGCGCGGGACCGAGCTCTCTCCCGTCGATCGTGATGATCTCGATGCCCAGGCTCCGAGCGCGCCGCGTGACTTCACGCAGCAGTGCGCTCTTGCCGATACCGCCTGGCCCGTAGATGTGGACGACGCTTGCCGGAGGGTCCGGGGATTCCAGGCACAGGTCGAGGAACGCCAGCTCTGCCTCGCGCCCGGCGAACCGGCCGCGGTCCCGCTCTTCCAGCAGGGTGGCAAGAGTCCTGCGATGCGCGTCACCCGCCATCTGGCCCACCCCTGCTCACATCGGCGCGTCGCAGATAACCGTCGAGTGGTGCCGGCAGACCGCTTTGCACCGCAGTCAGCGTACCAAAGTGAGACTGGTCTGACACTGCGCTGCGCGCAGCGCTACAGCACTGTTAATCGCGGCATGTCTTGCGAATCAGCGAAACGATGCGAAGGGCGGGGATAGTCGTGGGAATGATGAAACGAATGAAAGACATGAAAGACATGGTCGACGCGGCACCGGGAATGGTGGCGCAGGCACAGCAGCTTGGCGCGCAGGCTCAGCAGATGGCCATGGCGCAGCAGGCGGCCATGCAGGCTCAGATGGGCCAGATGGGCCAGATGGGCGGTATGCCTGGCTCAGCGCCGACCGGTCCTGACTTCGAGCCCGTCGCCGGCGTGAGCCTCGAGCAGTTCGCCGCCGTCTCCAAGGGCGTCGCCGCCTATAACTACGACCAGTCCAAGCTGGTCGAGATCGCGGCCTCGCACGGCATCTCTGGCGGCGACTGGGAGGCGGCGTCGCAGGGCTGGAATGACCGGATCAAGGCGAACCCGGCCGTCGCTCAGCGTTTCAACCTTCTCTACCGGGCGAGCTGAGCATGGGCGTCTTCAAGAGCATGCGCGACCTGCAGAAGCAGGCTCAGGAAATCGAGCGTAACTCGCCGCCCGTGGGGGACAGGCTCAGGGCCGCGCAAGAGCGCATGTCGAACATGAACCAGATGCTGGCCGCGCAGACCCAGGCAGCGAACGCGGCCGCGGCCGCCGCTGCCGGCCTGGCCAGTGGGACCGCCGTACGCCGGACGGTCACGATCACCGGCATGCAGCAGGTTGGCATGATCAACTTCGACCTGCTCGTGCAGTTCGACCTGACGGTGCTGCCCGACGGGATGCCTCCTTATCCGGCGACCACGCAGCAGACGGTCAGCCAGATGCAGATCGGCCAGATCCGGCCGGGCATGACGCTTGAGGCATCGGTTGACCAGGCGAATCCGTCGGCCATCTGGCTCGACCTGTCCAGCATCAGGTGATCCTACGGCGCCCACTGGGCGCCCTTGCGGCCGCGGCTGGTGCGGCCGGAGTGACGGCCTGCCTGGCCGCCGGCTCGGAGGGGATGCGGGACGTCATGCGGCAGCACGGCAGGTTCTGTGCCAGCGGGCGGACCGTATGCGGTGGCCAGGCAGTGCTCAACCGCTGACGCGCGCCTGCTCGAGGTTCTCTTATCGCCGCCCTGAGCTGATCACGTCGAGCGGGATGTCGGCCACCGCGGCCCGCAACTCCTCGCCAAGGGCCTTGGCCTGCGGGTCGAGCCTGGTGCTCGCCGCGACTCCGCGCCCGAGCAGGCCGACGACGACGAAGTTCAGGGCGAGCAGGTTCGGCAGCCGGTATCGCTCGATCCGAAGGCCGGCCACCGAAGGCAGGAGTTCGGCGAGCCGCTGCCCGGTCAGGTAGCCGTCCAGCCAGGCGAACTGTTCCCCGGTACGGACCCAGACCCCCACATTGGCGTTGCCGCCCTTGTCACCGGAGCGGGCACCGCAGACCATGCCGAGCGGGACCTGCCGGGTCGCCATACCGGCGGTCGGCGAGCCGGCCAAGCCGCCCGGGCCGGCCAGCGGCGTGGCGTGGCCGGTGGGCGGCGGTTCGGCCAGCGGGAGCTGCGGCTGGCTGGCCGGCCGGGCCGGCACGGTCCGCGCGGCACCGGACCAGACGGGCTCGCCGTCGATCATCACCCGGGTGCCCACCAGGTCGGCGGGGACGGCCGCCGGCCAGTACACCCCGTACGCCGAAGCGTCCCCGGGAGGGCTCAGGCCATAGAAGCCGGGATAGCTCGCCAGCCCGGTCTCCACGACGGCTGCCGAGAACGCCCGGCCGACCTTCGCCTTGTCCTGGTCAAGCACGGTGATCCGCAGCAGCGCGGGCTCGGAGCCGACAAGATCGACGTCGACGGTCTCGAAGGCCGCCTTGCCACCCGGCACCCGGGACCAGATCGCCTGCTCGGCAAGCTCTGCCTTGGCCGCGACGTCGAGCCCCTCGATCGCCAGGATCATCGAGTTCCGGTACCCGCCCGCGTAGTTCAGCGCGACCTTGAGGTCAGCGGGCGGCGGCTCGCCCCGCACGCCGCTGATCCGCACCCGGTCCGGTCCGGCCTGCTCCAGGGCGATCGTGTCGAACCGGGCCGTGACGTCCGGGTTGAGGTAGCGCGGCCCGGCGATCTCGTACAGCAGCTGGGCGGTGACGGTGCCTACCGAGACCAGCCCGCCAGTGCCCGGGTGCTTGGTGATCACGGCCGATCCGTCAGCGGCGAGCTCGGCCAGCGGGAAGCCGGCCCGCGCGAGGTCCGGTACCTCGGCGAAGAACGCGTAGTTGCCGCCGGTCGCCTGGCACCCGCACTCGATCACGTGGCCGGCGACGACGGCCCCGGCCAGCGCGTCCAGGTCGTCGCCGGTCCAGCCGAACCGCCACATCCCCGGTCCGACCACCAGGGCGGCGTCGGTCACCCGGCCGGTCACCACGACGTCGGCGCCCGCGTCGAGCGCCCGGGCGATCGGCAGCCCGCCGAGGTAGGCGTGGGCGGTCAGCGGGGTGACCCCGGCCTGCGCGAGTGACTCGCCGGTGTCGAGGTTGGCCAGCTGGTGGCCCGCCTGCGTCAGCTCGGGCAGCCGCGGGAGCAGGTCGTCGCCGTCGACGTGGGCGACGACCGGTGACAGCCCGGCCCGGCGGGCAAGCTCGGTGACGGCCGCCGCGCAGCCGGCCGGGTCGAGCCCGCCGGCGTTGGCGACGATCTTGATCCCGCGCTCCAGGCAGGTCGGCAGCACCTGCTCCAGCTGGGTGAGGAAGGTGCGCGCGTATCCGGGGCGGCCGCTCAGCATCGCCTTTCCGAGCAGCAGCATCGTCAGCTCGGCGAGCCAGTCACCGGTCAGGACGTCGATGGGGCCGCCATCGACCATCTCCTTCGCCGCCGAAAGCCGGTCGCCGTAGAAGCCGCTGCAGTTGGCGATCCGCAGTACGGCCGGATTGCCGTCCGGCACCGTCGCCAGTCCTGACGCGCTGCCCTGGCCGGGCGCCGCGTGACCGACGGGCTTCCCGGCCACGTCAGGCCTGCCCGCCCTGGTGCACCCAGGAGGGATCGCGCTTGGCGGCGAAGGCGGCCATGCCCTCGCGGGCCTCGTCGGAGCCGAAGAAGCGGCCGGACAGCTCGGCCATCGCCGCCAGCCCGCCGGCGATCGTCTGCCCGGGTACGTCGCGCAGGACACCCTTGGTACCGGCGAGCGCCCCCGGCGCACCGCGCAGCAGCATGCCGGTGTACCTCGCGGTCTGCGCATCGAGGTCCTCGGCAGGCACGGCCCTGGTCAGCAGGCCGATCTCGACGGCCCGCCTGGCGTCGAAGGACTCGCCGGTCAGGAAGTACTCGGCGGCGGCACGGGACGGCATCCGCCGCAGGCAGGGCACCGCGATTATCGCGGGCACGACGCCGATCCGCACCTCGGAAAAGGCGAACGTGACCCGCTCGGGCGCGATGGCGATGTCGCACGCGGCGACCAGCCCGATCCCGCCGGCCCGGGCGGCCCCGTTCAGGCGGCAGATCACCGGCTTGGCGCTGTCCCACAGCAGCCGCAGGACGCCGGGCATCAGCCCGGTGGCGCCGGCCGGGCTGGTCAGTGCCTCCTTGAGATCGGCTCCCGCGCAGAACACCTTTCCCGCGCCGGTCAGCACCACGACCCGCACGTCCGGGTCGCTCATCGCGCCGTCGAGCGCGGACCTGAGCTGGGTCAGCAGCGCAATCGACAGCGCGTTGGCGTTGTGCGGCGAGTCGAGCGTGATCGTCGCGATCCCGTCCGCCGTCTCGGCGCGGACGAGCGGCGCCGGCTCCGAAGGCGCCTGCTGAGCATCGGTCATAGTCACTCCCCGGTCAGGTCTGGCTCGTCGGCGGCGACGATGGCGAGCACATCGCCAGCGTTCACCTGAGTTCCCTGGGTGACCCGCAGTTCGGCGACCACGCCGCTGGCGGGGGCCGCGATCTGGTGCTCCATCTTCATCGCCTCGAGGATCAGGACGAGCTGGCCGGCGGTCACCCGGTCGCCAGCCCGCGCGGCGACCCTGGTCACGTTTCCCGGCATCGGCGCGATCAGAGAGCCGGACTCGGCCAGCTGCTCGGGTGCGGGAAGCCGGTCGAGCAGCGTGAGCCGGACCGAGCCGAGAGCTGAGCCGACCCAGACCTCGTCGCCAGCGCGGAAGACGTCGAAGCGATACCGGACGCCAGCGACCTCCAGTGTGACCAGCTCCGGTGCGAACGTCACGACCCGTACCTCGTCCGGTGCGTCCGGTGCGTCGCCGGCGGCACCGGCGTCCCCGGCGGCACTGGCGGGTGATTCGATCGTCATCCCGCTGCGCGTCCAGCGGTAGCGCACGTCGACCGGGCCACGGGGCCCGGAGAAGGCAGCGTGCTGCGGCTGGCTCACGACGTTGCGCCAGCCGCCCGGGATGGTCGCCGCGACCCGAGCGTCACGCCGGTTCGCCGCCGCTACGGCCATCGCGGCCGCTGCGGCGCTGATCCAGCAGGTCCGCTCCGCCGGGACGAGCCCGGCGAAGTCGTACCCGTCAAGCAGCGAGGTGTCGGCGCCGCCGTCGACGAAGGCCGGGTTGCGCAGGACGCTGACCAGCAGATCCCGGTTGGTCGCCGGGCCGGCGATCCGGCATCCGGCCAGCGCCGCGGCCAGGCGCCTGGTCGCCGCGGCCCGGTCAGGAGCCCAGGCGATCACCTTGGCCAGCATCGCGTCGTAGTGGGTGACGACGTGCACGCCCGACTCGATTCCGGAGTCAAGGCGCAGGAACGGGCCTGGCCGTCCCGGGGGGCCGAACCGCGCGTCGACGTCGGGGACGTGCAGCGCGTGCACCTGGCCCCCGGACGGCCGGAATCCCTTGGCGGGGTCCTCGGCGTACAGCCGTGCCTCGATCGCGTGGCCCGCGGCGGCGGGCGGCCGCTCTGGCAGCGGCTCGCCGCAGGCGATCGCGAGCTGAAGCGCCACCAGGTCGATGCCGTGCACGCACTCGGTGACCGGGTGCTCGACCTGGAGCCTGGTGTTGAACTCAAGGAAGAAGAACTCGCCGGAGTCAGGGACGAGGAACTCCACCGTGCCCGCGTTGCGGTACCCCACCGCCCTGGCCAGGGCCGCGGCGGCGGACAGCAGCTGCTCGCGAAGCTCGGGGCCGACCGCGGGGGATGGCGTCTCCTCGATCACCTTGGCGTACCGGCGCTGAACCGAGCAGTCGCGCTCGGTCAGCGCCCAGACAGTGCCGGAGTCGTCGGCCAGCACCTGAACCTCGATGTGCCGGGCGCCGGTCAGCAGCGGCTCGCAGAACAGTGTCCCGTCGCCGAACGCCGCCTGCGCTTCCCTGCGTGCCGACTCGATCGCCTCGCCGAAATCGGCAGCGTCGTGGACTGCCCGCATGCCTCGGCCGCCTCCGCCGGCCGAGGCCTTGACCAGGACGGGGAACTGAGTCACCGCCGTCGGGTCGAGCTCGGGCAGAATGGGGACACCGGCGGCCGCGGCCCGTTTGCGCGCCTCGATCTTGAGCGCCATCGCCTCCATCGCCTCGGGCGGCGGACCGACCCAGGTCAGGCCCGCGGCTAGCACCTGCCGCGCGAAGCCCGGGTCCTCGGCGAGAAACCCGTAACCGGGGTGCACCGCGTCCGCGCCCGCGGCCAGGGCGGCGGCGACGATCGCCGCGCCGTTCAGGTAGGTCTGCGCCGGGCTGGTTCCTGGCAGCCGGACGGCCCGGTCGGCCTCGGCCACGTGCGGCGACCCGGCGTCCGGATCGGAGAACACGGCCACGGTCTCGATCCCGGCACTGCGGCACGACCGGAAGACCCGCCGGGCGATCTCGCCGCGGTTGGCCACGAGCAGGGAGCTGATCACGGCACGGCCCTCACATCCTGAAGATGCCATAACGGCTCGCACCGGCCGGTCCCGGCCAGCCGGCCGATGCGGTCGCCGGGTCGCCTGGACGGCCGGTCGGGGCCGGGTTGCCGTCGATGGCCGACAGGCACATGCCGAGCACGGTCCTGGTGTCGCGCGGGTCGATCACGCCGTCGTCGTAGAGCCGCCCGGAGAGCACGAACGGGTGCGACTCCGACTCGATCTGCGCTTCCACCATGGCGCGCATGGCGGCGTCCGCTTCCTCGTCGTAGGGCTCGCCCCTGGCCGCGGCCGACTGCCGGCCCACGATCGACAGCACGCCGGCAAGCTGGGCCGGCCCCATCACCGCCGACTTGGCGCTCGGCCAGCTGAACAGGAACCTCGGGTCGTAGGCGCGGCCGCACATGCCGTAGTTGCCCGCGCCGTAGGAGGCGCCCATCACGACGGTCAGGTGCGGCACCCGGCTGTTGGAAACCGCGTTGATCATCATCGCGCCGTGCTTGATGATGCCCGCCTGCTCGTAGCTGGCGCCGACCATGTAGCCGGTGGTGTTCTGCAGGAAGAGCAGCGGCACGCCGACCTGATTGGCCAGCTGGATGAACTGCGCGGCCTTCTGGGACTCCTCGCTGAACAAGACTCCGCGGGAATTGGCGAGTATGCCGATGGGGTAGCCATGCAGCGCGGCCCAGCCGGTTACCAGGCTGGTACCGTACAGCGGCTTGAATTCGTCGAAGTCCGAGCCGTCCACGATCCTGGCGATCACCTCACGCGGGTCGAACGGCACCTTCAGATCCTCGGGCACGATGCCGAGCAGGTCCCCGGGATCGTGCAGCGGCTCGGCCGGGGTCAGGGCCGGCCCGGCGCCAGGCTTACGCCAGTTCAGCCTCGCGACGATCGACCGTCCGATCCGCAGCGCGTCGTGCTCGGTCTCGGCCATGAAGTCGGCCAGGCCGGACTGCCGGGCGTGCATGCTGGCGCCGCCGAGCGACTCGTCGTCGGACTCCTCGCCGGTCGCCATCTTGACCAGCGGCGGCCCGGCGAGGAAGACCTTGGACCGGCCGTCGATCATCACCACGTAGTCGCTCATTCCGGGCACGTACGCGCCGCCGGCGGTGGAGTTGCCGAAGACGAGCGCGATGGTCGGGATCCCGGCGGCCGACATCCTGGTCAGGTCGCGGAAGATCTGGCCGCCGGGAATGAAGATCTCCTTCTGCGTGGGCAGGTCGGCGCCACCGGACTCGACCAGGTTGACCAGCGGAAGGCGGTTCTCGATCGCGATCTGCATCGACCGCAGCGACTTGCGCAGCGACCACGGGTTGGTCGCGCCGCCGCGGACCGTCGGGTCACTGGCGCTGATCATGGCTTCGGTTCCTGAGACGACGCCGATGCCGTTCACCCCGCTGCCGCCGACCGGGAAGCCGGTGCCGTGCCCGGCCAGCGGCGAGAGCTCAAGGAACGGGGAGTCCGGGTCGAGCAGCAGCTCGATCCGCTCGCGGGCAGTCATCTTGCCGCGGTCCCGGTGCCGCTTGACGTACTTCGGCCCACCGCCCGCCAGAGCCTTGGCGATCTCGGCGTCCAGGTCGACCAGCCGGGCCAGCATGGCTTCACGCCGCTGGCCGTACTCCGGGCTGCCCGTATCCAGGGAGCTGCGCAGAACAGTCACAAGCGGAACCATATGCTGCCCGCACTCCGCCAGACCAGGCGCGGTTGGTGCCCCGCGGTCGGTGGCTACCGGCGCGCGTCCTCGTCGTCTGGCCAGAGCATCGCGGCCTTCCTTACGAGTTCCTCGCCCAGCAGTCCGTGTTGACAATCAGTTCGGCTGTCAGTTCAGCGAGCGAGTCGCGTGTTTCAGATGCGGATAACGGTGATGCGCTCCATGCGGGGACGCTGCGGTTCCTCGGTCAGTCGCTCCATGTCGTTGGTGTCACTGGTCAGCAGGACGACTGGACGCGGCTGCGTGAGCGCGACTGTCGCAACGAGAGCATCAAGCGCGCACCGGTGTCCGGATAGCCCAGTGCGGCCGAGTAGCTCGCCCGCTGCGCGAGCTCTGGCTGCGTCGACGGGAACAACGGTCATCTTGTTGAGGATGCGGTAGACGCCGGCATCACGAGCGCCGCCGCGCAGCACTTCAGTCAGGGTTGAGGCCACCGCGACAATGGGTCCTCGTGCTTCGCGGGCATCTTCGAAATACGATCGGGCGATCAGGTCCCCGCGTGCCAGCTTGACGAGCCCTTCGGCATCGAGGACCAGGGTCCCGCCTATTCCTGGGGATAGTTGGGCCACGTACGCCTCGTCTGCTGTCGGATCTCCTCGGGAATGGGGCCGAACTCCGCTTCGAGCTCGGCGGACAGGTCGTCTAGCAGGTCCAGCCGTACTTGCTCTTGGACCGCTTCGGTCACGTAGCGGCTGAAGCCTCCGGCGCCGGTGCGGGCGCGGACGGCCTCGGCCAGTTCCTCAGGCATGGAGACGCTCACCTTCTTCACCTTTCCGCCGTGCTGCCGGGCGCTCGCCTCGACGAAGACCGCGACCGGCAGGACCGAGACGATGCACTTGACAACCTGCTCGCGGGGTAGCGAGCCGAGAGCTCGGCGAAGGGCCTGCTCGAGTGCGCTGAGCTCGGGCTGCTTGTCGCTGTCAGGCTGGTCGTCGGATGCGTGCGACCTTGACCGGGCGCTCATGGCTCGATGCTACCGGCGGTAGCAACAGTTTTCCGTCGCTGGCCGGCCCGCCGACATCATGATCTATCACGACACGACACACCCCTCGCCCTCTAACTACCGGTTATGCCCGCGGCTGATTGACCGGTGTTGGCGCACTTTAGGCTGGCAGGGGC
>DASWAA010000025.1:0-3710 GCA_036391385.1 Streptosporangiaceae bacterium
TGGGTCCCCTCGTCCAAGACGATGGCGATCGTCAGCAGCAACGACCCGTACAGCCTGAACATCTCCAAGACGTTCCAGGCCGGCATGGCGAAGATCGGCTGGAAGACCACGATGTTCCAGCAGTTCACCGCCCCGCAGTCGGACTGGACGGCGGTCCTGGTCAACATCAGGAACAACCCGCCGGGGATCATCTTCTTCAGCGACTACGCCGCTGGCGACGAGGCGTCCTTCATCAAGCAGTTCCGGCAGGCGCCGACCCAGTCGCTGGTCTACCAGCAGTACGCGCCGTCGATCCCGCAGTACCTCCAGCTAGCCGGCAGCGCCGCGGACGGCGTGCTCTGGTCGACGGTGGTCGGCATCTTGCAGAACGACCCAGTGGCCGACCCGTTCCAGGCCGCGTTCCAGGCCAAGTTCAGCGCGGCCCCGGGCTTCTCCAACGCCGGCGACCAGTACGACCTCGTGCACCTGTGGGCCCAGGCCGCGGAGGCGGCTGGGGACCCGTACGACTTCAAGGCCGTCAACGAGATCATCAAGAACACGATCTACCGGGGTGTCTGCGGTACGTACCGGTTCCCCGACGACTACCTGACCTGCTACCCGTACCCGGACTACACCAAGGACCCCAGCCTGGGCATGCCGCACCTGACGTTCCAGATCCAGAACGGGAAGCAGGTGCTGGTCGCCCCTGACCCGTACTCGACCGGTACGTATCAGCGCCCGCCGTGGCTGAAGCACTGACATCAGGCACCGGACCCGCAGTCCGTGCCGCGGACCCGGTGCTGCAGGTACGCGAGGTCCGCAAGGACTACGGCGGCCTGCGGGCGGTCGCCGACGTCTCGTTCGAGGTCAGGGCGGGTGAGGTGCTCGGCATCGCCGGCCCGAACGGGGCGGGCAAGACCACGCTGTTCGACGTGATCACCGGGCACACCCGGGCCACCAGCGGCGAGGTCCTGCTGGCCGGGCGGCCGATCACGGCAGAGAAGGTGCACACCAGGACGCGCCTCGGCCTGGCCCGTACCTTCCAGCAGCCGACGGTGGCGCGGTCGCTCACAGTGGCCGAGAACATGCTGCTGGCCGCGGCCTTCGGCCGATCGCGGTCGGCGGGCCGGGCCGGGGGACCGCCGGCTCGCGAGATCGCGGCCGAGTACCTGGAGTTCGTCGGGCTGACCGCCAAGGCTCAGGTGTCCTCTGACCTGCTCGGCGTCTACGACCGCAAATCGCTGATGCTCGGGACCGCGCTCGCGACCGGCGCCAGCGCGATCCTGCTCGACGAGCCGTTCGGCGGCCTCAGCCCGTCGGAGATCGACCAGACGATCGGCCTGATCGCGGCCGCCAGGGAGCGGGGCCTGGCCGTGGTCTGCATCGAGCACGTGATGCGGGCGCTGACCTCCATCGCGGACCGGGTGCTCGTGATGCACCACGGCGCCGTCTTCTTCGAGGGCACCCCGGCTCAGATGCTCGCCGACGAGAAGGTGATCGAGGTCTATCTCGGCGCCAGGCACCGGAGCGAGGGCGGCGCATGAGCCAGCCGATGCTGCGAGTGTCCGGGCTGCGAGCGGGCTATGCGGACACGACCGTGATCCGCGACCTTGACCTGGTCGTGGACGCTGGCGAGGTCGCCGTGCTGATCGGCCCGAACGGGCACGGCAAGACCACGCTGCTGCGCGCGATCAGCGGGCTGATCACGCCGTCCGCCGGGCAGGTCACGCTCGACGGGCAGGACGTCACCGGCCGGCCGGCCGAGAAGATTTCCGGTCTCGGCCTGGTGCACGTACCGCAGGGCGACGGGCTGTTCGCCGAGATGACCGTCGAGGAGAACCTGATGATGGGTGCCTTCCCCGCTTCCTCCTGGCGGGATCGGCGCGCCGCGGTCACCAGGATCTACGAGCGCTTCCCGGTGGTCGCCGACCGGAAGGGACAGCGGGCACGGACGCTGTCCGGCGGAGAGCGGCGGCTGGTGGCGCTCGGCCGTGCGCTGATGCGCCCGTCCCGGATCATGCTCATCGACGAGCCCTCGCTCGGGCTGGCACCGGTGGCGATCGATGCCGTGTACGAGGCGCTCGGGAGCCTGAAGGAGTCGGGAGCCACCATCGTGCTGGTCGAGGAGAACTTCACCCACGTCGGAGCGGTGGCCGACGCCGTGCACGTCGTCGAGACGGGCGGGATCGTCGCGAGCGGTCCGTACGCGCGGCTGTCGGCCGATCCGGCGATCGTGCAGACCTACCTGGGAAGCCTGTAGCGGCCATGGCAGTCACCGACCTCATCGGCATCGCGGTCACCACGATCATCCTGGGCTCGATCTACGGCCTGGTCGCGATCGGCATGACGCTGATCTACGGGACGCTGCGCATCCTGGACATGTCCCAGGGCTCGATGGTGATGGTCGGCAGCTTCGTCGGCTGGGGCGTTCTCGTGGTGGCCGGCTGGAACCCGGTGCTCGCCATCGCCGCCGCCTTCGCGGCGACCTTCGTGCTCGGCGCGCTTACCCAGCTGGTCTCGGTCCAGCCGCTGATGAAGCGGCGCAACGCCATCGACTTCGAGATGGTCACCTTCATCACCACGTTCGCGGTCGCGATGGTGCTCACCAATGTGGCGCTTGAAGTGCTCGGCCCGTTCCAGCGCAACGTCACCCCGGTCATCGCCGGCGGCATCAACGTCTACCACGGGGTCAACCTGCCGTATCAGTCGCTGACCATGGCGATCGTCTCGATCGCGATGATGGGCGGGCTCGGCGTCTTCCTGGCCAGGACCCGCTGGGGCATGGCGATCCGCGCGGTGGCGCAGGACCTCGACGCTGCCCGGCTGATGGGCGTGCCGGTCGGCAAGCTGTACCCGCTGACGATGGGCCTGGCCTCGGCCCTGGCCGGAGTGGCCGGCGTGTTCCTCGGCGGACTGTACTTCGCCTACCCGCAAGCCGGGGACCTGCCGCTGCTCGAGGCGCTGATCGTGGTCATCTTCGGCGGGCTCGGCAGCCTGCCGGGGACCGTCTACGCGGCCTACGCCATCGGCCTGATCCAGGCCACCGCTGAGGTGCTCGTCGGCACGACCTGGTCGCTGCCGATCCTGTACGGCGTGATCTTGCTGGTGCTGATCGTCAGGCCGTACGGCCTGCTCGGCAAGCCATCGGAGGCCCGGCTGTGAGCCACCGCGCGACCCTGCACCAGTCCGCCTTCCCGGCGATGACTCCCAGCCGGTGGAGCCTGACCGGCATCGCAGTGCTGCTCGCCGCGGCGATCCCGCTGGTGCTGAGCAACAACTACCTGCTCGACGTGATGATCACCACGCTGATCCTGCTGGTGCTGAACATCAGCTGGAACTTCGTGCTCGGCGTGGCAGGCGTCTGGAACTTCGGCCAGCTCGCCATCTACGCGCTCGGCGGGTACGGCGCGGGCATCATCATGCTGCACTCGAGCGTCTCGCCCTGGCTGGCGCTGCTGGCAGGCGGCGTGGTCGGCACGGTCGGCGCCGTGCTGCTCGCCTTCCCGACGCTGCGCCTGTACGGGATCTACACCTCGCTGCTGACGTTCGCGTTCGCCGAGGTGGTCCAGTACGTGATACTCAACGACGGGACCGGCCTGACCGGCGGCTCGTTCGGGCTGCCGATCGTCAGCGGGCTGTACTCCTCGCTCAGCCTGAACGCCTCGGTGCGGGCGTATTACTGGACCACGCTTGCCGTCGTCGTGATCGCCACGCTAGTGCTGGCCGCGCTC
>DASWAA010000026.1:0-5305 GCA_036391385.1 Streptosporangiaceae bacterium
CCGGTGCACAGTCCGGTGCGCAATCCGATGCCGGGCCCGACGCCGGCCCGCAGGAAGGGAGTCCCGAGCCGCATGTGGCCTGACGGTGCGCGCTGCGCAGCCTCGTTCACCTTCGACTTCGACGCCGAGGAAGTCTGGATCGGCGAGAACCCCGAGAACGCGAACTCGCCCGGGGTGCTCTCGCAGGGCACCTACGGCGCGAAGGTCGCCGTCCCGCTGATCCTTGACCTGCTGGCCAGGCACGGGGTGCTGGCCACGTTCTTCGTCCCTGGCCGGGTCGCCGAGCGGTATCCCGACCGGGTCGCGGCGATCGTAGCCGCCGGGCACGAACTCGCGCATCACGGCTACACGCACACCTCGCCGAGCAAGCTGACCCGCGAGCAGGAAGAGGGCGAGCTGGTGCGCGGGCTAGAGATACTGCGCGGATTCGGCGCCGAGGTGACCGGGTACCGGTCGCCGTCCTGGGACCTCAGCCCGCACACCCTGGACCTGCTGCACGAGTACGGGATCGCCTACTCGTCGAACCTGATGGACGACATCCGGCCCTACAAGATCGAAAGCCCGCCGCTGGTCGAGGTGCCGATCTCGTGGATACTCGACGACGCGCCGCATTTCTGGTTCGACGGCGCCAGCTGGACCAAGACAATCTCGACGACGGCGCATGTGCGGACGCTGTGGGAAGAAGAGTTCCTCGGCATCCGCGACCTGGGCGGCGCGTGCGTCTTCACCATGCACCCGCAGATCATCGGCCGGCCGTCCCGGCTGGCGTTCCTGGACGCGTTCGTCTCGTTCGTCACCGGCCATTGCGATGTCTGGGTGACCACGACGGCGCAGATCGCGAGCCGAGCGTGAGAGCGGTCGTGACCGGCGCGGCACGGGGCCTCGGCGAGGCGGTCGCCAGCAGGCTCGCGGCCGACGGCGCCAGCGTCGCGCTGATCGACCTCAGCCCGCAGGTGACCGCGACCGCGGAGCGGATCGCGACCACGCTGGCCGGCGGCGGCGCGGGCGACGCCACCACCCGCGGACCCGGCGGCGGTGGCCGGGTGATCGGGCTCGTCGCCGACGTGGCCGACGAGGCCGCTTGCGAGGCGGCGATCGCGCGGGCGGCGCAGGCACTCGGCGGAGTCGACGTGCTGGTCAACAACGCCGGCATCGGCGGGCCCGACACGCACGTGACCGACACCGCGTACCCGGATTTCCTGCGGGTGGTACAGGTCAACCTCGGATCGGCGTTCCTCGCCTCCCGGGCGGCCGCCCGGCTGATGATCGCCAGCGGCGCTGGCGGGGCGATCGTCAACCTTGGCTCGATCTTCGGCCAGCAGGGTGTGCCAGGCGGAGCGGGCTACTGCGCGTCGAAGGCCGCGGTGGCGCTGCTGACCCAGTCGCTCGCCCTGGAACTGGCACCGCACGGAATCAGGGTGAACACGGTCGCGCCTGGCAACATGGCTACCGACATGCACTGGGACGAGCTGCGCTCCAGGGCCGCGCAGTCGGGGACGACCTTCGACGAGCAGGTCGCGCTCGTCCGCGCCAGCGTGCCGCTCGGCCGGCACGGTACGGGAGCCGACATCGCCGGAGCCGTCGCGTGGCTGGTCTCGGGCGACGCCGGATATGTCACCGGGCAGACGATCGGGGTGAATGGCGGTGTCTGGCTCAGCTAACCGGATGGCAGGCCGCCGCGCACTGGTCACCGGGGGCGCCTCAGGCATCGGGCTGGCCACCGTCCGGCGACTGGCGGCCGAGGGAGCCAGGGTCGTCGCGGTGGACCGCCACCCTCCTGGAGCGGAGTCGTCAGGACCGGACCCGATCGGCTGGGATTACCTGGTCGCCGACGTCACCGTCCCTGCCGAGGTGACCGGCGCCTTCGGTGCGGCCGAGCGCCTGCTCGGCGGGCCCGCCGACGTGCTGGTCAGCGCCGCCGGGATCTACCGGATCAGGGCGCTGCTCGACCTGACGCCCGGCGAGTGGGACCAGACGCAGGCGGTCAACCTGCGCGGGCCGTTTCTTACCGGGCAGGCATTCGCCGCCGCGCTGATCGGGGCCGGGCTGCCGGGAGCGATCGTGAACCTCGGTTCCACCGCCGCGCTGGTCGCCGACGCCGCGGAGCCGACCGCGCACTACAACGCGAGCAAGGCCGGCGTGCTCGCGCTGACCAGGCAGATGGCCGCCGAGTGGGCCAGGTACGGCATCCGGGCGAACGCGGTCTGCCCCGGCGTGATCGACACGCCCATGCTGCGGCTGATGGACGACCCGGCGACCGGGCGGGCCTACCTGGACTCCGGCGTGCCGCTGCGCAGGCTCGGCACCGCCGACGAGGTCGCGGCCGTGATCGTGTTCCTGGCGTCTGACGACGCGTCCTACCTGACAGGCGCCGCCATCCCGGTGGACGGCGGCAGCACGGCGATCTGAGAGGAGCGGCGATGAGCGGGTACCCGCACGTGCGCGTGGCCGGGTCGGCAGCGCAGCGCGGCCGGCAGTACGGCGAGCAGGCCAGGGACCGGGTGCGCAGGTCGGTCAGCGCCTACCGTGACGTCTTCGCGCACTGGGCCGGCTGGGACTGGGACGCCGTACGGCAGGAGGCTGCCAGGTTCGAGGCGCCGATCGCCGCGTTCGGGCCGCAGTACCTCGCGGAGATGCGCGGCATCGCCGACGGCGCGGGCCTTGACTTCATCGACGTGCTGTCGATCAACGTGCGGACCGAGGTGATGTTCGCCGCCAAGGCAAGGCAGGCTGCGAGCGCCGCTCCGCCGGCCCAGCCAGCCCAGCCGCTCCAGCCAGCCCAGCCGCTCCAGCCAGCAGAGTGCAGCGCGTTCGCCGTCGTTCCGGCACCAGGTCGCAGCGGGCCGGCGCTGGCCGGGCAGAACTGGGACTGGCTGCCGCACTCGGCGGACACGGTGGTCGTGCTCGAAGCGCAGCAGGACGACGGCCCCGACTTCGTGACCGTGGTCGAGGCCGGGCTGCTGGCGAAGACCGGGATGAATTCCTCTGGCCTCGGCCTGGTGACCAACGCCCTGGTCACCGCCGACGACGCGGGTGGGCCAGGGCTGCCCTATCACCTGATGCTGCGCGCCATCCTGGACTGCGAGAACGTCTCGGACGCGATCGCCACGCTGCAGGCCGGAGTCCGCTCGTCGTCGGCGAACTACCTGCTGGCGCACCGGGACGGCGTCGCGGTCGACGTGGAGGGCGCGCCCGGTGACTTCTCCCGGCTGTACTTCGTCTTCCCCGAGAGCAACGGCGTGCTCCTGCACACCAACCATTTCCTCGCCGACCGGTTCGCCGGCCAGGACGTGTCGGTGTGGGTGATGCCCGACAGCCCGGTCCGGCTGCAGCGGCTGCGGGCCGGCGTGCAGGCGGCTCCCGACCACTCGCTGAGCACGTTCCGGGCGCTGCTGTCCGACCACGCGAACTACCCGTCCGGGGTGTGCTGTCATCCCGACCCGCGGTTTGCGCCGCTGGAGCAGGGCATGACCGTCACCTCGGTGCTGATGGACCTGGGCGAGCGGCGGATGTGGGTCGCCGACGGCAATCCGTGCACCATGCCGTACCGCGAGCTCGACTACGCCGGCTTCCTGGCCAAGCCGTCACCGGTCGCCCAGGCGCCCGGTCCGGCCGCGAGCATGGCATGAGCATCTCGCTGGGCTTCGGCCTGATCACCTGCCAGCGCTATCCGGGCGACGACCGGACCGACGCGCAGCTCTATGCCCAGGCGCTCGACCTCGCCGAGCAGTCCGAACGGCTCGGCCTGGACTCGGTCTGGGTGTCGGAGCACCATTTCGTCGACGACGGCTACCTGCCGTCCCTGCTGCCGCTGTGCGCCGCGATCGCGGCCAGGACACGGCGGATCCAGATCGGCACCGGCCTGGTCCTCGCGCCGCTGCACGACCCGCTGCGGCTCGCCGAGGACGCCGCGGTCACCGATCTGATCGCCGGCGGCCGGCTGATCCTGGGCATCGGCCTCGGCTGGCGGGCCGAGGAGTTCGAGGCGCTTGGCGTGCCGCTTGCGCAGCGAGTGCCCAGGATGGTGGCCAGCATGGACACGATGCGCCGCGCCTGGCGCGGCGAGCTCGTGCCAGGCGGCGCGGCGCAGGACGGCCCCGCAGTGCCGGTACGGCCGCTGCCCGCGCGGCCGGGCGGGCCGCCGCTGTGGATCGGCGCGATGAGCGAGCCTGCCGTCCGGCGGTCCGGCCGGATCGCGGACGGGTTCATGGCCACCGAGGTGACCCCGTCGATGCTGGCCGAGCAGGTCGCGCTGGCCAGGGCTGAGTTCGGGGCGGCCGGCAGATCCGGGCCGTTCCCGGTTTCCGTGCACCTGCCGGTCTTGGCCTGGGACGAGCCGGACGCCTGGGAGCTGATCCGCGACTACCACCGGTACATCGCCTGGAAGTACGAGGACATGGACGGCGCCAGGGGACGAGGCGGGGAGCCGCAGCCGCCGCCTCCGATGACCAGCGACGAGGAGGACGCGCTCCGCCGGTCGATCATCATCGGGACGCCGGCCGAGGTGGCCAGCCGGATCGACGAGTACCGGCGGGCGGCGGGCGGCGACCTGGTCTTCGTCGCGCGCCTGTATTTCCCGGGGCTGGCCTGGGATCTCCAGCGGCAGGCGCTGGCCACGTTCGCCCGGGACGTGGCGCCCCTGGTGCGCGACCTTGCCGGGCAGGCCGGCGATGGCTGAGGCGCGGTGGATCGTCGGCATCGACATCGGGGGCACGTTCACCGACGCGATCGCGACCAGAGCGGGCGGTGACGTGCGGGTGGCCAAGGTGCCGTCCACCCCGGCCGATCCCGGGCTCGCCTTCGAGCGGGCGCTGGTCGCGCTCGCGGACGCAGGAGTCGCTCCGGGGTCGATCCGGATGATCTTCCACGGCACGACCGTCGCGACCAACGCGCTGCTGACCGGCCGGACCGCCAAGGTCATCCTGGCGACAACGCAGGGCTTCCGCGACATCCTCGGCTACCGGAACGGCTCCCGCCCCGTGGTCTATGACCTGACCCAGCCCCGGCCGCGCCAGCTGGTACGCCGCAGGGACCGGGTCGAGGTGGCCGAACGGCTCTCCGGGCTCGGCGAGCAGGTCACGCAGCTCACCGCGCAGGAGATCGACCGGGTCGCCGCGGCGGTTGCCGCGCTGGAACCTGAGGCGGTCGCCGTCAGCCTGCTGTTCAGCTACCTGGACGACACGCATGAGCGGCTGATCGGCAACGCGATCGCCAAGCTACTGCCGGACGTTCCTGTCACGCTGTCGTCGGCCGTCGCCCGGGAGTTCCGCGAGTACCCGAGGACCTCGACCGCGGTGATCAACGC
>DASWAA010000027.1:0-24390 GCA_036391385.1 Streptosporangiaceae bacterium
ATCGGGTAGCCGTAGCTGCGCCCGTCGCCCTGGACACCGACCGACCGCACGTCGGCTAGCAGCACAACCGGGCACTGCCAGATCTGCCGGTCGAGCCCGGCGGCGCTCAGTTCCTCCCGGGCGACGGAGTCGGCATCGCGCACGATCCGCAGCCGCTCGGGCGTCACCTCGCCGACGATCCTGATGGCCAGGCCAGGTCCGGGGAACGGCTGCCGCCAGACGATCTCCGGCGGCAGTCCCAGCTCGGTGCCGATCGCCCTGACCTCGTCCTTGAAAAGCGTCCGCAGCGGCTCGATCAGCGTGAAGCCCAGATCCTCCGGCAGCCCGCCGACATTGTGATGCGACTTGATGTTCGCAGTTCCGGTCCCGCCACCGGACTCGACCACGTCCGGATACAGCGTGCCCTGCACGAGGAACTCGGCCGCATTTCCCGAACGGGCGTCGGCCGCGGCGATCTGCCCGGCGGCCGACTCGAAGGCCCGGATGAACTCCCGGCCGATGATCTTGCGCTTGCCCTCGGGATCGGTAACGCCCCCCAGCGCCGCGGCGAAGTCGGCGCGGGCATCGACGACTACGAGATCGACCCCGGTCGCCGCGACAAAGTCCTCTTCGACCTGCCTTGCCTCGTCCTTGCGCAGCAGGCCGTGATCAACGAAGACGCAGGTGAGCTGGTCGCCGATGGCGCGCTGGACGAGTGCCGCCGCGACTGCCGAGTCCACGCCGCCGGACAGGCCGCAGATCGCATGGCCATCGCCGACCTGCGCCCTGATCAGTGCGACCTGCTCGTCGATGATGCTCGTCATGGTCCAGTCGGCCGCGCAGCCGGCCGCGGCGAGGAACTGCCTGAGCATCGCCATGCCGTGCTCGCTGTGCATCACCTCGGGGTGGAACTGCATGCCGTACAAGCCGCGGGAACGATCCTCGGCCGACGCCACTGGTGTTCCTGGCGTGCTCGACGTCACCGTGAAGCCGTCAGGCGCCCGCACGCAGGTATCGCCGTGCGACATCCAGACCTGCTGTGTCTGCGGCAGCCCGGCGAGGAGCACGCCAGCGTCACCGCCATCTTGCCCGTCGGCGAGCCGCAGCGTGGCGGCACCGTATTCGCCTGACCCCGTCCTGGCGACCTCGCCGCCGAGGTCGCGAACCATCCTCTGGAAGCCGTAGCAGATGCCGAGCACCGGCACGCCCGCCTCGAGCAGGCCGTCCGGCGCGGGCGGCGCCCCGGCGGCGTAGACCGACGCCGGCCCGCCCGACAAGATGATCGCCGCCGGGTTCCGTTGCAGAATCTGGGCAGTGGGCATCGTGGACGGGACGATCTCGGAGTAGACCTGGCACTCGCGCACCCGGCGCGCGATCAGCTGGGCATACTGAGCGCCGAAGTCCACCACCAGGACCGGGCGCGCATGGCCGGCTGGCGTCGTTGCCACGGTCGCGGTGCTCACACCGGCCGCGGCGCCGTCGAAAGACTGCACCCCGTCAGCCTACTTGGCTGCTCGGAACCGCTGCCTGGGCAGACGGGCCGGACGTCTTGCCTTGATCAGGTGCCGATGATCCCGGTGCCGATGATCCCGGTGCCGGTGACCCGGCCGCCCGGGTTCCAGCCTCCTGCGATCCGCCAGCGGCAGACCCCCCTGCCGCAGGCCCGCCCGCCGCAGGCCCGCCCGCCGCAGGCCCGCCCGCCGGAGGGCCGCCCGCTGTGGCCTCGGTGACCTTCACCCGCGAGACGCGGCGCCCGTCGAGTTCGGTGACCGTCAGCCTGGTGCCTTCTAGCTCGGTGAACTCCCCGGTCAGCGGGAGATGACCGAGCACCGACAGAAGGTAGCCGGCCACCGTCTCATATGGCCCGTCCGGCAGCTCGATGCCGGTCTGCTCGGCGAAGTCGTCGAGGTTCATCAGCCCGTCGACCTCGATCTCACCGGTCCGCAGCCGCCGCGATGGATGACCCTCGATGTCGTACTCGTCCTGGATGTCGCCGATCAGCTCCTCGACCAGGTCCTCCAGGGTCACGATGCCGGCGGTACCGCCGTACTCGTCGACCACGATCGCGAGGTGGGCGCGATCCCTGCGCATCTCCGACAGGGCCGACATGACCGTCTTGCTCGTCGGCAGCATCTTGACCGGCCGCTTGATCTCCCCGACCTGCGCCGCACCGTTGCGGGAAGGATCGAGCAGGTCGCGGGCGTGCACGAACCCTGTCACGTCGTCGTAGGAATCCTCGAAGACCGGGAAGCGCGAGTGAGTAGCACCGGCGATGATGTTGATCGCCTGGGTGAGCGGCATCGACGCCGGCAGGAAGTCGACCTCCGTCCTTGGCACCAGGACCTCTCGGATCTGGCGCTTGCCCGCGTCGAACACCTCGCTGACGATATGCCGCTCGTCAGGCGAGAGATTCTGGTGCGCGGTCACCAGGTCCCGCAGCTCGTCGCTGCTCATGGTGCCGCGGCCCGCCTTCGGGTCACCGCCGAGCAGGCGGACCACGATGTTGACGCAGACGCTGATCAGCCAGACGGCGGGCCGGGCGAGCGCGGCTATCCGGTCGAGCACCGGAGCGGCCGCGAGCGATATCCGCTCCTGCCGCTGCAGGGCGATCCGCTTCGGCGCTAGCTCACCGAGTACCAGCGTGAAGAAGGCGATAGCCAGCGTCACAACCAGGAAGGCGATCACCGAGGCCAGTCGCGCTGACATGTGGCCGGCCAGACCCCGCTTGAGGTCTTCGACCAGCGTCGCCGCTCCGAACGCGCCGGACAGCAGCGTCGCTACCGTCACGCCGATCTGGACCGCGGAGAGGAACCTGTTCGGGTCGTGAGCCAGCCGCGCCGCCCGCTGCCCCCGCTTGCCGCGCTTCGCCAGCGCCCTGACCTGGCCCTCGCGCAGCGACACCAGAGCCATCTCGGCGGCGGCGAAGAAACCGCCGACAAGGATGATGGCGAGGACTATGACTATGTCCCAGCCGACGCCACTCACGTCGTAGTCCCTGATCTCGACAATCAGCCATCACCGGCGGCCCGAGCACTGCTAGCTGCCGTCCACGGCTGGCATCGCGCGGTCGCGCGGTGTGCGAACAGTCTAAGCAGCCGGCCGCCGGACCGGCGAATCTGCGGACGGCGACAGGCGTGCCTGAATTCACCCGCTGGCCTGAGCACCGGCCCTGTGCGATGCTGTTAACGGACATTCGTGAGATAACTGTGCGACGAGGGTGGAGGCCCCTGATGGTAATGGTGACTGGAGTCCGAGACGATGCAGTCGCCATCGCCGAAGAGATCGCGGAGCTTCGGCACGCGATTCATTCCGAGCCCGAACTCGGGCTCGAGCTGCCCAGGACTCAGCACAAGGTGCTGGCCGCGCTGGACGGACTTCCGCTTGAGGTCAGCCGCGGATCGTCGCTGAGTTCGGTGACGGCGGTGCTCAGGGGCGGCCGTCCGGGCAAGACGGTACTGCTGCGCGGCGACATGGACGCCCTGCCGGTCACCGAGCGCACCGGGCTGCCGTATTCCTCGCAGATTCCTGGCGCCATGCATGCCTGCGGTCATGACCTGCATACGGCGATGCTGGCGGGCGCCGCCCGGCTGCTTGCGGCCCGGCAGGCAGAGCTGCCGGGCAACGTGATCTTCATGTTCCAGCCCGGCGAGGAAGGCTCGGGCGGCGCCCGGCTCATGATCGAGGAGGGAGTGCTCGACGCCGCGGGCGAGCGGCCGGTCGCCGCCTACGCGCTCCACGTCGCATCGAGCCTGCTGCCGCTCGGGACCGCCGCGAGCCGGGCCGGCACCGCGATGGCGGCGGCTGACACCCTGCACGTGACCGTTCGCGGTCGCGGCGGTCACGGCTCCCAGCCGCACCAGGCCGCTGACCCGATCCCGGTGGCCTGCGAGATGGTGACCGCGCTGCAGACGATGGTGACCAGGCGGGTTGACGTGTTCGACCCCGCAGTCCTCACGGTGGGGACGTTCCACGCCGGGACGGCGGACAACGTGATCCCCGACGACGCGTCGTTCGTCGCGACCATCCGCACGTTCTCGGCTCCGTCCAGGGAGCTGGTCAGGCAGTCCGCGCTCACCCTGGTTCGCCAGCTCGCGGCCGCGCACGGGCTGAGCGCCGACGCCGAGTTCGTCGACGGGTACCCGGTGACCGTCAACAGCCAGGCCGAGTTCGGCTTCGCCAGGCAGACGATGGAGGAGGTATTCGGCGAGGGCAGGTTCCTCACCGCGCCGAACCCGCTGACGGGATCGGAGGATTTCTCTTACGTACTTGAGCAGGTACCGGGCGCCTTCATCATGGTCGGCGCCTGCCCGCTGAGCGCCGACCCCGTGACGGCGCCGTTCAACCACTCGGCCGAGGCCGTGTTCGACGACGCCGTCATCGCTGACGGCACAGCCCTCTACGCAGAGCTTGCCCTGCGCAGGCTGGCGGCCGCTGCCTGACAGCCAGCCCGGCATCCGGCAGCGGGCCAGCGCTCTTACAGGCTGGCGACGTCGGCCTGCTTGGCCCTGACAGCCTCGGCGGCGGCCCGCAGGCCGGTCAGCTCGTCAGCGCTGAGGTCGCGCTCGACAACGCGCCGGATGCCCGTCGCGCCGATCTCAGCCTCGACGCCCAGGTAGACGCCGGAGATGCCGTACTGACCGTCCACCCAGGTGCAAACCGGCATGACGTCGCCGGAATCGAGGGCGACGGCCCTGGCCATCCTGGCCGCGGCGGCGGACGGTGCGTAGTACGCCGAGCCGGTCTTCAGCAGGCCGACGATCTCCGCGCCGCCGTTCCTGGTCCGCTCCACGAGCCCGTTGATCTCGTCAGCGCTGAGCAGGTCAGCCAGCGGCTTGCCGTTGACCTTGCAGGCGGACGGCACCGGCACCATGGTGTCGCCGTGCGAGCCGAGGGTGAGCGTGGTCACCGCGCCGACCGGGACGCCGAGCCGCTCGGCCACGAAGTAGCTGAACCTCGCCGTGTCGAGCATCCCGGCCTGTCCGATCACCCGGTGCGACGGGAACTGGGACACCTTGGCGGCGAGTGCCGTCATCTCGTCGAGCGGGTTGGAGACCACGATCAGGACGGCCTCCGGCGCGTGCTTGACCACCTGCTCGGTCACGCTGCGCACGATGCCGGCATTGACGCCGATCAGGTCCATCCGGCTCATCCCGGGCTTGCGCGGCAGGCCAGCCGTGATCACCACGATCGACGACCCGGCGATCGCCTCGTAGCCCTCGCCTGCCTGGCCGGTCGTCTGGCCGGTGACCTTCGTCTCGAAGCCCTCGATCGGCCGCGACTGGCTCATGTCCAGCGCCAGTCCCTCGGGCTTGCCCTCGACGATGTCGGTGAGCACGACCTCGTCGAAGATGTCGTATTCCGCTAGCCGCTGCGCGGTCGTCGAGCCGTAGAACCCGGCGCCAACGACAGTCACCTTGCCTGAACGGGCCATTGACGTGATCTCCTTCGTTCTCTTGCTTGCCTGCCTGGTCGCCCCGCTGCCTGGTCGCCCCGCTGCCTGCCGGCCTGCCGGGCTAGCCCATCGCGGCCTGCAGGTTCTTGTGCAGCGCGCCGAGGAACTCCTCGGTGGTCAGGTAGGGGGCATCCTGACCGATCAGCAAGGCCAGGTCCTTGGTCATCATTCCGCTGACGACGGTCTCCACGCACACCCGCTCCAGGGTGCTGGCAAACGCCGTGACCTCAGGGGTACCGTCGAGCTTGCCACGGTAGGCCAGCCCGCGGGTCCAGGCGAAGATGGAGGCGATCGGGTTCGTCGAGGTGGCCTTGCCCTGCTGGTGCTGGCGGAAGTGCCTGGTGACCGTGCCGTGCGCGGCCTCGGCCTCGATGCAGGAGCCGTCGGGGGTCATCAGCACGCTGGTCATCAGCCCGAGCGAGCCGAATCCCTGCGCCACGATGTCGGATTCCACGTCTCCGTCGTAGTTCTTGCAGGCCCAGACGATGCCGCCATCTCCCTTGATCACCTGAGCGACCATGTCGTCGATCAGCCGGTGCTCGTAGGTCTGGTTGGCCGCGTCGAACTCGGCCTTGAACTCGCTCTCGAAGATCTCGGCGAAGATGTCCTTGAACCGGCCGTCGTAGGCCTTGAGGATGGTGTTCTTCGTCGACAGGTACAGCGGGTAGCCCCGGTCGAGCGCGTAGCGCATCGTGGCCCTGGCGAAGTCCCTGATGGAGTCGTCGAAGTTGTACATCCCCATCGCGATGCCGCCGCCGGTGAACTGAGCGACTTCCAGGGAGACCGGCTGACCCGCGGTCTCGTCGGCAGGCTGGTACGAGATCGTTACGGTGCCGGCGCCGGGCACTACGAAGTCGGTCGCGCGGTACTGGTCGCCGTGGGCATGACGCCCGATCACGATCGGCTTGGTCCAGCCGGGCACGAACCGGGGGATGCTCTCGATCACGATGGGCTCACGGAACACGACGCCGCCAAGGATGTTACGTATCGTCCCGTTCGGCGAGCGCCACATCTTCTTGAGGCCGAACTCCTCGACCCGTGCCTCGTCGGGCGTGATGGTCGCGCACTTGACCCCCACGCCATACTGCTTGATCGCATTGGCCGCGTCGATCGTGACCTGGTCGTCGGTGGCGTCCCGGTTCTCGATCGACAGGTCGTAGTAGCGCAGATCGATATCCAGGTAGGGCAGGATCAGCTCATCCTTGATGAACTGCCAGATGATGCGCGTCATCTCGTCGCCGTCGAGTTCTACGACGGGGTTGGCCACCTTGATCTTGGACATGCCGACGATCCCTTCACGATGTCTAGCCCGCTATCCTTACTGACCCTCGGCGAGGCGCCGGACCCGCCAGGCCCGGCGCCGGGCCCGCGCCCGGCCGCTCAGCTCTCGCTCCCGCGCCGCCGCAAGCCCCGGCTGGGCTCGCCGCGCCCGGTACAGATCACGCCCGCGCGGCGCCGGCCTCGCTAATGCGGAGTCGGCACCACAAGCCCCATGACCAGCAAGCCAATGCCGAGCACGGCAAAAATCGCCACATCGACCGGCCGCCGCCTCGATGACAGCATGCCCGTGAGCCGGTCAGGGAGGACCAGCCTGGCCACAGCGGCAAGGAGCAACACGCCTGCGAGTACCAACGTACCGCTACGCAGGAAGTGAACACCCAGGCGGATTGTCGCCAGCGCCCCACCCGTTCCGGCCAGCATTATCCAGTAGGGCAGCTGCCCGAATCGCGACCGGGCCGGCCGCTGCGCGTCATCGGCGCGGCGAGAGCCTGCCGCGCGCCCTGACCTGCTCGCTGCGTGCCTCATCGGGCCGCCTGGGCCACCAAGCGCTGACCGGACTGGCCGATGTATTCGCCGCTGGGGATACCGAGGTGGTAGCAGACCGTGGCTGCGAAAGAATCCACGCTGGGACACAGGCCCTTCTCGGCCAGCACGCTCTCCTCGATCCTGCGTGACATCTGGGCGTGGGTACCGACACCAGATTCCGGGGCCAGCTCGACGGCCGACGCGCGACGGTGCGTAGCGCGCGGATCTCCTACGTTATACACCCCGTGACCGAAGCCCATGATCGTCAACGTCCGCGAGTCTCCCTTGATGACTGCTGCGCCATGCCTGCCTCCAGACCGCCCGACCGAAGTGTACTTTCCGGCCGCATCTGGTACTTACGCGGGGAGCGACGGGTATCCGCCCTGGGTTGCCCCGATTGGAACGAGGCGAGCCGGGTACTGATAGGACTGGCTCACTGCCGCGGAAGGTGCTGCTCATGAATGACCCGCACATCCAGATCGCGACCACTGGAGCCGTGATTCCGCTCCAGCCCCAGATAACCACCGTAGGTCGCGGCAAGTACGTCGACATCAGGCTCGACGAGCCCAGCGTCTCCCTGCTGCATGCCGAGATCGTCAGGCGCGGACCGTATGTCTACGTGGCGGATCTCGGATTATCGCTTAACGGCACCAGGGTGAACGGGCGGCTCGTCGCCAGGAGGCTCCTGTCCGACGGCGATGCCATCACCTTCGGCGCCGCGCGGTGCAGGATCGGCGGCCTGCCGACCGACGAGGTTACCGAGGCCGAGCGACCCAGATCGGTCCCGCCCGAGCTGACCAGGCGGGAACTCGACGTCATCGCGTCCTTGTGCCGTCCCGCGCTCTGCGAAGACGCCTTTGTCACCCCGGCCACCGCACGCGAGATCGCCGCCGACCTCGTCGTCACCGAGGCGGCCGTCAAGCAGCACCTGCTGCGGCTGTACACAAAGCTCAGGATCCCTGAGGGCCTCAATCGCAGGGTCCGGCTCGCGAACGAGGTGGTCTCGCTCGGCCTGGCCAGGCCCGAACTGCCGTACGACCGCGGCAGCACCGGTGCACCCCGGACGCATGGTCCTCCGTCGCAGGCCCAGTCATCGCAGGGACAGTCCTCGCAGGGACAGTCCTCGGTGGGGAACGCACCGCACGCGAACGCACCGCACGCGAACGCACCGCAGGTACCGGCACAGGTCCGGCATCCGAACGTCGTTCAGCCCCAGGTCACAGGCCGAACTGGCGGGCGATCATGAGCAGGTTCGTCCGGATGTCGGTCAGGATGTGACGGAAGGTCGGCAGGTGGACTAGCTGGCCGTGCAGGCTGGCCAGCGGCCAGTAGGCGGGGGCGGACGTCTGCGCCCAGGCGCTGATTCCCGCCCACACCGCGATCGCCAGGACCCCGGCGTAGGCGATGGTGAGCCTGGCCGGCGTCCGGGCTGCCGAGCTGAACATGCTGGCCAGTGCCGCCCGGCTGCCCGCCGAGCCAGGTCCCAGGCCGATGATGGCCACCATCGCCCCGGCCCCGAGCGCGGCGGCTCGCGGGAGCGGGTGCACTGGCACGACGATGATCGTGGCAGCCGCGGCCACGCAGAAGCCGAGCAGGGCGACCGGAGCGAGCAGTACCAGCCCGAGCAGCGACCGCAGCACGGCGATCGGGTAGTACGCCACCGCGACCAGCGCGTCACCGCCTCGGTGGCCGCCCTCCGACCGGCGCCTGGCCAGCCGCCCGCCGGTGGTCGTCGCGGCGCGCAGCCCGACGAGGACGGCGAGCGCCAGCGCGGTCCCGATGATCGGCGCCATGAGGCTGGCCGCGACGAGTATGGCAACGACCGCGAACACCAGCGGACTCCACGAGGTTACCCGGCTCGCCCGGTCCGGCTGACCGTCTCGCGCCGGACGGCCAGCCGGCGCTCCGCCGGCTGGCTGCTGGCCGGCTGCGGGCGTCCTGCCCGAGTCTGGCCCGGGCCCGGCCGGCCCGTATCCGGGTGGCCCGTATCCGGGTGGCCCGTATCCGGCTGGCTGGTAGCTCACTGGTGGCAGCAGGTCGCGCACATCGTCGGAGCCGACGGCGTGCGGGGTGCCGGCCTGCGCAGCGGCGGCGTGCGTGACGGCGGCGTTCGCGGCAGCAGTGTCGAGCGGCCTGGTCGATCCCGGCCACAAGGCCTGGCCGATGCCGTCCATGGTCGTGCGGGGGAGCGAGTCAAGGCCCACGGCAGGCCCGGCGCCCGCGGCAGGCCCGGCGACAAGACCATTCCCGTCACCGGGCGGCCCGTCACCGGCAGGCCCGTCGCCCGGCCCTGAGGCGTGCCCGCCAGCATGCCCGGCGGGACCGGGGACCAGGGACGCCGGATCCAGCGCGGCCACCCAGCTGGCGATCTCGGTGGCCGACGGACGGGCAGCCGGATCGCGGGCGAGAGCGGCCAGCACGATCGGGCGCAACGGGGCCGGCAGCGTGTCAAGGTCGGGCGTGCCATGCACGATCCGGTAGAAGATCACCTCGAACGCCCCGGTGCCATACGGCGGCCTGCCGGTCGCGGCGAAGGCGAGAGTCGCGCCAAGTGAATGCACATCGGAAGCGGCGCCGCTGTCCTTGCCCTCGATGACCTCAGGGGCCAGGTAGCCGGGAGTGCCCATGAACATCCCGGTGAGCGTCAGCCTCGTCGTCTCCGGGATCTGGGCTATGCCGAAGTCGATGACGACTGGCTCACCGTCGCAGATCATCACGTTGCCCGGCTTCAGGTCGCGGTGCACCACGCCAGCCGCGTGGACAGCGGCGAGCGCCTGGGCAAGCCCGGAGGCCAGCCTGGCCAGAGCCGGTCCGGTCAGCGGGCCAGCCGAGCCGACCACCCCGTCGAGCGTCAGCCCGGGCACGTACCTGGTCACGATGTACGGCGGCGAGCCATCGAGGTCGGCGTCCAGGACCTCGGCGACGTACTGACTGCGCACCCGCCGCATCGTCTCGACCTCGCGGGCCAGCCTGCGCCGCGCATTCTCCTCCTGGGCCATGCCCGGGTGCAGCGCCTTGACCGCGACCGAGGACCCGGAGTCGTCCACAGCCAGGTACACGACCCCCATGCCGCCCTCGCCCAGCCGCCTGACCAGGCGGTACGGGCCAAGGCGCTCTGGCGCTGCGTCCTGTACCCTCATGGCCTCATAGCTTACGGATCGCTTCTCCTTCGTTGCCGACGGCGACTGCCGATGACGCAGTTACCTCCGGATCCGGTTAGCCGCCGGCGACCAGCTTGCGCAGGGCAAGGGCAGCGGCGGCACTCTGCTCGGCGTTCGCCACGAGCCCTCTGGCGAGCTCAGCGGTCCACTCGCCGATCGGGACGGCGTTGCGGGAGAGCACGATCCCGCGAACCTCATGGCAGATCTCGGCCACAGGCGCGCCCCGCTGCACGCCCAGGGTCATGGTCTTCTCGCCCAGCCGGACTGAGATCCTGGTCACGGTGCCTGGCCGGTTCTGTACGCGGTCGGCCATGGACCGGCTGCGCTCGATGCTGACGCATCCCTCAGGAAGCGCGTCTGAAAGCGACTCGGTCAGCACGCGGGCGTAGAGTGCGATGTCCGCGCTGTCGGCTCGCAGGGCAGCCGTCACCATCTCCAGGGAAAGGCTGTCGCCGGCCTGAGCGCTGTCACTCGCCTCTGTCATCGTCGACCCCGCATCTTCGATCGCTGCCGGCAGGCGGCATGGCTACCGTCCGGCGAACGTTGCGTTCCCTGGTCCATTCTCCATGAAACTGCGCATGCCCGCCGCCGCGTCGTCGGTCGCGGACAGGCCGGCGAAATGCAGGCGCTCGATCTCAAGCCCGGTGTCCAGGTCCGCGTCCAGGCCATCATCGATGGCATGCTTGGCCGCGCGCAGCGCCACGGCCGGTCCGCCCGCGTACCTGGAAACCAGGTCGCGGGCTGCCTGGTAGACCTCGGCGTCCGGGACGACCCTGTCGACCAGGCCGATGGCCAGCGCCTCCGCGGCGCTGACGAATCGCCCGGTGAAGACGAGGTCCTTGGCCCTGGCCGGACCGATCAGCCGGGGCAGCCGCTGCGTGCCGCCGGCCCCGGGGATGAGTCCTAGCTTGATCTCGGGCTGGCCGACCTTGGCGCCCTCCCCCGCCACCCGGAAGTCCGCGCACAGCGCTAGCTCGAGGCCCCCGCCGAGCGCGTAGCCGGTGATAGCGGCCACCACCGGCTTGCCGATCCTCGCCACGGCCGTCAGCGACTCCTGAAGCTTGCGCGAGTGCGCCGCCATCGCGGCGTAGCTCATGCCGGCCATCTCCTTGATGTCAGCGCCCGCGGCGAACACCTTCTCGCCGCCGTACAAGATCACGGCCCTGACCTGCGGATCGTCGTCGACCTGAACCGCGACCTGCGCCAGTTCGGCCTGAACGCGGGCGTCAAGCGCATTCATGGGCGGTCGCTCTAGCCTGACCGTGGCAATGGCCTGATCGATCTCTACCCGCACAAACTCGCCCATACAGTACCTCCGCCGGCCGTGCGAGGCTGAGCCGGTCACTGCCCGGTAGGCGTGAGCGCGCGGCTCATGCTCGCACGGTGATCTTACGCACCGTGCCGCCGCGGACGGCGCCCGGCAGCAGCGGCAGGGCCGACGGCTGAGGGCCTGTCCGGTCATGGCCGGACAGGCCCTCAGCCGCACCCTGCGGGAGTAACGGTGACCTAAGATCACTCGCCAACAGCTCGGGGCATGGTGACGCCCTGCCAGCTATTGAGGAACCCGCGCACTTCTGACTCGCTGTACCGGCGGTGTCCGCCAGGCGTCCGGATCGAGGACAGCTTGCCGCCCCGGGCCCAGCGGGTCACAGTCTTCGGGTCCACCCGAAGCATG
Organism: Streptosporangiaceae bacterium; assembly: GCA_036391385.1. Classification (GTDB taxonomy): domain Bacteria; phylum Actinomycetota; class Actinomycetes; order Streptosporangiales; family Streptosporangiaceae; genus Chersky-822. The sequence continues at coordinate 12,074 of DASWAA010000027.1, forward strand.
GCCGCGACCTCGGCCGGGGTGAGGAGCCTATTGTCCGGCTTGATCTGAGTTCTCACTGCAACAGATCCTCTCGTTGCTACGACGGTGATGACGATGTGACTGACAGTGACCAGTAAGGGCACTACTCCTTGAAGTCGTCGAATCACAGGATGTCACATGTCCCTCAGCTTTGCTGGCGTTCTAACCGGCAAGACGACAAATTTCGCCGGCCAGCCGCGAATGTCGCTACGAGAAAGACGCCTTCAAGCCCACAATGGCTTACAGCTGCCATACGGCGCCGACCGGTGATCGCCGTGCGAAAGTGCAAGAAGAGCCGGCCGGATCCCGGCAGACGCACTACCGCAGGTCGCCGCTCACCATTCCGGCTGGAGCGATCGGTGCGGTGACCAGGCCCATCTCTGCCGGCGATGACAGCAGCGGGTGCCGCGGCAGGACGCGCACCGTGTAGCCGAATGGGCCGGGCTGACCGAGGATCGCCTCACCGCAGTACCAGGCGACCGAGTCAGGTCCCGGCGCTGCTTCCAGCGCGAGTTCGGCACGGACCGGGCTGGCGATCTCGTCGTCGTCTCCGGCCCGGCCGTACAGAACCTCGACTCTGACGTCCTCGGGTGACAGGTCGCCGAGCGCGACGCCGGCCCGGATGGCCAGCTTGGCACCGGGAAACTGGTCGCCGTCGTTGGTATCCACTAGCTCGATCCTGACCTGCGGCCACGCCGCGGCCACCCGCGCCTTCCACGCAGTCAGCGCGGTGGCGCCGTGCTTCGCAGCCCCGTCGCCCTCGGCCAGCGCGCGGGAAGCCAGAGCCGCGGGCCGGTACAGCTCGGTCGTGTATTCCCGCACCATCCTGGTGGCCTGCGCCTTCGGGCCGAGCGTGCGCAGGGTGTGGGTGACCATTTCCAGCCAGCGGCGCGGCAGGCCGTCGGCGCCCTTGTCGTAGAACATCGGCGCCACCGAACCGCTGAGCAGGTCGTACAGGGCAGTCGCCTCGACACCGTCGCGGCGGACCTGGTCGGTGACCGAATCTGCCGACGGGATCGCCCAGCCGTTCTCGCCGTCGAACCACTCGTCCCACCAGCCGTCGAGAATCGACACGTTGAGCGCGCCGTTGAGCGCCGCCTTCATGCCAGAGGTCCCGCAGGCCTCGAGCGGCCGGAGCGGGTTGTTCAGCCATACGTCACAGCCCTGGACCATGGTCCGGCCAAGTGCCATGTCGTAGTCGGGCAGGAAGACGATCCGGTGCCGTACCGCGGGGTCGTCGGCGAACCTGACCATCTGCTGTATCAGCGCCTTCCCGCCGTCATCGGCCGGGTGCGCCTTCCCCGCGATCACGATCTGGACCGGCCGTTCGGGGTGCAGCAGCAGCTCCCTGAGCCTGTCCGGGTCGTGCAGCATCATCGTCAGCCGCTTGTAGGACGGCACCCTGCGGGCGAAGCCGACAGTCAGGACGCTCTCGTCGAGCGCGCTGGCGATCCAGGTGAGCTCGGCCTCGGAGGCTCCGCGCTGGCGCCACGAAGCGCGCAGCCGCGCCCGGGCCTGCCATACCAGGCGCGAGCGGAGGGTCTGCCGGATCTGGAAGATCCGGGCCGGATCGGAGGCGACCGCCTCCCAGGCGGGCCCGTCGTCGGCGAGCCAGTCCGCGGCACCTGCGCTATGGCCGTTCTGCGCCAGCCTGAGAACCTCGGCGGCCACCCAGCTTGGACCGTGCACTCCGTTGGTTATCGAGCCGATCGGTACCTCGTCGGTGTCGAAACCTGGCCACAGTCCGGTGAACATGGCCCGGCTGACCTCGCCGTGCAGCTTGCTCACGCCGTTAACCCGCTGAGCGAGACGCATGCCCATCACGGCCATGTTGAACACGCCGGGGTCGCCGCCCGGATAGTCTTCGGCGCCGAACGCCAGTACCTGCTCGACCGGCAGGCCGGGCTCGCCGCCCTGCTCTCCGAACTGCGACTCGATCAGTTCCAGGTCGAACCTGTCGATCCCGGCCGGAACCGGCGTGTGCGTGGTGAAGACGGTGCCGGCTCTGGTCAGCTCGACCGCCTCGTCGAACGGGACACCCGCGGCGAGGTACTCCCTGATCCGCTCGATCCCGAGGAAGCCGGCGTGTCCCTCGTTGGTGTGGAATACCTCAGGCTGCGGATGGCCGGTGATCTCGCAGTACAGGCGCACCGCCCGGACGCCACCGATGCCGAGCAGCAACTCCTGGCGCAGCCGGTGATCGCTGCCGCCGCCGTAGAGCCGGTCGGTGACCTCCCGCAGCAGCGGGTCGCTGTCCTCGGTGTAGGAGTCGAGCAGCAGCAGCGGGATGCGGCCCACGCTCGCGACCCAGATGTGAGCGGAAAGCTCGGCACCACCCGAAAGGCCGACGGTCACCTGGGCCGGAGCGCCCCCGGCGTCGCGCAGCAGCGCGATCGGCAGGCCGGCCGGATCCGTCGCCGGGTACCGCTCGGCCTGCCAGCCTTCCGCGGACAGCGACTGGGTGAAGTAGCCATGCCGGTAGAGCAGCCCCACCCCGATGAGCGGCACCCCGAGGTCACTCGCGGACTTGAGGTGGTCCCCGGCGAGGATCCCGAGCCCGCCCGAGTACTGCGGGAGCGCCGCAGTGATCCCGTACTCCGGCGAGAAGTACGCGACCGCGGCCGGGCCGTCGGCCGTCTGGCCGGACAGCTCGTACCAGCGCGGCCCGCTCAGGTACTCGTCAAGCTCCGCGACGGCCGCGTGCAGGCGATCGAGGAATTCCCGGTCGGCCGCGAGCGCGGCCAGCCGCTCCTGTGAGACGAGAGCGAGCAGCGCGGCCGGATCGTGGCCGGAATTCTCCCATGCCGCCGGGTCGATCTCGGCGAACAGCGCCCTTGTCGGCGCGTGCCAGGACCAGCGCAGGTTGAGCATCAGCGAGCGCAGCGGCGCGAGCGGCTCCGGCAGGGCGGGATGGATGGTGAACCGGCGGATTGCTTTCACGCTGAGTGACCTTAATGCGTGCGCAGAGCTACCAGGACCACCACCCCCGGCTACGGCTCGTGCGGAGCGCCTCCCCCGCGCATGCGGGAGATCAGGGTTGGGTAGCTTTCCGTGGTGATCGGTCGGATTCCTATCCTTGACATTGAGCCTGCCGTGGACTGCGGGCGGCGCCCGGCGAAGGCAGTGCCCGGCGAGACCGTGCCGGTGACCGCCACCGTCTTCCGTGAGGGCCACGAGATGCTCGGCGCGGGCGTCGTGCTGCGCGATCCATCCGGCCAGGTCAAGCCTCTGGTCAGGATGAGCGAGCTAGCCGAGGGGACCGACCGGTACGGCGCGGACGTAATTCCGGCCTGCGCGGGCCTATGGCATTTTCGGATCGAGGCATGGGGCGACCCGATCGCGCACTGGAAGCACGACGCGGCGATCAAGGTGCCGATCGGCCAGGACGTCGAGCTCATGCTCGCCGAGGGCGCGCTGCTCTTCGACCGGGCCGAGCGGGAGGCCGGGAAACCCGCCGCACGCGCTCGCTTCCGGGCCGTCGCCGCCAGGCTGCGCCAGCCTGCCGTCTCGCCAGTCGACCGGCTCGGCTCGGCGTTCACGCAGGAGGTGACGCGCTCGCTCGCCGACCAGCCGCTGCGTGACCTGGTCACGCACTCGGACTGGTTCCCGCTGGTGGTGCACAGGCAGCGGGCTCTCTACGGCGCCTGGTACGAGTTCTTCCCCCGGTCACAGGGCGCCAGGGTCGACCCGCTCGGCCGCCGCAAGCCGGTCTCGGGGACGCTGCGCACGGCCGCTAAGCGCCTGGACCAGATCGCCGCGATGGGCTTCGACGTGGTCTACCTGCCGCCGGTGCACCCGATCGGGACGACGGCACGCAAGGGCCCGAACAACTCGCTGGCCGCGAGCCCTGACGATCCGGGATCGCCGTGGGCGATCGGAGCACCGGCCGGCGGGCACGATGCCATCCACCCCGACCTGGGCACCCTCGCCGACTTCGACTCTTTCGTCGCGCGAGCCAGCAAGCTCGGCCTCGAGGTCGCGCTTGACCTGGCGCTGCAGGCCTCCCCCGACCATCCGTGGGTCACCAGCCATCCGGAATGGTTCACCACCCGGGCCGACGGAACGATCGCCCACGCCGAGAATCCGCCCAAGAAGTACCAGGACATCTACCCGCTGAACTTCGACAACGACCCCGAGGGGATCTTCGCCGAGGTCCTGCGGATCGTCAGGCACTGGATCAGCCACGGAGTCACGATCTTCCGGGTCGACAACCCGCATACCAAGCCGCTGCCGTTCTGGGACCGGCTCCTGGCCGAGGTCGCCGCGACCGATCCGGACGTGATCTTCCTGGCCGAGGCCTTCACCCGGCCCGCGATGATGCGGGCACTCGCCGAGATCGGATTCCACCAGTCCTACACGTACTTCACCTGGCGTAACACCGCGGCGGAGCTGACCGGGTATCTCAGCGAGCTGTCCGGACCGGCCGCCGCCTACATGCGGCCGAACTTCTTCGTCAACACCCCCGACATCCTGAGCGAGTACCTGCAGCACGCAGGGCCCGCGGCATTCAAGGTGCGGGCGGTGCTCGCGGCGATGCTGTCCCCGACCTGGGGCGTCTACAGCGGCTACGAGCTGTGCGAGAATTCTCCGCTGCGACCGGGCAGCGAGGAGTACCTAGATTCGGAGAAGTACCAGTACAGGCCGCGTGACTGGGCGCTGGCCGAGCGCCTGAACCTGGGCATCGCCCCGTTCATCTCGCAGCTCAACGCCATCAGGCGAGCGCATCCGGCGCTCGCTCAGCTGCGCAACCTCCGGTTCCATTTCCCGGACCGGCCGGAGATTCTGTGCTTTTCTAAGACGGTGGGTGCGCAGTCTGCCGGCGCTCCCGGCGGCGATACGGTTCTCGTCGTAGTCAACCTCGACCCGAACCAGCCACGTGAGGCCACTGTCTGGCTGGACGGATCCGCCCTCGACGTCGATGTCAGAGCGGGGTTCACGGCAACCGACCTGCTGACTGGTGAGTCTTACCGGTGGGGCGAAGCTAACTACGTCCGCCTGGACCCGGCTCGCGAGCCGGCCCACATCTTTACGGTCTCCGCCGACCAGCCAGGCGACGGGCACCGGCCGGCCTGACGTATACCGGTGAGGGCGGGTTGGGCACAATACGGCGACAACGGCGCAGTGGGCCATTCCCGAGGCGGCCCTAGCCGGACGTGGCCGGCCGGGCGTGCGCCGCCGCAGCCAGTCAGCGCACCCACAGGGAGGCCGGGACGCGAGATGTCAGGAGAAACCGCCGTGGCGACACACCCGGAGTCAGCGCCGCAAGGCACCCCCGCAGCGTCGGCGAGCCCGTTCTGGGCGACTTCTGCCGCCCCGAACGAACCGGTGCCCGACTCGTTCTCGTTCGACAAGCCTCGTGACCCGCAGTGGTACAAGCACGCCGTCTTCTACGAGGTCCTGGTCCGCGGGTTCCACGACTCCAACGGTGACGGTACTGGTGACCTGCGCGGGCTGATCTCCCGGCTCGACCACCTGGAGTGGCTCGGTATTGACTGCATCTGGCTGCTGCCGATCTACGACTCGCCGTTGCGGGACGGCGGGTACGACATCTCTGACTTCATGGCGGTCCTGCCCGAATTCGGCACGATCGGCGACTTCGTGGAACTGGTCGAGGAGGCTCATGCCCGCGGCATCCGGGTGATCGCCGACCTGGTGATGAACCACACCAGCGATGCCCACCCCTGGTTCCAGGCGTCGCGATCAGATCGGGACGGGCCATTCGGCGACTTCTACATGTGGTCAGACACCGACGACAAGTACCCGGACGCCCGGATCATCTTCGTCGACACCGAGCAGTCCAACTGGACCTACGACCCGGTGCGCGGCCAGTACTACTGGCACCGGTTCTTCCACCACCAGCCGGACCTGAACTACGAGAACCCCAAGGTCCAGGACGCGATGCTCGAGGTGCTGCGGTTCTGGCTCGACCTGGGCATCGACGGCTTCCGGCTGGACGCGGTGCCTTACCTCTACGCCCGCGAGGGGACGAACTGCGAGAACCTCAAGGAGACGCACGAGTACCTCAAGCGGGTCAGGACGGAGATCGACCGCCTGTACCCGGACCGGGTCCTGCTCGCCGAGGCGAACCAGTGGCCCAACGACGTGGTCGAGTACTTCGGCGACCCGAGCGTGGGCGGCGACGAGTGCCACATGGCCTTCAACTTCCCGCTGATGCCGCGCATCTTCATGGCGGTCCGCCGGGAGCAGCGGTATCCGATCTCGGAGATCATGGCCCAGACACCCGATATCCCGTCGGGATGCCAGTGGGGCATCTTCCTGCGCAACCACGACGAGCTCACCCTGGAGATGGTGACCGACGAGGAGCGCGACTACATGTACGCCGAGTACGCCAAGGACCCGAAGATGAAGGCCAACATCGGGATCAGGCGCCGGCTAGCGCCCCTGCTCGACAACGACCGCAACCAGCTCGAGCTCTTCACCGCTCTGCTGCTCTCGCTGCCAGGCTCGCCGGTCATGTACTACGGGGACGAGATCGGCATGGGCGACAACATCTGGCTGGGCGACCGGGACGGCGTCCGCACGCCGATGCAATGGACGCCCGACCGCAACGGCGGTTTCTCCAACTGCGATCCGCAGCGCCTGTACCTGCAGCCGAACATGGACCCGATCTACGGGTACCAGGCCATCAATGTCGAGGCGCAGGAACGCAATACCGCCTCGCTGCTGCACTGGACTCGCCGGATGATCGAGATCCGCAAGCGGCACCAGGTCTTCGGCATCGGCAAGTACTCCGAGCTGATCAGCTCAAATCCGAGCGTGCTGGCCTTCGTCAGGGAATACGGCCAGGCCGACGGTGGCGATCCAGCCGACTTCCCGATCCTGTGCGTCAACAACCTGTCCAAGTTCCCTCAGCCGGTCGAGCTTGACCTGAGCAGGTTCAACGGCTACACCCCGGTCGAGTGCATGGGCGGCGTCGCGTTCCCGCCGGTGGGCGAGCTCAGCTACCTGCTGACCCTGCCGGGCCACGGCTTCTACTGGTTCGTGCTCGAGCCTCCGGCATCCTGATGATCGCGGCACGGACCCCAGGCCGGCCGCCGGCCCTGGCGGGGGCTCGCAACCCGCTACGATGAGCGGCGGCACGTTTGTGCGACCCGATACCCGACCTGAGTGAGCCGGCGAGGCTCGCCCTAGCCCGCACGCTTACCGGCACCAAGCCCGAGTGCCCGGTCGAGGCGGCGGGCCAGCCCTGAGGGAAAGAACAATGGCGAAGAAGCGCGACGAGGCAGCGAGCGGCAAGAAGATGTCGCTTGAGCAGCGGATCAGCAATTACCTGGCCGCTGGCCGCACGGAGCTGACGCCACGTCAGCTGCGTCGTGCGGCGCACAAGGCCCAGGTCTCGACGGCGGACGTCCGACAGAAGAGCCGGTAGGCGGTCGGTCGGGCCACGCGGACGAGCCGGGCGGACCTCCCTTCGCCCGCCGACCCCGGCCACGTTCACGACCGCGGCTGCTGTTTGACTTCTAGGGTGATGCAAGCCGTCCCCGAGCCCGGTGTCCCGACGACTGGCCCTGCCGAGCACGCAGACCTCGAGCGGCTGCTCGCGGCCTGGATGCCGGCCCAGCGCTGGTTCGCGGGCGGGGCCGCTCACGTCCCCGGCGTGACGATCACCTCCGATATCGCGCTCTCCGGGCCTGATCCGGAGCTGCGGCACCTGATCGCGGACGTCAGGCTCGGCCCGGAGACCGTCAGCTACCAGGTGCTCGTAGCCTTCCGGGCGAACGTGCCGCCAGAACTCGCCGGATCGGTGATCGGCACCTTGCCCGATGGAAGGATCGCCTGCGACGGCGCGCTCGACCCAGGCCTGGCGACCGTCCTGCTGCGCGGCATCGCCGACGAGCGCACAGCCGCGCAGCTGAGGTTCGCCCGAGAGCCGGGAGCCGTCGTCGATCGCGACGCCGCTGCCCGGATCCTTCCCGCCCTGGCGAGCAACACCAGCATCGTCTTCGGTGACAGGGCCATACTCAAGGTGCTCAGGCGGCCATCACCCGGCCGGCACCCCGACCTGGAGATACCCTCGGCGCTGGCCAGGGCAGGATCGAAGCTGGTCCCCGCGCCGCTTGGCTGGATCGAGCTCACCGGAGCCGAGCCGACCGTGCTGGCGATCATGTCCGAGTTCTACGCCGGCGCCACCGACGGCTGGTCGCTGGCGACTGCCAGCATGCAGGCCGGCCAGCCGGACTTCTCGGCGCAGGCCAGGCTGCTCGGCCAGGCCACGGCGCGACTGCACGCCGAGCTCGCGGCCGCATTCGGCACCAGCACGCTCAGCGCCGCCGAACTCGGCGCGATGGCCAGGGCGCTGGAGGCCGACCTGGCCGGCGCCGTGGCCGTCGTGCCCGAGCTTCGCCAGTACCAGGCCGGGGTACTGGCCTGCTATGCGGAGCTCGCCAGGCCGGGCAGCGAGGTCGTCGTCCAGCGAATCCACGGTGATTACCACCTCGCCCAGGTGCTCAGCACCGGCGATGGCTGGGTGGTGCTCGATTTCGAGGGCGAGCCTTCGGTGCCGCTAGCCAGGCGCACGGCATTCGCTCCGGCGCAGCGGGACGTGGCCGGAATGCTCCGCTCCTTCGACTATGCGGCGAGGCACCAGGCGCTGCGGCATCCGGCCGACCAGCGGCTCGCCTCGGCCGCACACGCCTGGGTGCGCCGCTGCCAGGAGGCGTTCCTGGCCGGATATGCGCAGGCCGGAGGCGCCGATCCGAACCTGGACCAGCACCTGCTTCGTGCGCTGACCTACGCCAAGGCCGTGTACGAGGCCGGATACGAGGCCAGGCACCGGCCAGACTGGCTCCCGATCCCGCTCGCCGCACTCGCGGAGGCAAGCCAATGACAGCCGCAGGCAAGCCCGCAAGCCCGGTGGACGTGCCCGACCCCATCGGCCAGCACGAGATCGACCGGATCCTGGCCGGCCAGCACCACGACCCGCACGCGGTGCTCGGTGCGCACCCGAGCCACGACGGGACCGTCATCCGCGCGCTCAGGCCGCTAGCATCGTCGGTCGCCGTGGTACTGCCGGACGGCACCAGGTTCGCGATGCGGCATGTGCACGAGGGAGTGTTCTCCGTCACCGTTCCCTCGGCTGGTATCAGCGACTACCGGCTGGCGGTCGGCTACACCGCCGACGGGCCGGAGCTCCTTGCCGACGACCCGTACCGGCAGCTGCCCACGCTCGGCGAGATGGACCTGCATCTGATCGGCGAGGGCAGGCACGAGGAACTGTGGCGTGTTCTCGGCGCGCGGGTCAGGCCGGATCTGGACGGAACCTCGTTCGCCGTCTGGGCGCCGAGCGCCCGTGGTGTCCGCGTGATCGGCGACTTCAACCACTGGGACGGCCGGGCGCACCCGATGCGCTCGCTCGGCGGCTCTGGCGTGTGGGAGCTGTTCCTGCCCGGGGTGGGAACCGGCGCTAGGTACAAGTTCGAGATCTGCGGCCAGGACGGAATCTGGCACCGCAAGGCCGACCCGATGGCGGCGTTCGCCGAAGCCCCGCCGGCGACCGCGTCGGTCGTCTACGAGTCCGGATACCACTGGGATGACCAGGACTGGATGACGGCGCGCGGCCAGCGCGATCCGCTGCGGGAGCCGATGAGCGTGTACGAGGTACACATCGGCTCCTGGCGGCCCGGGCTATCGTACGCACAGCTCGCCGAGGCTCTCGTTGACTATGTGCGTGACCGGGGGTTCACGCACGTGGAGTTCATGCCGGTAGCCGAGCACCCGTTCGGCGGATCCTGGGGCTATCAGGTGACGTCGTATTACGCGCCGTCGGCGAGGTTCGGGACGCCGGACGACTTCCGCTATCTGGTCGACCGGCTGCACCGGGCCGGGATCGGCGTGTTCGTCGACTGGGTGCCCGCCCATTTCCCGAAGGACTCGTGGGCGCTCGCCAGGTTCGACGGGACCTCGCTGTACGAGCATTCCGATCCGCGCCGGGGCGAGCACCCGGACTGGGGGACCCTGATCTTCGACTTCGGCCGCCGCGAGGTGCGCAACTTCCTCGTCGCCAACGCGGTCTACTGGCTGGAGGAGTTCCACATCGACGGGCTGCGGGTCGACGCCGTCGCCTCGATGCTCTACCTGGATTACTCCCGCAAGCCCGGTGAGTGGACGCCGAACGTGCTGGGCGGCCGGGAGAACCTGGACGCCGTGTCATTCCTGCAAGAGGTCAACGCGACCTGCTACAAGCGGTCGGCCGGGATCGTGATGATCGCCGAGGAGTCGACCGCCTGGCCGGGCGTGACCAGGCCAGTCCACCTTGGCGGGCTCGGTTTCGGGCTGAAGTGGAACATGGGCTGGATGCACGACACGCTGGCGTACCTGTCGCACGACCCGCTGTACCGGCACTACCACCACAACGAGCTGACGTTCTCGATGGTGTACGCCTACAGCGAGAACTTCACGCTGCCGCTCTCCCACGACGAGGTGGTACACGGCAAGGGCTCGCTGCTGCGCAAGATGCCGGGCGACGACTGGAAGCGGTTCGCCACACTGCGCGCCCTGCTCGGCTACATGTGGGCGCACCCGGGCAAGCAGCTGCTGTTCATGGGGTCCGAGTTCGGCCAGGAGTCGGAGTGGTCCCAGGAGCGCGGGCTGGACTGGGGTGAGCTCGACAACCCGGCCCATGCCGGGCTGCAGCGGCTCGTCGGCGACCTGAACGCGGCCTACCGGCAGCTGCCGGCGCTGTGGCGCGAGGACTTCTCGCCGGCCGGCTTCAGCTGGATCGACGCGAACGATGCGTCAGGCAACGTGATCTCGTTCCTTCGGTTCGCCGGGGACGCCCCAGCGCTGGCCTGCGTGGTCAACTTCTCTGGCGAGCCGCATCACAGCTACCGGGTCGGGCTTCCGCAGACCGGCCGCTGGCGAGAGATGATCAACAGCGACGCGGCCGACTACGGCGGAAGCGGGGTCTGGAACCTGGGAGCGGTCGACTCGGTAGACGTGCCCTGGCACGGCCGACCCGCATCTGCGGTGCTCACCATCCCGCCGCTCGCCGTGCTCTGGCTGGTCCACGACGAGCAGGCCGCGAAGCCTGCGCCGGCACCTGCCCGGACGGCGCGTGCCGCCCCGCCGCCCGAGCCGTCCTCGCCGCCCGAGCCGTCCTCGCCGCCCGAGCCTTCCCCGTGATTCAGCCGCTGCCCGAGCCTTCCCCGTGATTCAACGGATGTCTCTCAGCGATTCGTGCTGAGAGACATCCGTTGATCTTGGATCGCGGGGCGGGGCGGCCGCAGGGCGGGCGAGGGGCGGGGCGGGGCGGGGCGCGGGGCGGGGCGGGGCGGGGGGCGCGGATCGTAGCGGCGTGATCTGACAGTTGTTCGAGGTTGTCCACAGGGCAGCCGACAGCGCGGGACGCTGTCCACAGGCCAGCAGGCCCGGTATCACGATCGGACCGCGGCTCGGCAGTCTCTCGGGCATGGCAATCCGACTCTCGAGCGAGTGCGGCGACCTGGCGGCCTTCCAGCGCGGAATCCTGGCTCGCTGGCAAGCCTCCGGCTCGCCCGCCGACCTCATCGCTATCGACGGGCAATTGCGCGTTGGCCGGTGGCAGTCCCTGTATCGGGGGTCTACGCCGCCTACACCGGCCCGGTCTCGTGGGATGCCGCACTCTGGGCCGCCGTACTCCGCTGCGGGCCGCAAGCGGCGCTTAGCCATTTCAGTGCCGCCGAGCTGGACGGCCTCGTCGACCGGCCCCGCGACGCCATTCACGTCACGATCCCGGCCAGCAAACGGGTATGGATCTCCGACCGTGAGTTCGATCACGACCGTCCGCGCATCGTCGTGCACCGGTCGGACCGGCTTCCTTCCGCCCGGCACCCGGCGAGGACGCCGCCAAGGACCCGCCCAGAAGAGACCGTGCTCGACCTGGTCAGCATGTCGGAGACCCTCGACGCCGCGTTCTCCTGGCTTGCGACAGCATGCGGGCGACGGCTCGTCACGCCCGATCAGCTGCTCGCCGCCGTGGCCAGCCGGTCCAGGATGCGCTGGCGTACCGACGTGCTGATCGCGGTGGGCGAGATTTCCGACGGGATACTCTCCCATCTGGAGCGCCGATACCTGCGAATGGTCGAGCGGCCGCACGGGCTACCCCGGCCACAGCGCCAGGCCAGGATGGCGAACGGAGGACGCAGCGCCTACCTGGACAACCTGTACGGCGACTTCGGGCTCGATGTCGAGCTAGATGGCGCAGCCTGGCACCCGGCCGAGTCCCGATGGCAGGACATCCGCAGGGACAACGCTCTGGCTGGATCCGGCATCATCACGCTGCGCTACAGCTGGGTCGACGT
>DASWAA010000028.1:0-8054 GCA_036391385.1 Streptosporangiaceae bacterium
GCGTGCCCGCGCCCCCGCAGCGCTGGCGGCACCCATACCCCCTGGATCTGGCAGGCGCGCGGGGTCACCGCGCCGACCTCGGCCTTGAAGACGATCGTGCCGCCGTCGATCCTGGCGAACGACCTGCCGTGCGCGATCAGCTCGCCGACCCTGGCCCGGTACGCCGATCCGCCGTCCGCACCGATCGGCGAGACGCCTACTTCCTCGGTGAACATCGCCACGCTGGCGGGCAGCAAGATCCCGAGTTCGTCGGCGCGGACCTTGCGCACCGCCGGATCAGCCTGCACAAGCGGATCGCGAGCAATGGCCATCACCGGCTGGCGGTACCTGACCTCGCGCGGGCGGTCCCAGAAAGGGGCAAGCTGCCGCCAGAGATCCCCGACCACCTCGGCCGGGCCCACGATCGACGAGCAGCGCCTGCCCTGGCGTCTCGCCTTCTCGGCGAAGGCCACGATGGCTGCCGGCACTGCCTGTACAGGGACCATGTTGGCACCGCAGTAGCAGAGCGAGACCAGGCGGTCAGACTCGTGGTAGCCCCAGACCTGGGCGCCGAGCCGCATCGGATCGAGCCCGCCGGTCCTGATCCGCGCGCCGACGAAGACGTTCGTGACCGGATCCCGATCGCACAGTGCTATGGCCTCGTCGCGGTCGCGATCTGTCAGGAGGCGGAGCGCCGATGACTGCCCCGCCCGGGTGCGCAGCACCACTCCAGGGTAATGGCAGGTCCGCCGTGCGGTCTGCGCTACTCCGGCCGGCTCAGCCAGTTGGCACCGGATCTGGCAGCGCCGGGCACGTCGCGTTCACCTGCCCGGGACCCGATGGCAGCGCGCCAGTCGCGAGATAGCGGTTCAGGTACCCGTTGACGCACTGGTTCGGCGGGTAGCTGAGCGACTGACCGTGATTGCCGCCGCCGCGCACCACGACCATCCGCGCGGTCGGAAAGGCCCTGCGTGCCCGCAGCGCCCCGGCATACGGCGTCGCCGCGTCGAGCGTGCCCTGCACCATCAGGATGCCCGGCAGCCCAGGCGCACCGACCCGCATCGGATGGGCGGGCCCGTGCACCGGCCAGAACGCGCAGGCCGCGTTGAACCACGTGTTGTCCCAGGCCTCGAACGGCGCGGTCCGGTAGACCCGGCGGGTGTCGGAGTTCCACTTCGCCCAGGTACGCGGCCAGGCCACGTCGGCGCACTCCACCGCGTTGTACACGGCGAACTCGTTCTCGCTCTGCTTGCCTGCCTGGTTGAACGAGCTGATCAGCCGGCTGGTCGAGTTGCCATGCAGGTAAGCGGCGAGAGCGCTGGCCAGCTGCGGCCAGTATCCGTTGTCGTAGCCGCCGACGATGTAGGTGTCGTCGTACTCGTCCGGGCCGATGGCCGGACCCGAGGGCTGGCTCACCGGGTGCGCGAGCAGCCGTGCGCGGGCCGCGTACCAGGACTGGCTGGTCTGCACGGCCGTCGCGCCCAGGTGGTAGACCCGGTTGTACCTGGCCATCCACGCGAAGAACGCCTGCATCCTGCCCTGGAACGCGTAGTCCTGCTCGATGTTGGCCTGGTACCAGACTCCGGTCGGGTCCACGATGCTGTCGAGCACCATCCGCCTGACCCGGTGCGGGAACAAGGTCGCGTACACCTGGCCGATGTAGGTGCCGTAGGAGAAGGCGAGGTAGCTCAGCTGCTGCTGGCCCGTCGCCGCGCGGATCTGATCCATGTCCCTGGCGATGTTGACCGTCGTCATGTAAGGCAGTAGCCAGGAGTACTTCTTCTGGCAGAAGGCGGCATAGGCCCTAGCGCGCCCGACCAGCACCTGCTCGGCCTTCGCGCTCGCGGGGATGTAATTGGGCCGCTCGTGAGCGAAGAACGCCGGATCACAGTGCATCGCGGGGACTGAGGCTCCGACGCCCCTGGTGTCGAAGCCGATGATGTCGTATCTCGCCGCCACCGACGGGCTGAGACCCTGGGCGACGAAGCTTTCCATCCCGATCCCGCTGCCGCCCGGTCCGCCCGGGTTGACCAGCAGGATGCCCAGCCGCTGGCTTACGGGCGCGGTCGCCGGCACCTCGGAGAGCGCCAGCGTGATCTGCCGCCCGGACGGGTGAGCGTAGTCCAGCGGTACCCGCAGCGACGCGCACCGCACCGTCGAGCCTGACCCGTTGCACGAGTGCCAGTGCAGCGCGGACGGCTGGGCCGGCCCGGCCGGGTACCCAGAGCTAGCGTGCCCGCTGCCACCCGGGGAGTGCGGTCCCGGCGTGCACGCCGACACGGCCATAGCCACGGCCGCGGCGATCGCGAGCAGGGCTCTTCTCATCGGCGCATCTCCTTCTCCCGCTTCCCCGCCCAGCTACGGCCCATGACGGCCTGCTCGTCCTCGGGCCCCGCGAGGGCGGGGCGGGTCCTCAGGACTCCGGCGCCGACATTGTCTCAGCAAGCTTCATGGCCTGCTCGATGAGCGTCTCGACGATCTGCGACTCGGGCACCGTGGCGATCACTTCGCCGCGCACGAAGATCTGGCCCTTGCCGTTGCCCGATGCGACACCGAGGTCGGCCTCCCTGGCCTCTCCCGGACCATTGACAACGCAGCCCATCACGGCGACCCGCAGCGGCACGTCGAGGCCGTCAAGGGCGGCTGTCACCTGATCGGCCAGGGTGTAGACGTCGACCTGGGCGCGACCGCAGGACGGGCAGGAGACGATCTCCAGTCCGCGGGCGCGCAGACCTAGCGACTCCAGGATCGCGTTGCCCACCTTGACCTCTTCCACGGGCGGGGCGGAGAGCGACACCCGGATCGTGTCGCCGATGCCCTCGGCCAGCAGGGCGCCGAACGCGACCGCGGACTTGACCGTGCCCTGGAAGGCCGGTCCCGCCTCGGTGACGCCGAGGTGCAGCGGGTAGTCGCAGCGCTCAGCGAGCATCCGGTACGCCTGGATCATCACCACCGGGTCGTGGTGCTTGACCGAGATCTTGATGTCACCGAAGCCGTGCTCCTCGAACAGCGAGCACTCCCACAGCGCCGACTCGGTCAGCGCCTCCGGCGTCGCCTTGCCGTACTTGCTCAGCAGCCGCTTATCCAGCGAGCCGGCGTTGACGCCGATCCTGATCGGGACCTGCGCGTCAGTCGCGGCCCTGGCGATCTCGCCGACCTTGTCGTCGAACGCCTTGATGTTGCCCGGGTTGACCCGGACCGCCGCGCAGCCCGCGTCGATCGCCGCGAAGACGTACTTGGGCTGGAAGTGGATGTCGGCGATCACCGGGATCTGTGACTTCCTGGCGATCTCCGGCAGCGCGTCAGCGTCGTCCTGCGACGGGACGGCGACCCGGACGATCTGGCAGCCCGCCGCCGTCAGCTCGGCGATCTGCTGGAGTGTCGCGTTCACGTCGGCGGTCAGCGTCGTGGTCATCGACTGCACCGACACCGGGGCACCGCCGCCAACTGGCACGGCATGCTTGCCCTTGCCGACCATGATCTGCCTCGACGCCCGCCTCGGCGCCAGCGGAGCAGGCGGCACCTGAGGCAGGCCAAGGTTGACTGTCATCGGACTCCTCGCCTCACAGTCGTCGTGTTGTCTGGCTCGTCGTCACTGACCCGATGTCACTGGCTCAGCGTAAGCGGGTTGAAGATGTCGGCGGCGATCAGCAGCAGGCTCAGGCCGACAAGCAGCGCGAACACGCCGACGCTGACAGGGATCAGCCGGGAGATGTCGACCAGTCCGGGATCCGGCCGGCGGCGCAGCCGGGCGACGGCGGCCCGCAGCCGCTCATACAAGACGATGGCGATGTGCCCGCCGTCCAGTGGCAGCAGCGGCAGCAGATTGAAGATCCCGACGAAGATGTTCACCGAGATGACGATCTGGAAGACGACCGAGGTCGTCTGCCGCCAGGTGTAGCCATTCGACAGCACCTGGCCGGTGACGTTAGCGGCGCCCACGACGCTGCTGATCTGACCGCAGGCTGAATGGGAACGGTCCTTGGAGAACAGGACGGGGATGGCGCACGGGATCCGCGACAGGCCCGCCACCGATTCCGAGACGATCTTGCCGAACCCGGAGCCTGCCTGGCCGATCGCGGCGACCGGCCCGGCCCGGTGATAGGTCACGGTCGGCGCGACGCCGAGGAAGGAGAACTTCCTGCCCTTCTTCGTGTCCCAGCTGGGATGGACCAGCACGACCCGGAAATCAGACGTCTTGCCGTGGCGCAGCACTGTCAGCGTCACCGGGACCTGCGGCCGCCTCCTCCTGATCACTGCCACCAGGCCCGTGTAGCTGTGCACGGGCCGGCCGGCTACGGCGATGATCTTGTCGCCGGACTTCAGCCCGGCCTTCGCGGCGGGTGACGCGGGGTCACCGTGACCGCAGCTGGCCACCTGGCTGGACGGCACGCAGGCCGAGACCGTCACGATCGTCGAGTTGGGGACGGCCGAGCCGATTCCTACCGCCAGCACCCAGAGCAGCACCAGCGCGATCATGAAGTGCATGAACGACCCTGCGGACAGCACGATCACCCGCTGCCACCCGGGCTTGCTGCGGAACGACCTCGGCTCGTCGGCCGGGTCGACCTCGTCCATGCTGGTCATCCCGACGATCTTCACGAACCCGCCCACGGGCAGTGACTTAACGCCGTACTCGGTCTCGCCCCGGCGCACCGACCAGAGCGTGTTGCCGAAGCCGACGAAGAACTGGGTGGCCTTCATCTTGAAGGCCTTGGCCGTGGCGAAGTGCCCGAACTCGTGCAGCATGATCGAGACCAGGATGGCGACGACGAAGATGAGCACGCCGATGAGGTAGCTCACCTGGCTGGTTCTCCCTTCCCGCGCGCCCGGCGCGCGGGACCGCGCGCGAGCGCCGGCTTACCGGGCACTTGCTGCCGTGGTAGTCAGCTCACGCGCCCGCCGCCGCGCCCAGCTATCGGCGGCGAGCACGTCCTCCAGCCCGAATCCGGGCCCGGAGCCGTCATGTTCCGAGACTACCCGCGCAATGGTGTCGACGATCCTCGCAAAGGGGATGCGGCCCGCGACGAAGGCGGCCACGCATTCCTCGTTCGCGGCGTTGTACACCGCCGGGACGGTGCCGGCGGCCGTGGCCGCCGCCCTTGCCAGGGCGACCGCGGGAAAGGCGTCGTTGTCGAGAGGCTCGAAGGTCCAGGACTGGGCCTGGCCCCAGTCGACCGGGCTAGCGGCACCCGCCACCCGCTCGGGCCAGGCGAGCGCGAGCGCGATCGGCAGCCGCATGTCAGGCGGGCTGGCCTGGGCGATCGTCGAGCCGTCGGTGAACTCGACCATCGAGTGGATCACCGACTGGCGGTGCACTACCACCTCGATGTCGTCGAGGTCGATGCCGAAAAGCAGGTGGGCCTCGATCACCTCCAGGCCCTTGTTCACCATCGTGGCTGAGTTGATCGTGATCACCGGCCCCATGTTCCAGGTGGGGTGCGCCAGCGCCTGAGCCGGCGTCGCGGTCGCGATCTGCTCCGGCGTCCAGCGCAGGAAGGGCCCGCCGCTGGCGGTCACGATCAGCCTGCGTATCTCCTGCGCCCGGCCGCCGCGCAGGCACTGGGCGATCGCCGAGTGCTCGGAGTCGACCGGGACGATCTGGCCAGGCGCCGCCCGGTCCGTGACCAGCCGACCGCCCATGATCAGCGATTCCTTGTTGGCCAGCGCCAGCACCCGGCCCGCGTCCAGCGCGGCGAGCGTGGCGGCAAGACCGACTGCTCCGGTGACCGCGTTCAGAACGATGTCGGCTGGCCAGGCGGCGACCTCGGCGACGGCGTCAGGACCGGCATGCACCTGCGGGATAGCCCTGTCCCGGCTGCCAGACCTGCCGCCCCCGCGATCACCGGCCGCGCCTTCGCGTGCCAGCCTGTCCAGCGCGGCCCGCACGTCGGAGGCGGCGGCCTCGCTGGCGACGGCGACGACCTCCACCCCGAACTCGATCGCCTGAGCCGCGAGCAGGGCCGGGTTGCCGCCGCCGGCGGCGAGCGCCTTCAGCGTGAACCGGTCCGGGTTACGCCGCACGATGTCAGCGGCCTGCGTGCCGATAGACCCGGTAGAGCCGAGCAGGACGACGTCACGCTGACGGCCTAGCGACGCGAGGTCCATGCAGACATTCTCACATCTCCCCCGGGATGCCTTCACCGGCGACAGCGGCCCGCGATCTGATCATCGGCGCGCCGAGAGCATCCCGCAGTCTTCCGGTGACGGCGAGGGCTCCCTCGGCCAACTCCTGCTCGATCGCCGTCGAGCTGTCGAACAGCCTCCTGGCCAGCCTGTCGGCCCTGACCGACAGCAGCGCCTGCAGGCGCGTCTGCGGTTTCGGCGGAGCCGGATCTAGGTTCCAGTCACATTCCTGACACCAGGCGACGAACCGGGGGTCGGCCGCTAGGCGGCTACCGCACTCGGGGCACTCCTGTGTGCGCGCGTCTGTCGTCATCGTCGTCCTCGGCTCGATGTGGATTCTGCCTTCGCGTACGGCAGGCTGGCGCCACCGGAGACTAGCTACAGCATCCTAGGAAGCATGTGCGCTTATGCCACCTGTTTCGGTAAATGGCAACAACGACCCGGTCTCGCGCCTCATTAGGCCACCTCACGAGCGATCCGACCCCTGGCAGGCCATCACACGTCGCGCTGCGCTTAGCCTGTGTCAGTGATCTGTCACCATCGCCTCCTGCCTGGCCGGCCCGGATGACTGCCACAGCGTCGTCCGAGGGCTGGCTCGACCTCGCACCCGGGCTCGCCAGGGTTCCCGGCGGGCCAGCGGAGCCGGCAGCCTGGCGCGACCGGCTGGCCGCGCAGCAGCCAGACTGGCCCGACCCTGGTCAGCTCGCGGCCGTCACCGCGGAACTCGCGCAGCTGCCGCCGCTGGTTTTCGCCGGAGAGTGCGACCTGCTCACCGAGCGGCTGGCGGCGGTCACCAGAGGCGAGGCGTTCCTGCTTCAGGGCGGTGACTGCGCGGAGACCTTCGCAGGCTCGACCGCCTCGGCCGTGCGCGCGAAGCTACAGACCCTGCTGCAGATGGCGGTCGTGCTGACCTACGGCGCGAGCGTTCCCGTCGTGAAGATCGGCCGGATGGCCGGCCAGTTCGCCAAGCCACGGTCGCGGCCGACCGAGATCAGGGACGGCGTCGAGTTGCCCGCCTACCGCGGCGATGCGGTGAACGGGCTCGACTTCTCGGCACAGGCAAGGACCCCTGACCCTGGTCGGCTGCTGCGCGCCTATCACTGCTCGGCCGTCACGCTGAACCTCTGCCGGGCGTTCACCACCGGCGGCTACGCGGACTTGCACCAGGTGCACGCCTGGAACCAGGACTTCGTGGCCGACAGCCCGGCCGGGCAGCGTTACGAGCGCCTCGCGGGCGAGATCGACCGGGCGCTGAGCTTCATGCGGGCTTGCGGGGCCGAACCGCAGGAGCTGCGCACGGTCGAGCTGTACTCCAGCCATGAGGCGCTGCTGCTCGATTACGAGCAGGCCCTGGCCAGGGTCGACTCGCGGACGGGCCGGGTCTATGACACTTCGGCGCATTTCCTGTGGATCGGCGAGCGCACTAGGGCGATCGACGGCGCGCACGTGGAGTTCGCCCGCTCGATCAGCAACCCGATCGGCGTCAAGGTCGGGCCGGGCACTACACCGCAGGACCTCGTCGCGCTGGTAGGTGCGCTGAACCCGCGGCGCCAGCCCGGCCGGCTGACGCTGATCACGCGGATGGGCGCCGGGCGGATCAGGGACGTGCTGCCGCCGCTCGTCGAGGCGGTTGCCCAGGCCGGCGCGCCGGTCGCGTGGATCTGCGACCCGATGCACGGCAATACCTTCGAGGCGCCGAGCGGGCATAAGACCAGGCACTTCGACGACGTGCTCGACGAGCTGCGCGGTTTCTTCGACGTGCACCGTGCCGCCGGGACGCATCCTGGCGGCATCCATATCGAGTTCACCGGCGACAACGTCACCGAGTGCGTCGGCGGCAGTCACGAGATCGTCGCCGGCGACCTGTACCAGCGCTACGAGACGGCCTGCGACCCGCGCCTGAACCGCGGCCAGGCCCTGGACCTGGCCTTCACCGTCGCCGAGAGCTA
>DASWAA010000029.1:0-9883 GCA_036391385.1 Streptosporangiaceae bacterium
CGTCGAGTACCTGCGTGTCCTTCCTTTCGCGAACGGCCTGCCGAGCTGGGAGCCCGCACCGGCGGCCTGGCACGGAGGTGCGGGCGCGTGGCCACCGCCGAGCGCTCCGGCGACCGCCGATCAGCTCGAGACCTATGCCGAGGAGGTGGTCTCGGCAGGGTTCCGGTCTCAGGCCGCCTTCGTCGACGGGAAGATCGCCGGCGGTTCGGCGCTGCTGTCCCTGCAGCTGACGGTGCCCGGCCTGCGCCAGATTCCGATGGGCGGGGTTACGTCGACGGGAGTCGTCGCGACCCACCGGCGCCGTGGGCTGCTCCGCGCCATGATGGCCGCGATGTTCGCTGACGCCCGTGACCACGGTGAGTCCGTCCTCGGGCTGAGCGCCAGCGAGGGGAGCATCTACGGGCGCTTCGGATTCTCCCCGGCTACCTTGCGGGCGCGGTGGGAGCTCGAACGCACCCAGGCCGAGTTTCTCCAGGCATCACCGCACGAGGGCGCGCTCGAGCTCGTCAGCGCCGACGTAGCCAGGAATGCGTGGCCGGCGCTGCACGAACAGGCTCGCCGGCACCGGGTCGGGGAGGTCAGCGCGCAATCCGGCCGGTGGGCCAGCCTCGGCGATGATCCGGACGGGACAGACGGTCCTGTCCGGATCGTGATTCACCGAGACGCCGACGGGGTCATCGATGGGATCGCGAATTACCGGCTGCCCTGGTCCGCGGATGAGTCCGAGGTTGGCACCCTTGTCGTGGAGGCCTTCGAGGCCACGAGCGTGGCCGCGTATTCGGCCATCTGGCGGTTGCTGAGCGACTTCGATCTCACCCGCCGGGTCGTGGCCGCGGGACGGCCTTTCGATGAACCGCTGCGGTGGATGCTGCGGAACCCGCGGGCCTTGCGCGTCACCCGATCCTCGGACAACCTCTGGATCCGCGTTCTGGACGTGGGTGCCGCCTTGCGGGCGCGCACGTACGGCACAGATGGAGTCCTGACACTGGCGATTGCCGCGGACGCGATGTGTCCGGAGAACACCGGGGTGTGGCGGCTCGAAGCCTGCGACGGCGGAGCGGACTGCGGCCGCGCGGACATGGCCGACCCGGACGTCACCATGGACATCAGCGCGCTCGGCTCGCTCTACCTGGGCGGCGCCTCACCCGGCACTCTCGCGGCCGCCGGGCGCATCACCCAGCACCGGGCCGGCGCCGTTCCCCTGCTGGCCAGGCTCTTCCCGAGCGATCCCGCGCCGTTCAACTCCATCGGGTTCTGAGCCGCGCCGGGCGGCACGGCACGCGCGGCACAGCACGGTGAGCCGGGCCTAGCCGCCGAACGACAGACTGTTCGCCGTGACGTGCGCGACGATTCCGCCTGAGCTGGAGCTCAGCTTGCCGGTCAGGTGCAGGCCGGCCGGCAGTGAGTTGAGCGGGATCGTGATGTTCTTCGCCGCGCCGAGGAACTGTGACGGCAAGGTTCCGCCACTCTGGACCAGGTGCAGGTTGATTTCGTGCGGCCCGGCCGACGTCACCCGCCAGGTCGCCGAGGCATGAACTGCCCCGCCGACCAGGTTCAGGCTGCCCTTGAGCTCGTTGTTGCCCACGGCGACGATCCTCAGGCCGCCGCCCGAGCCACCGCCGAGGAACGACGAGAGCGGTCCGGCTGCTGACAGGAACCCGCCGATTTCCCCGAGGCTGATCAGCACGGTGCCGTGCAGCGGCCCGGTCGTGCCGCCGTTGAAGCTCGAGTTCAGCTTGACGTCCTGGGCGACCACATCGAGGCTGGTGATCTTGATCGGTCCCTCGGGGATGTTGGTCGCGCTGATCGTCACCTGGTGGAAGTCGCGGGCGATGACCTGCGTCAGGAACGGGAAGCCGGCGATCGAGACCGAAGGCTTGGCCGGAAAGCCCTGCTTCTGGATCTGCGACGCGGCCTGGCTCTCCGCGAAGGCCTTCGCACCGAAGTCGAGGCCGACGAGCAGCGCCAGCACGACGACGATCCAGATCACGGCCTTGCGGCCCCGCGAGCGCTTCTTCGGTGCCTGGTAGTTGTACAAGTCAGCCGCCTCCCGGCGCGGGGTTAAGGGAGCTTGCTCAGGTCGACGACCTGGAGCTGCGAGGAGTCGCGGTTCGTCACGTACAGGAACCTCTTGTCCGGCGACAGCGCGAGCTCGTGCGGGCCGCCGCCGCTCGAGATGTATCCGAGCAAGGCCGGCTTGCCAGCCAGGGCGGCGGCGGTGTCGACCACGGCCAGGTTGCGGCCGGCGGTGTTCGCGATGATCAGCCGCGATCCGCCGGCTCCGGACACCAGCATCTCGCCGATCGGCTGCTGGCCGACCTGCACCCTGGCGATCAGCGCCTTGTCCGGCTGACCGCCGGTCAGCTTGGCAGCCGAGTACCCGAGCACGTAGTTGCTCTGCCGGGCCGTGACCCAGAGCGTGCCGCCGTCCGCCACGATCCGCGCCGGGTTGGCTCCTGCCTTCGCCGAGGCCATGGTCGCGGACTTCGGGTTGCTGGTGGCGGAGGCGATGCTGACGGCGTTCACCGTGCCGTCGGTGAGGAAGCTGGTCGAGTACAGCCACTTCCCGTCCGGTGACACCGTGACGCCATCGGCCTGCGGCACGTTCAGCGATCCGACATAGCTCGCCGAACTGAAGCTGCCCGTGCTGGCCGCGTCGCCCAGGCTGAACACGCCGACCTGGCTGGCGAACTGCAGGGCCACGAAGGCGAACTTGTCGTCCGGTGTTATCGCCACGTCGACCGCGCGGCCGTAGCCGCCATGGCCGGTGATGCCCGGCACTGTGAGCGAGCCGACCTGGGCACTTTGCGCGCCGGACTCGGCCAGCCCGGCGTCCAGCACCACGGCCCCGTTACCGGCTGCGACCAGCAGGTATCTGCCGTTGCTTGTCAGCGTCACGGCGGTAGCCGGCTGATTCGGGTTCGGCGCGACCTGGTAATGCGAGTCGTACTGCAGCTTCCCGTTCGGCTTAGCCGAGAACACCTCGAGGTAGCTGTCAGTCGCCACGAAGACGAACTTGCCATCCGGACTTGCCGCCACGCCGAACGGGTTCTTGTCGATCAGGGTCGTCAGGCTGGCGCTGATGGCGATGGGCTTCCCCGACGCCGCTACCGTGCCCGGCCCGGGTGCGGTGAGCGCGACCTGATGGTGCGGCGGCGGCGGCGAGCCCGCGCTGCCCTTGGTCAGGAAGTACGCGGCACCGCCGCCGCCGATAAGGACGACGACGAGGGCGATCAGTGCTATCGGCGACCGCCACCATGGGCGCGCCCGGCCGACCTGGTAGTCGCCAGGACCGCCCTGCTGCCAGTGGGCGGCGGTCAGGTCCGGCGAGGTGCTCCCGTGCACGCCGCCGGCGATCTGGGTCGCGGCCGCGCCGCCGTTACCGCCATAGCCTCCGCCGGATCCGGCCGCGCCAGCGCCGGCCGCACCGGCACCGACCGGGGACCCCATGCCCGGGGGCGCACCGCCGGCCAGCTGCGTACCGCCGCCGGACGGGCCGGACGGGGCCTGCTGTCGCACGACCTGCGTCGCCGGGTGCTCGCCGCTCGGCACGGAGCCGGGGCCCGAGTCGTACGGCCTGATCCCGAAGGCTTCGCGCAGGGCGTCGGAGAACTCCCGGCAGTTTCCGTAACGCTCAGCAGGGAGCTTGGCGAGTGCCCTGGCGAACACGGCATCGGCGGCGGTCGGAAGGTCGCCCCGTCGGCTGGTCAGCTGCGGGGGCGGCTCGGACAGCTGCGCGTACATCACCGCCATGGCCTCGTCGCGCTGGAACGGAGGAACTCCCGTCAGCAACTCGAACGCCGCGCACGCCAGAGCGTACTCGTCGGCGCGGCCATCGACCGGCTTGCCCTCGATCTGCTCGGGAGAGATGTAGTCCAAAGTGCCAAGGAAGGTACCTGTGCCGGTCAACCCGCTCGCCTGCAGCGATCCCTTGCTCAGCCCGAAGTCGGACAGGTAGACGTGATCCGGCCTGCCCGCCCCGCCGCTCGCGTCGAGCAGCATGTTCGCCGGCTTGACGTCCCGGTGCACAAGGCCACGGCCATGAGCGGCGTCGAGAGCCGACGCGACCTGCGACACGATCTCAGCGACCCGCCCGGGTGGAAGCGGCCCGAACTGCGAGACCAGCGACCGCACGTCGCCGCCGCGGACGAACCGCATCGCTATGAACAGGACTCCGCTGGCCTCGCCGGCCTCGAACACCGGGATGATGTGCGGATCGTCGACCGCGGCAGCCGCGCGCGATTCCCTGATGAACCGCTGCCTGAACGCCTCGTCGGCGGCCAGGGCCGGGGCCAGGATCTTCAGCGCCACCGTGCGGTCGAGTCGCTCGTCGTGCGCGCGGAATACGACCGCCATGCCCCCCTGGCCGATCTGCTCCTCCAGCAGATAACCAGCGATCCGCGATCCGGGTGCGAAGCCACCCGGGACCACGGGATTGCCGTCGCTCACCCTGCCTCCCAGCGCATTTGGCCGTGCCAATCCCCCCACTGCCGTGCCTGCGGCTTCCCGGATATGGCAATTCCGGAAGATTCAGTTGAAAAAGAAATCAGCGAATCGGCACGTCAGTCTGATGGCGTTCCAAGTATCCGGTTTGACCTTGTCCGCCGCAACCTACGCGCCTGACGCGCGCCGCCTGATTCAGCTTTCCACATGCCGCCGCGGTTCTCGACGTCGCCGGCGGTCTGGCTGCCACGACCCGTCCGGGGTGACCAAAGAGTGTCTAATATCTACCTAAGAACCTAGACATGTGATGTTTCGGACTTTTTCCTCCGCGCGAGCTATCGATCCGATCGTCTGATCCGGCCTGCCGACGTATCAGGCAGGGCAATACCGGGAAGACAGCAGGTAATAGGGGTACTCATAGCGGTACCCAGGCCCGCGAAATAGGCTCTACAGTTACTCCATGACGCCTGAGCCCGCGCATTCACCCGCCGGTCCGGTGCTGCTCGTGCGCACGCCCGACGCTGAGCGCTCGCTGCCCGGAGGCCGTAGTTATTACATTGGCCGGGACCCGCAATCCGACATCTTCGTCAACGACTCCCGCGTCTCCTGGCGGCACGCCGTCCTTCGCCAGGACGGGCCGAACTGGCTGCTGGAGGACGTCGGATCGACGAACGGGACCTTCCAGGGCCGGGACCGGGTCCAGCGCGTGGTCATCTCCGGCTCGTGCGCCGTCCGCCTTGGCCACCCTGACGACGGCCCGGCCATGTCCGTCTCGGTCTCCGCGCCGCCCGCACCCGGGGGACAGCCAGGCGGAGTCCAGCCGAACCAGGGAGCGGCGACCAGGTACGTCGGCGCGCCCGGTACGCCGCCGCCGAATCCCGCCGTCGGCAGGCTGCCGGGCGACCTCGCCGGAGCCGGGCACGGCGGGGGTGCCATGCCGGGAAACCCGGCAGTGCCTTCCCCGCGGCTCAGCATGGAGCGGATGCCGAGCGCCGTGCTCCGGCTGCCCACCACGCTGCTGCGGATCGGCCGCGCCGAGGACAACCAGGTCGTCGTCGCCGACCTGAGCGTCTCCCGCTACCACGCCGAGCTGCGCAGGGACCCGCGCGGCGGGTACACGATCGTCGACCTGGGCAGCCACAACGGCACGTTCGTCAACGGCCAGCGGGTCGGGTCGGCCCCGGTTACCGAGCGGGACGTCATCGGCATCGGGCCGGCCACGTTCCGGCTGGTGGGCGAGGAACTGCAGGAGTTCCTCGATACCGGTGACATCTCCTTCATCGCCAAGGACCTGACCGTCACGCTGCCGAGCGGCCGGATACTGCTCGACCACGTCAGCTTCCCGCTCGGCGAGCGCTGCCTCATGGGTGTCATCGGCCCGAGCGGCGCGGGCAAGTCGACGCTGCTCGGCGCGCTGACGGGCACCGCCCCGGCTACGCAGGGCACGGTCCTGTACGACGACCGCGACCTCTACATGCACTACGCCGAGCTGCGGCACCGGATCGGGCTCGTCCCGCAGGAGAACATCCTGCATTCTCAGCTCACGGCACGCCGTGCGCTTGGTTACGCCGCTGAGCTGAGGTTCCCCCGCGACACCAGCAAGTCCGAGCGCGGCCACCGGATCGACCAGGTGCTCGACGAGCTCGCCCTGACCAGGCACGCCGACACCAAGACCGCTGCCATGTCCGGCGGCCAGCAGAAGCGGGTCAACGTCGCGCTCGAGCTGCTCACCAAGCCGTCGCTGCTCTTCCTCGACGAGCCGACCTCGGGCCTGGACCCCGGGCTCGACAAGTCCATCATGGAGCAGATGCGCGACATGGCGCATGACGGGCGCACCGTCATCGTCGTCACGCACTCGGTCGCCAACCTGGACGTGTGCGACCGGCTGCTCGTGCTCGTCCCCGGCGGCAAGATCGCGTACTTCGGCGCGCCGAAGGACGGCCTCAAGCACTTCAACAAGCCGGGCTGGGCCGAGGTCTTCCAGGCGTTCGAGGCGGAGCCGAACCGGGACTGGGCCGCCGAGTACCGCAACTCGTCCTACTTCCACCAGTACATCTCGGCGGGCATGGAGGACGCGGGCGCCATCCACCACCGGGCGCCGAGTACCGTACCCGCGGTCGCGCCGAAGACGAGCAACCGGTTCGCTCAGATGCTCACGCTGACCCGCAGGTACTCGGCGGTGCTCGCTTCGGACCGCGGGTTCCTGCTCATCCTCGTCGGCGTTGTCCTCGGGCTAGGTGCGCTGGTCAGAGCCTTCCCCTTGGCTCACGGCTTCCTGGGACCGGACAATTCCGGCGCTCAGTCCGCCCTGCTGATCCTGGTGCTCTGCGCGTGCTTCTCCGGCGCGCTGAACGCGATCCGCGAGATCGTCAAGGAGCGGCCGATCTATGCCCGAGAACGGGCCGCCGGACTGTCCGCCGGGGCGTACCTGTGCTCCAAGCTGATCGTGCTCGGAGCGATCAGCGCGTTCCAGGCGATCCTGCTGGTCGCGATCGGGCTGCCGGGTAAGCAGTTCCCGCCGAAGGGCTCGGTGCTGCCTATCCCGATCGCCGAGATCGCGATCGCCACCGCGGGCGTCGCGGTGGTGTCGATGGTGATCGGCCTGTTCACCTCGTCCCTGGTCAGCACCGCCGAGCGGGCGATGCCGCTGGTGTTCCTGCTGGTGATGATCCAGGTCGTGACCACCGGCGGCATCTTCTCGATCGCCGGAACGGCAGGGCTGGAGCAGATCGCCTGGCTCACGCCATCCCGGTGGGGATTCGCGGCCAGCGCGTCGACCATCGACCTCAACCACATCGCGCCGCCTGGCGCGAAGCCGGACCCGCTGTGGGATCACACCTCGCGTGCCTGGCTGATCGACCTGGGCTCGATGGTGGCGCTCTTCGTCTTCTACTCGCTGCTGACCTGGTGGCGCCTGCTCAGGCTCGGGCCGATCAAGCGCGGCGGCTGACCGGGAGATCCGGACGCGGAAGGGGGCGGCGAGGTAGTACCTCGCTGCCCCCTTCGCATCGCGCCGGGTGCTATCCGCCGGGACTAGGAACCCAGGTTGAAGGGGCGCGGGTAGAGAGTGGGCTGGTACTGGATGAAAGCGGGAGCAACGGGCACGACGTTCCCGCCGCTGAGGAAGATGTTGTAGCTGGGGCCGAGGGCAGCGGCCGCGGAGTTCATCGCGGTCGGTGTCAGCGCCGTGCCGTCCCACTGGCCGGTCCTGAGCCGCTTGAGCAGGATCTGGACGGAGGTGATCGTCTCGGCTGGCGTGAACGCGCAGTGCCCCGCCCGGCTGACGAAGACCTGGCGCAGCAGGTAGGAGCGCCCGGCACCGCGGACCGCGCTGGCGTAGGCCTGCTCGTTCTGCGGGATGACCAGCCCGTCGCCGATCGTGTGCATCGTCAGCACGGGGATCGTGATCTGGCCGTTGAAGCTGATGTTCTGAGTCAGATAGCGAACCGATGCCGGCTTGGCCGCGATCCGCGCCGCGCTGTTCAGCTTGGTCAGGTCGGCGCGCAGGTTCAGGCCCGCGGCCTTGTAGAGCGCCTGCACCTCACTGAGGTCGATCGACTTGGAGAGCTGGCGGAAGTAGTTCACGCCGGTGTTCCAGGACGGGTTGCCGCCAGCGCGCGCCTCGAGCTCGGCACGGAACGCGAAGATGAACGGGAAGTCCACCCTGGCATCCCACTGATACTGGTTCGCTTCCTGTGCGGCGTAGTCGGTCGCGGCGGGCTGCGGTGACAGCGGAGTGAACCAGCCCGGGGTGTCACCAAGGGCCGCGGCGAGTGCCAGCCGCGCCCGGCCCTGGGCCGTCGCCTGTGCCGCCGCGGCGGCGGTCTCGGCTCCCTGCAGGTTGGCCGTCGGACTGGTAATCCCGGTCACCTGCACGGCCGGGTCGACGAGCTGCTGGAAGGCGAACGCGCCGTCCAGCGCGGTATTCCATGTCGCCACCCCGCCCGCGAGCACGCCGCACATCGGCAGGGCGGCGCTGAACTGGTGCGGGTAGCGCTGGATCAGGCCCGCTGTGATGATCCCGCCGAGCGAGTGACCCCAGGCGATCGTGCGCCGCGGCTTGCCGACCTGCGCCGCGAACACCTTGAGCGTCGCGATCTGGTCCGGCAGCGCCTGCTGGATCGCCCAGCCGGTGCTGGCGTAGGACGAGCCGGCCAGCGCGAAGCCGTGGCCGAGCAGCCAGCCGCCGGTGACCGGGTCACCGACGTCCTGAGCGTTGTTGGGGCTGCCCGGAGTCACGTAGCCGTGGCTGTAGAGGAAGAGCTTGTGGTTCCAGTGTGCTGGTACCTCGATCAGGTACGTTGCGCCGTCGGCCAGCGAGCCGCAGAGCACTGAGTCGCCGGTGACGATGGGTGCCGGACAGGCCGGCGTTCTTACCGACGCGACCGCCGGGCCGGACGCCGAGGCGATTCCAGCCAGCAGCAGCGCCGGGGCGAGCGCGGTCGTGATCTTCCTGGGAAGTCTGAGCACGGGTTACCCTCCTCAGAACCAGATTGCTCGAATTGATCTTTTTCGCGACTATAGCGAAACGCCGCCTGACGGCAAGGGAGCGCAGTCGGCAATCACGAGCCGATACGGCTCCGCGCAGATGCCTGGCAATGCTAGCCGCGGCCGCGATCGGCGCGGCGGCCTTTGCCGCCCCTTTACAGGCGCTTGGCCTCGACGATGCGACGCAGGAAGCGGCGGGTCCGGTCGTCCTTGGGGTCAGTGAACAGCTCGGCGGGCGGCGCTTCCTCGATGATCCGGCCCTCTTCGAGGAAGCAGACCCGGCTGGCGATGTCGCGGGCGAAGCCCATCTCGTGCGTGGCGATCAGCATCGTCATCCCGCCCGCGGCGAGCTCGCTGATCACCTCGAGTACCTCCGCGACAAGCTCGGGGTCAAGCGCGCTGGTCACCTCGTCGAGCAGCATGATCTGCGGCTGCATCGCCAGGGCACGGACGATCGCGACCCGCTGCTGCTGCCCGCCCGACAGCCGGTCCGGGTAATCGTCGCACTTGTCGAGCAGGCCGAACCGGGCCAGCAGTTCCCGGGCCTGGCTGGTCGCCTGGGCAGCTGGGGTCTTCAGCACCTTGGCGGGGGCGAGCGTCACGTTCTTCAGCACGGTCATGTGCGGAAAGAGGTTGAACGACTGGAAGACGATGCCGATGTGCCGGCGCACCAGATTGGCATCGACGCCCGGGCCGGTGATCTGCTGGCCGAGCAGGCTGATCCGTCCCGAGTCGATCGGCTCAAGCAGGTTGACGCAGCGAAGCAGCGTGGACTTCCCCGATCCCGACGCGCCGATCAGGCAGATCACCTCATGCGAGGCGACCGACAGGCTGATTCCCTTCAGCACCTCGTTAGAGCCGAAGGACTTGCTGACGTCCTCGATCCTGATCGCGTCGGTCATCGGACGCCTCCGGCGAGCCGCTTGCGCCGGTCCCGCTCGATCAGCCGGTC